>NZ_VFTH01000020.1:0-100964 GCF_006439375.1 Mesorhizobium sp. B4-1-1
ACGGTGCGCGTCACCGACGACAAGGGCGCCTGGGACGACCAGCAGGTCAGCGTCGTCATCCACGGCACCAACGATGTACCGACGATCACCGGGGACACCGGTAATCCTGGTGGCGCCAACGATGTGGTGTACGAAGCCGGCCTGCCGGCAGGCTCCAAGGTCGGTCCGACTACCATCGAGGTTGGCGGCACATTCAAGATTTCCGATCCGGACGGCCTGAGCGACGTTGCATCCGTCACCATCAAGGGCACGACCATCCTCATCGCCAACCTGGGCAACAACAATGTAATCAATGGCGATCACGGCACACTCACGATCACGAGTTACAATGCGTCAACCGGGGTTGCGACCTACGTCTATGACCTGACGTCCGCAACCACCGATGTGCCCAACGTTACGGAAACCGACGTCTTCGGGCTAACGGTTACCGACAAGGCCGGCGCCAACGCGTCGGCTGCGATCACCATTGAGATTGTCGACGACGTGCCGATAGCAGTCTCGCCGGACTATGCTTTGCTGGCCAATGGCGCAGGCAATCTGGTTACATTCAACCTCGATCCCGATCAAACCCTGTCCAACAACTATGGGGCGGACGGCCCGGGCACGGTCAGATTCGATGCGTCCCTCAACAACACCGATAGCGGCCTGACCTCGGGCGGTGTGCACATTATCTACACGGTGTCGGGGGACGGCCATATCCTGACGGGAACGGCCAACGGCGCAAGTGTGTTCACGGTCACGCTCGACCCCCAGAATGTGCAATATTCCGTTGACATGAATGGCACGGTCGACAGCTTTACTAACGTCGATTTCAGCGGAAATGGCTATTCATTCGTCGGCGGCAACAACGATTGGACAGGTTTCGTTCCGGCAGGAGATTCCGTCTCCAATCCGATCAACAACAACAGTTCCGACCTTCTGCTGACAGCAATCGGTGGTTCGGTCAACACCAGTTCGGTCGCAGGCGGTGTCGCCGATGGTGCCTCTGTCGGGTCGGGGGAAACGTTCCGTGTCGACTTTGTTACGGATTTGAGGAACGGGTCAGGCTCGGGCTACCTGTTCGACCAACACTACAACACCAATGGCTCGTCGGCCGTGTTCACGGCGACGAACGGATCGAAAATCCAGTTGTTGGCCTACGACGACCACGACACGAACAACAACCTCGTTGGGGAAACCACTCCCGCCGACAGGTCGCTGGACGCGATCACTCAAGTCATCGTCGGCTTTGGCACCGAAACCTTCACATTCACATCGAGCGGCAGTCACACAGTCGGCGGGCATCTATACACCGTCACGTTCAATGCCGATGGAACAGTTGCGGTCGACGGCGTTTATGGAACAAGTGGCGCTCACGCTGTCGGAACCACGATTGCGGTCACGACCGCGAATGGCTTCAACAGCATCGAGTACCACTATCTGTCTGGCGACACGTTCAAGATCGGTGACTTTGGTACGGCCGTTCAATCGAGCGATCCTGTCAGTTTCGGCCTGCCGGTCCAGATTGTAGACGGAGACGGTGATACGGCTGCAAGTTCGATCGGCATCACACTGACCGGGACCGGAACTCAGGATCATTCGACCGATCTCGTGGGCGCTTCCCACACCTACACGTCGACATTGGCCCTGCCCAACATCATCGGGTCCAACTACGATGACATTCTAAATGGCGACGGCTCCGCCAATGCGCTGTACGGCGGCGTCGGCAACGACACGATCAACGGCAATGCCGGCAATGACACGCTGATCGGCGGCGCCGGCAACGACACGCTCATCGGCGGGGCGGGCAACGACCTTCTCATCGGCGGCGCGGGGGCAGACACGCTTACGGGTGGTACCGGCGCCGATACGTTCAAGCTCGATCACCTCGATTTGAACATCAAGGATCTCATCACCGACTACAACAAAGCGGAGGGAGATCAGATCGACCTGACCGCGTTGTTCGACAAAGCCGCCGCCGGCAACATCGCGGACTATGTGCATTACGACACCGGCACCAAGACGCTGAGCGTTGACACGGACGGTACGGGCAATGCCGCCAATTTCGTGGATGTCGCCGTACTGCAGAATGGACCGGCCACGACCGGCACGATCAACATTCTCTATGACGACGCGAACCATCAACAGCACACCGCCACGATTTAGCGCTTATGCGTCACCACGCTTCCATGCTATGCATTAGCGAACCATGAATTCGCAATTCGAAGAGAGGCTTACATGAGACATTCCGCAAGGTTGCTGGCTTCGGCCACGGCGCTGCTCGTGGCCGGGTCGACGGGCTTCGCCGCTGACATCATCGGCGAGCCGGCGGTGAATTATTGCCGCACCGTCGGCACCTCGGACCTGGTGCTGACCGACAACATGGTCGAGCTCAAGGACCATGTGGTGAAGCTGATGGACGAATCGGTCGCCGTCGCCAACAGCCCGGAATGGATCAACTCGTCGCGTCCCGCCTTCGTCTGGGCGTCGGAAGCCAAGGTCGCCTGCGGCATGGCCTATGGCTACCTCAAGACGAACTACAAGGACGAAGACACGCTCAACAAATGCGAGTGCTTCCACGACCGCATGGTCGAGTACATGCACTGAGCTGACGGGCAAACGGACGCCGGCTGGCTGCGATGGTGGCCGACGGAAAATTGCCGAAGGCGATCGCGCTGGGCCGCGTCGCCGTTTCACGGAAACGGCGAAGCGATCTATCTGCTTGTTTTGACGCAATTCCGAACGGAAAACCGCTACGCACTTTTCCTGGAGTTGCTCTGGCGGTCGCCTTGCTTGGTCTCGGTCAAACATCTGTCCACGCCAACTGGCTGGAACGGCCGCAGCCGCCGGGGGCGCAGCCAGCGCACTGCGACGCGGCGCCGGAGCGGACCCGCGAGACATTCGTGGCATTCGCCACGTGCCAGGCGTCACTCTACGGCCTCAAGCCGGTGCTGGCGCATGCGGTGATGGAGATCGAAAGCGGGTTCGATCCCGGCGTGCGCGGCGCCGACGGCGAAGTCGGCCTTATGCAGGTCATGCCGGCAACGGCGCGGATGCTCGGCTTTCGCGGTTCGCTCGACGAGCTTGGCGAGCCCGCCACCAACATCGCGCTCGGCGTCAAATATCTGGCGCAGGCAAACAGGCTCGCCGCGGGCGATCTTTGCACCACTGTGATGAAATACCGGGCCGGGCACGGGGAGACCCGCTTCTCGGTCCGCTCGGTCAACTACTGCCAGCGCGCACGCGCGATCCTGGCGCGGGAAGGCCTCGATGTGGCCGGGCCGCTGCCGGTGGCGACGATCGGATCCTCCGACGTCTCGACGACCGGCTTCTCCGGCGCTTCCATGGACGGCGCGGTCACCGGCCAGGAGAAACGCGTCTGCGTGCGCCGATCGTTCGTGCCCGGGCCGCGCTACATGAAATGCGCCGAGTATCGCAGCCCGGCGCAAGCAAGCGCGATCCAGGCGCTGAGAGCGCGGCTCTTCGATGGCTAAACCATGACGCAGGAATCACGGGACGGCCAAGCAAGCAAGACGGTAAGGTCGGTTGAAGACAGACCGGCGTAAATACCTGGCGGCACATGGGTGGAAGCATCATGAAAGTTGAGCGGCACGATCCGGACCTGAAGCGCGCCGCGCCGAAGCGGATCGTTGCGGCGCGCTTCAGGTCTTTGTCAGATGCATGTCGTCTCCCCAAAACCGGGACCACTTTTGGGCGACATGCATTGGGGGCGATCGCTCTCGGGCTCGTCGCGGCGCTATGCGGATGCCAGTCCAAGAGCGGCGCGTCGGATGTGCTCGATCCATCGGCGATCGCGGCACCCGCGGGCCAGGCTGGCACTCCGGCGGCGCCCGCCCAGCAGGCAAGCGGTCAAACCTTGGCCAACGCGACCTCGGGCGGTCCGACCTCGGCCGCCGCCGCCAAAGCCCAGCTGACGCTCGGCGTGGGACCGACCAAGGTGGCCATGCTGCTGCCGCTTTCGGCCCCCGGCAGCACGGGCGAGAACGGCCGGAAGATGTATGACGGCGCGCGGCTGGCGATGGCCGATCTCGGCGACAAGCTTTTGACGCTGACGATCGAGGATACCCGCGGCGACAGCGGCTACGCCAAGGACCTCGCGGTGAAGGCGATCACGTCGGGCACCGCAAAGGTCGTCATCGGGCCGTCCGAGCTCGCGGCGGCGCAGCACCTTGCCAAGCTCTCCGGCTCGAAGCGGCCGCCAGTGCTGGCGCTGGCCGACAATTTCGCCGGCGGCCCCGGCGTCTATTCGGTAAGGCTCAGCGAAGCCGACAGCGCTGCGGCGGGCGCGGCGGCGATCGCGAGCAAGGGCGCCAGGAAATTCGTGCTGCTGGTGCCTTCGGGCGCGGATTCGAGCCCCATCGAATCCCGTGTCGCCAACGCGCTCAGCATCTATGGCGCCACGCTTGCCGTGACGCTGCCCTATTCGGCGACGGATGGCGGCGCCAAGGTGGTGTCAGACATGGGTTCGCTGGTCGAGGCGCCCGACGCCGTGGTCGTCGCCTGCGGCGACGGCAGCCCTATCGCCGTACTCGCCGCGCTGAAGGCAAAAGGCATTCCCGGCAAGGCGGTGACGCTGATCGGCACCGACCGCTGGCTCGAGCGGCCGATGGATCCGCTCTACGAGGGCGCCTATATCGCGACGCTCGACGAGGGCGAGACCGGGCCGATCGCCGACCGCTTCAAGGCGACCTACAACTACCAGCCGGACGTCAACGTGGCCTATGCCTACGACATGGTGGCGCTGAGCGCGGGCATAGCGAGCTCGGCCGGCCCCGACGGCTTCAGCAAGCAGGTGCTGGAGAACGCGACCGGCTTCCGCGGCTCGACCGGCCTGTTCCGCTTCCGCGCCGACGGCTCGAGCCAAAGGTCGATGCCGTTCTTCAAGGTGGAAAAGGGCCAGCTGAAGCTGGTGGAGAAGCAGACGTCGGGGTTTTGACTGACTTGGGCTCTGGGGGTGTCGTTGAATATTCTTAGAAAGCTTTTCGCCTTAGTTGCGATAGCCGCGGTAGTGGCAGGTGCGGTGGCCGTCATCGAACGCTTGGTATTTGTCTCGCCAAAGCCGGGCATGTCGAGCGAACCGCCACAGAAGAAGCCGGTGCCCCAACGCAGATGGCGTCTGACTTAGTTGAACAGCAGAGCCCTGCGACTTCCAGTGGTCTAAGATCGCGCCGACTTGAGTTCTCTCAAGGTGCCCATTTCGCCGCCGACCCAACGGATAAAGCTGATCGAGATGACGGCTATGATGGCCCCGCCAATGACGTCCATGAAATGGTGGCCACCTTCTGGAACGGTGGCAGCAATCATCGCAACATTGACCAGCACCGCCGGCCAGAAAAGAAATGTGCGTCGAAGGGCAAAGACGATCAGAATGCCGAGGGACGTGTGAAATGACGGGAAGGAAACCAGCCCGATCACCTTGCGCATGGTGAATTCGAAGGGGGCCAGCGTGCGAAGCTGGTGAAGGGTTTCCAAGTGGGCAAACCCACCAATTGCCGTGAAATGGCTATAAGACGACGCCTGCGGCTGGTAATAAGAATAGGCTCCGGCAGTCGGGACCAGCATTGACATTGTAGTAGTCATGAACAGGGCCACGACCAGGATGGCGGCGAATTCGAAGAATCGAGCCCGGCCCCTCATCGAGGCATGGAATATCAGCACCAGCGGCACCTGGTAGAGGACAGAGGCATAGCTGGCCACAAGAACCGAGGCCAACAACGGCGGCGAATTCGCCGCCTCGACCACGGCCGGCCAGTTAAAGCCAATCGACCGGTCCATTGCGGCCATGGCTCCATCCATCAGCGGACGCTGCGTAGCGGCGGCGAGAAACATGTACAGGCCATTGGCAGGCTGAAAGACGAAGAACAGCATCAGGAAGATGCCGACGCTCTCCAGCCCCTCCGATACTCTCGTCACTGCATCTCCAAGCGCACCAGTCGTGCGGCGCATACCCAGATAGAGCAGCTTGGACAGGCCGAAAAACATCGCGCCCAAAGCGATGCCACGCGCCGCGCCTGCCGCAATTCCGGGCGCGAGGTAAATAGCGGATCGTTGCAACAGGATGGCGTCCGAAAGTGCGAACAGGCCGATGGTGGCGACTATCACCACCAAGTATCGACTGTATGCGCTCATCAAGACCACTCCCCCGAGTGGTGGAAATTACTACCGAATTTTCCTGAAAGCGTAAACATAGCCGCCTGGCGCCTAGGTTCGTTTCAACGGGAGATGGTTGAGGGACCGGCCTGGTCGGCAAAATGCGATCCGTCCGCGCTGTGCCCCGCAAATAGCGGGCCACGCCGTATCGACTAGCCGACCTTGCTTGCTGCTTTGACTATGGGCTGGGTGTTTGCAAGCCGTCCAGCGAGTATCCAAATCATCGGGGTTCCCAGCATGGAAGCGTAGCCATCAACTGCATAGTGCCAGGCGAGATGGACGGCACCTAGTTGAATTGCGATCAGGAACCCGATGCTGGCCCAGCGGACCACGCTGCCGAAGCGCCAGAGGTAAATAGCGTTCAGCGTAACCACTGCGACATGCAACGAAGGAAAAGCAGAAATGCCGCCACCTAGGCGCGGGCCATCAAGTGCGGCGTTGGCGAGAAGCATTCCTTGTGCGTTGAGAGCCCACACCGGATAGACACCGTTGATTGTCTGAAGGTAATCCATCAGTGGTGAGAAGGTATCATCGCTGTAGAAGGGCATAATGAAGGCAGGGCCGACGGAAGCAAACATGGTCGCCGCGACATTTCCCAGAAGCACCCAAGTCAGAACAAACGCTACCAGATACTGAGAACGAAGGCGCTTATCGCCTGTCGAGAAGGTGACGCAAAACAGCACGACGAACATCACCACAAACCAAAGATTGTAGCAAAAATTTAAGGTAAAGGTCAGCGGCCCGGCGCCAAGCAAGGGGTGCAATATCCTCCATGCGTCTTGGCCTCCATGGATCATCCTGTCTACGACGATGATCGTCGAGTCGGCATAGAAGGGCACTATTCTACTGATGCCGGCCTTTAAGCTACTGAACAGAGAAAAGAATACCGGCAGTGTAGCAGCAACCGGCACGCCTATGACGAGCCGATCGCGCAAATCGGTCTCCGACAGGCGATGGAGCAGAGCAGGAAACAACTGCTCCGGCCGTTGAAGCATGACGCGCACGCCGATGATGGAAAAGTAGATAAGCGCAACTCCGAACCCGAATAGCAAGAATGGTTTGCTATAAATTCGAGGATTGACTGGAATTTGCCAATAGCTCGCGGCAAAAGCCACCGCCAATACATAGGTCGCCATCGTCAGGAAGAACGGCCGATTAGCCTGCCAGGCCGCCGAACGAGCAAATGCAAGGCCGACCATCCGCATCACTCTGCACCGTCAAATCGCATATCTGATGCTAACTCGACACAGCAGGCTGTCTGACTTCGGCCACCGGCCCGGCGCTTACGGCGCGCATGGCGGCAATGGAAACCAAAGCGATCACCGCTCCGGCCAGCACATCCGCAAAATGGTGGCCGCCTTCCGGGACCGTGGCGAGGATCATAATCGCATTGATAGCGGCCACCGGCAAAAACAGGATCGAGCGCCGCAAATTGTAGGTGATGAGGATGCCGAGCGCGGTGTGAAAGGAAGGAAAGCTGGTAAGCCCTATCGTGTTGCCAATCGCAAATGTGAATGGCGTCGAACCACGCAGTTGCGCGAGGGTCGAAAGATGAGCGAGACCTCCGACGCCGGTAAAATGGCTGAAAATACCGTGATCGGGCGCATGGAAGGAATATGCGCCCGCGGCGGGGACGGCCAGCATCAGAGCGCCTGTCATAAGGCCCGAAACCGCAATCAGGGCCACCAATTCCAGCATCCGCTCACGCCCACCCCCGATCGAATGCACCAGGAAGGCTATTGGAACCTGGTAGGCAAGGGCGGCGTAGCAGAAGACCATTACGGCCGCCACCGATGGCACCATGTTGGCAAGCTCGACAGCTCGGATCCAATTGAAGCCGACCGCGGCATCGAACGAAGCCAGGTAGGCGTCCATCAGCGGACGCGTTGTGTTCGCCGCGAGATACATAAACAGGAAACTCGCCACCGAAAGCGGTATGAAGAGCATAAGAAAGGTACCTGTGGTTTCCATGGAGCCGACAGTGCGCACCAAAAAGGTTTGCATGGCGCGTGGGAACTTGGACCGCCGCATTTCCACGATCCGCGCGGCCGCAAAGAAGAACGCCACCAGAGGCACGGCTTTCAACAGATAGAGCCAGTTGGACGGGCTGAATGTCACATCTGATCGTGGGAGCATGACGAGATCGGCTGCCACAAAGATCGCCGTCACGAAAACAATGACTGCCACGTAGCGATGGGACACTGACTGTTTCATCCCGATTCACCGTTTGCCTCATGCAGCGGACTTAAGCAGCGTTAATTGAGCTGCTCCAAAATTCCGGAACTGCTTGCCACCACAATAGCGTGGTACATTTGTAGGGCTAACGTGCAGATGGCAGCTGCGGATATCGGCACGCCAAACGGCACGACACCCTTGCGGTCCATATGCTGCACATAGTGGCGGAACATGCCGACCGGCATCAGGAAGGGATTCTTGACCAAAGCGGTCGTGCCGATCGCGAAAACCAGCAGCAACACAGCAAACACGAAGAGGTTGCTTCCGCCAATCAGCAGCGGCGCAACGCTCATCAGCTTGACGTCGCCTGCGCCAATCTTATGCAGAAGCCAGAACGGAAAAAGCGCAAGGAACAGAGCTAAACCGCCAAACGTACTGATGCCCATTTCCAACCATGAGTGAGCTTGCAAGGACTGGAATTGCAAAGCTCCGAGACCAAGGCAAAGCAAAAGCAGCACATCGCGATTTGTGATCCGCTGCGTGGAAAAATCGATCCAGGCGGTGCGACCGAGCAAAAGAATTGCTAGTCCCTTGAAGACAAGGGAAGCGGTCAGCAAAAGACTCATGACCGCTCTATGTTCCGGACGCTGGATGACAGCAGCTTCAAATTGTTGGCCACGGTCGGATCGTTCGGCGCCAGCTCGTAGGCCTTGAGGAAATTGCTGCGCGCCTCCTGCAGCTTGCCGCGCAGCAGGTATGAGTAACCGAGATTGTTGTAATATTCCGGCGTCGCGCCAAGCAGCCGATAGGCCCGGCCATAGGCCATGTCCGCCAGATCGAAGCGTCTTATACGGTCGCAGGATGCGGCGAGACCAAGCCAGGCGACGCCATCATTGGGCGCCAGTCGCGTAGCCTTGTAGAACAAAGCGCCGGCATTGCCGTAGTTTTCTGAGCGGAACTGGGTCTTGGCCTCGGTGATCGCCTGGTCCGAGGCGTAGTAATCGACGTCGCTGATCGTTTTCAGTCCATCGAAGGTGTCGCCAAAGGCGGTGTAGTCGCCTTTCGCGGGCTCGTTGGTGCGCACGACGCCGGTGCTGTTACTGTCAGTCGACTGGCAACCGGCAAGCAGGACCAGCAGCATGCTGGCTGCGGCGGCGAGGCGCATCGGCTTTATCATTTTGTGCCCCAAGGAGTCCTCCGACTCAATTTTAGAAGATAATCATATGACGGATCAGAAGAAAATGCCCTTCATGCGAATGATCACCGGCAGCATAATGATCATCAGCACCACCGGGAAAATGCAGAGGCCAAGCGGGATCGTCATCTTGACGGGCAAGGAGTTGGCACGTTCTTCCGCTTGCAGGATCCGCTGATCGCGCATCTCGGCGCTGTAAACGCGCAGCGCGTCGGTGAGACTGGTGCCCAACTCTTCCGATTGCCGGAACAGAACCGCCAACGCCTTCGCTTCGTCCAGTCCGATGCGATCGGCGAGCTCACGCAATGCCTCGCGCAACGGCTTACCCGCCCGCAATTGCAGGTTCATGATCGAAAGCTGGATGCCCAGCCATTTGTGCGTGCCCGCCAGTTCCTGGCTAACCCGCTCGACCGCCGCCTCCAAGCTCATGCCGGCGTCGGCGCAGGTTATCATCATGTCCATGAAGTCTGGAAACGAGCGACGGTAAACCTGCTTTTGAGCATTCTCGAAGCGATCGAGCATGATGCTCGGTATGACGATGCAGCCTAGGCCGATCAGGCCTGCACCGGCGAAAGCGAAGAAGCCTGGAAGTCGCGGTGGCAAAACCTTCGACAGGAGAGCATACATAAGCAGAAAGCCAATGGCGACGGCTCCCAGCCGGCAAAGCGTGTAGATGAGCGGGGCGCTCGCGCCATAAAAACCGGCACGAAAGAGCTTGGCCTCGAGAGCGTCAGGCTCGTTACGCTCCTTCTCCATGGATCTGAAGTAGGCTTCGACGGGCTTTTGCGCCGCGGCCCGGACGAGATGGTCCTGTCCCAAGATCGAGCGGCGATCCACGGACCCATCGCCGACGAGACTGTCAGTCACCAGCCTGCGCGTCTGCATCGCGGGCAGGAAAACCAGCGCGGCGAACAGGAACAAGGTCACCGCTGCCACGAAGACGGCGAGCGACACCAGAAAGGTCAGGTCGTTCGTGTTCGAAAGCAGGTTCATGGCCGTTCCTAGAAATCGAAAGTGACCATGCGATACATGATGTAAACGCCGAGCAGTGCCCAGAGCCCGAATGACAGGAACACCGGCAGGATCAACGGGTTACCCCAGATCTTGCCATAATAGGACGGCGCCACGAGCATCAGGATCAGAAACATAAAGGGAGGAAACAGCGAGATGATCCATGCCGATACACGACCCTCGGACGAGAGAGCCCTGATCTTCAATCCGAGTTTCCGCCTTTCGCGCAGCACGGATGACAGGTTCGCGAGGATCTCGGTGAGGTTACCGCCTGTCTTGGTCTGGATCGAGAGCGAAACCGACAGCAGGTGCAACCCCTCGAAGCCGACCCGTTCCGACAATTTCCGCACCGCCTGCTCCATGCTTAGCCCGAAGGTGATCTCGTCGGCGACGATGCCGAATTCCGTGCCGAGCGGATCGGGCATTTCGCGTCCGACGAGACCGATTGCGACCGAAGCCGGGTGGCCGGCGCGGAGCGAACGGACGATCATGTCGAGCGCGTCGGGCAATTGCCCGGCGAACTTCGATATCCGTTTTTTGCAGGCCCGGCGCAGGACAAGTAGCGGCAATGCCAAGCCCACCCCCAGGAAAATGAGGAAAGCCGCCGGCGTTGAGATACCAATCAGCAACCAGAGAAGCAGCGCCAGCCCTAGACCGGCGAGAGCGAACGACAGCGCGAAAGTCATCGGGTTTCCGGTTATGCCAGACCGGGTGTAGAGCCGGTTCAACCAGATAAAGCCGAACGCGAAGTCTCCTGAACCAGTCAGGCCGCGTTCGCGCAGCAGGCTTTGCAGGGTCTGCTCCGCAGGCGCCTCGTCGGCGAGGCGGCGAAGCCGGTGATTGACGGCGAACCGCTGCGAGCGCCGGCGCGTGAGAGAGAGGTAGAATGCCTCGCCGGCAAGGATAACGGAGGCGGCCGCGACCACATAGATGAAATAGAGTAGTGCCTGCCCCGTCAGCATTACAGTGCCACCTGCGGATTGAAGGCATCCTTGGCGAAATGCAGGCCGAGCGTCGCGGCCTCAGTGGCAAAGCGCGGGCGAACGCCGGTGGCGCGAAAATCGCCGATGATGGTGCCATCGGCGGCGACGTCGCGCCTGACATAATGATAGATTTCCTGCAGCTGCACGACATTGCCTTCCATGCCGGTGATCTCTGAGACGGAGACGACGCGCCGTCCGCCATCGGAGAGGCGCTGCGTCTGCACGATGATGTCGATGGCCGAAGCGATCTGCGCGCGGATCGATTCATGCGTCATCGGCAACCCGGCCATGCCGACCATCTGCTCCAGGCGCGAGATGGCATCACGCGGCGTGTTGGCGTGGATGGTGGTCATCGAGCCTTCATGGCCGGTGTTCATGGCCTGCAGCATGTCGAAGGCTTCCTCGCCGCGCACCTCGCCGACGATGATGCGGTCGGGACGCATGCGCAACGCATTCTTCACCAACTCGCGCTGGCGGATCTCGCCTTTGCCCTCGACATTGGGCGGGCGCGTTTCCAGCCGGCCGACATGCGGCTGCTGCAGCTGCAGTTCCGCCGCGTCCTCGATGGTGACCAGGCGCTCCCTCGACGGGATGTAGCTCGACAGGGCGTTGAGCAGGGTGGTCTTGCCGCTGCCCGTGCCGCCCGAAACCAGGATCGACTTGCGCGCCTGCACAGCGATCCGCAGCATATCGATCATCGGCTGGCGGATCGAATTGAACGCCATCAAGCGTTCCAATGAATAAGGATTCTTCGAGAATTTGCGGATCGAGACCAGCGGGCCGTCGATCGAAACGGGCCGCACGGCGATGTTGACGCGCGATCCGTCGTCGAGGCGCGCATCCGCCATCGGTGAGGATTCATCGACGCGACGGCCGATATTCGACACGATCTTGTTGATGATCCGCAGCAGATGCGCTTCGTCGCGAAAGCGGATCGAGGTTTGCTCGATCATGCCGCGACGTTCGATGAACACCCGCTCATGGGTGTTGATCATAATGTCGGTAATCGAGTCATCCTTGAGCAGTGGTTCGATCGGACCGAGGCCCAGCATTTCGTCGGCCGTGTCGCTGGTCAGCTGATCGAGCTCGCGGGCATTCAAAGGCACGTTTCGGCCCCGCACGAATTCGCGCACGATCGGCCGGATCTCGTTCAGGATTTCATCCTTGGACGCGCTTTCCAGCGCCGTCAGGTTGAAACGATCGATGAGATGGCGATGCAGCTCGACCTTCAAGGTCAGGAAGTCGAGACCTTGCGGCTCGACATCCGCCGCCGCGCTCACGACTGTTCCGTTCGCGGCAGCGACCACGGGCGCTACCTGCTGCGCCCGTTGCTCACCCTGCCCTTTTATGAAGCGACCCAACATGCCCCCGCCCCTTTTTATTTCCCCAGGCTCGAAACTAAGCGTTAACCACGAGGGGCACAAGCGGCCGCGAGGCAAAGTGCGCGCATTACTTGAGACATAGTTAAGAAAACGGCCGTGAGCCCACTTGACTATTTCCGACTTGCCTTTCGTGCCCAGACTAAGGTCCTAAGACCTTTGCCACAGGGCAGAAACCAAAGTCGCTAACCCCTTAGATATAATGAATTATGCCGCACTTCTAATTCGACCGCAATGAGGCTCGAGCGCGGCGCAATTGTGAATGAATGGTTAAGATGGATTGAAAAGCGAGGCGAATCAAGCCTTTGTCATAATTGAAGCGATCGCGAATCGAGTATTGAAAGGTTAAGCTTCCGTTAATCCGTTTGACACTGCTTTTTCGCACGACCTAGGATTGAACGTGACGGGGGATGCTTGGGTATGGGGTTCATCCTTAGCTCTGTCTCGTCGGGTTCAAACCTCCAAAGGGAGAAATTGGCATGAAGAAGCTCATGACGATGGCCCGGCAGTTCCGCGACGACGATAACGGCGCTGCTATGGTCGAATATTCTATTCTGATCGGCATCATCACGGCAGCGGTGATCACGTTCATCATCGCGGTTGGCGTGTATGTCACCGCCGCCTGGAGCACGCTATGCAGCAATCTCGCGACCGACACCATCAACGGCGCGAATATGAGCTGCTAAGCTAGACAGGGCTAGGCCCAGGGATGCCCTGGGCCTAGCCGAACTGACATTGCAATCTCGGGCTGAGCCCGAATTGCAAACGCCGAGGCGGGGTCCAAGGGGTTTGGGAAATGCGCGCCAATACACTCATTATGATCGTGCTCGCCGGTATATTCGGCGTGCTGGCAGTCGTGCTTGTCAACATCTGGCTGGCGGGGCAGCGCAACGCCTTGGCCAATGGCGTTCAGGCGAGTACCGTCGTGGTCGCGGCAGTGCCCTTGAAATTCGGCGACGCGCTGAGCGCAGACAAATTGCGCGAAATTGCATGGCCGGCCGGAGCGGTGCCGGCAGGGGCCTTCAAGACCGTCAAGGAAGCGATGGCCGGCAATGGCGCGCGACAGGCGCTGCAATCCATCAGCACCAATGAACCTGTTTTGGCCGCCAAGATCACCGGCCCGGGCCAGCGCGCTACGCTGTCGGCGGTGCTTGCCGAAGGCATGAAAGCAGTTTCAATCCGCGTCAACGACGTGCTCGGCGTCGCGGGCTTTGTTTTCCCGGGCGACAGGGTCGACGTGCTTCTGACCCAGAAAGTTCGTGGCGACGACGGCGCCGACAGGAGTTTCGTCGATGTGCTGCTGCAGGGCGTGAAAGTGCTCGCTGTCGACCAGGTCGCCGACGAGGCCAAGGACAACCCGCAAGTCGTGAAAGCAGTCACGGTCGAAGTCAGCACCAAGGACGCCCAGAAGCTGACGCTCGCGGCGGACGCCGGCCAGTTGTCGCTGGCGCTTCGCCAGGCTGCCGGCAGCAAGGGTGAGGCGAATGAGAGGGTCACGCTCGCGGATCTGACCGGCGAGACGCCGGACGATGTCGCCAAGCGCCAGGCCGAGCTCGACAGGCAGGCTGCCGAGGAAGCCGCGCGCAAGCAAGCCGACGAGAGGATCGATGGGCTGGCCAAGGCGGTTGAACGGGTCGGCAGTCAACTCGACCAGATAAGCAAGACAAAGCCCGCTCCGGCAGTCGCCACGCCGCAACCGGTGAAGGAAGTGGTCAAATACGTCCAGCCGGAGCCGCCCAAGCTGGCGACGATCGGGGTGTTCCGTGGTATCAAGCTGGAATCATACGAAGTGCCGCGACAAGACTGACGAGGGTCGGTGCGGCGAAGGCTGCCGTGGGCAGCAGCGGGGAGACGGGGAATGAAGGGGCTTTGGATCAGGATAGCGGCGGCCGCGCTATCCGTGTTGGGCGTATCGGCGATCTTCGGCCATCCGGCTACAGCGGCTGACCGCTTCATCGACGTGTCGAGCCCGTCGCTGCATCGCGTGTTCGTGCCCGTTTCCCAATCCGCCACGATTCAGGTGAACGCTACCTTGGGCGACATCGTCGTCGGCGACGAAAAGATCGCCGACGCACAGCCGATGACCGACAAGACGCTCTACATCATCGGCAAGAGCGTCGGCACCACCACCGTCAATCTGTTTTCCGAGGACAAGCGCTCGCTCGGCGCCATCCAGATCGAGGTCGGCCAGGACGTCAGCGACATGGCGGTAGCCATTCGTCAGGTGGCGCCCAAGGCGCGGATCGAGATCGGTTCCATCAACGGCAAGGTTCGCCTGAGCGGCCATGTCAAGGACGCTGCGACGCTGGCATCCATCGTGGAAGTCACGCAGCAATACGGGCCTGACTCCATCATCAACGCCGTGACGATCGACGACAGCGAACAGGTCAATCTTTCTGTGCGCATCCTCGAGGCCAAGCGCAATGCCGGTCGCGATCTTGGTGTCTCATTCAAAAGTACGAATAGCAGGGGCACTACCCGGGTCGGGACAGGCATCGGCACGGTAGATAAGGACGGAGCCGAACTGGGCGCGGGTGATCTGGTTTCGGGGCTTCTGTCCAATACCAACCCGTTCGCGGCGCTCATCACCCGCATCATCGACAACAACATCAAGGTCGACCTGATCATCGAGGCGCTCGAGGCAAAGGGCGTCGTTCGCACGCTCGCTGAACCGAACCTCACCACGGTTTCCGGCGAAACGGCCAGTTTCAATGCCGGCGGCGAAGTGCCGGTGCGCAGCGTCAACGCGCAAGGCGAAGTCGAGATCGTCTTCAAGCAATTCGGCGTCAATCTGAACTTCACGCCGGTGGTGCTGGACGACGGCAAGATCCACATCAAGCTGGCGCCGGAAGTCAGCGACCTGACGGGCTTCACCGCTGCCGGCGACCCGATCTTCACCAATCGCAAACTGTCGACGGCGGTCAACCTGCGCGACGGCCAGAGCTTTGCGGTCGGCGGCCTGCTTTCCAGCAAGAACACCATACAGCAAGATCAGGTGCCCTGGCTCGGCCAGGTGCCAATCGTCGGCGCACTTTTCAAGAATTCGAGCACGCAGAAGGAAGAGACCGAACTGGTCGTCATCGTCACGCCGCATCTCGTGCGGCCGGTGCGGCCCGGCGAGCAACTGGCGACGCCGTTCGATAAGACGAAGCCTGCCAACGATCCGGAGCTGATGCTGCTCGGCCAGCTCGAAGTCAACAAGGACATGATCCGCATGTACGAGCATGGCGACGGCGTCATCGGGCCTTACGGCCACATGCTGGATGTGAAATCGAAGGACAAGCTGCTCTATGTCAAAAAGTAAGCTCCTGCTCGTCCTTCTCGGCACCAGCCTGCTCGCGGGCTGCGCGGCCGACTATCTGCACAATTACGACACGATGACGCTGGCTGCCGGCGACTCGCAGAAAGCAAATCAGTTGCTGCAGACGGTCGACCCGTACAACCCGGCTTCGAACAACACGAAGATCGAAGGCGACGGTGCGCGGTCCGTCGCCGTCGTTCAGAAATACAAATATCCGGCGTCGGCGTCGGGACCGGCGGCGAGCACGACGGCCAATGCCGGCCCATCGGTTGCGACCGGAGCGAACTGAGAAGAAGGATGCGGCGCGTCGGGCGCGCGAGGACGCCCGGCACGAATGGAACAGAGAGTAAGATCATGTTGAGGACCATTCGTGAATTCTGGAACGATCAGCGCGGCATAGCGATGATCCTCGTTGCCATCATGCTGCCGGTGCTTATCGGATTTGCACTGCTGGCCGTCGACATGAGCCGCGCTACCGGGCTGCACAGCGATCTGCAAAAAGGGGTCGACGCGCTTGCGCTGGCCGGCGCGGCGGAACTCGATGGAAGGGCGGACAGCATCACGCGCGCCAACAACGCCATCAATAATCTGATCGCCAACAGAACGCTCTTTTCAACGGCTGGCAGCCATCAGATAGCGCGCGCCGACGTCACCGTGACGTATCTGACCGGGATACCCACCAGCGATAGCACGGCGCTTGGCGCCAACGGTGTTGACGCGAACAGCATCAACTGGGCGAGCACCGACCCCACGGCTGTCAGCCTTGTCGTCGTGACGCTCAACGCCGCAGGTGCCGGTAACTTCGAAACCTTCTTTCCTGTAAGCATGTCAAGCCGCAGCACGATGGACATCCGGCCGCAGGCCGTCGCGGGCTTCAAGCAGTCGATCTGCGAAACGGTCCCGCTCTTCATGTGCAACCCGTTCGAGACGACGACGCCGGGGACCAGCAAGACCATCCAGCAGGCTTTCGCTTCCGGGGACACATATGGCCGGGAGTTTCGCGTTCTGAAGGCTGGCAATAACCCAGGTCCCGGTAATTTCGGGCTGCTCGACAACAACCTGACATCACTGCGCGATGCCATTGCGATGGGTACGGCGGGAACCTGCTATAGTCGCGATGCGCTCACGACGAAGACCGGTGTCACTCTGGGCCAGGTCAACACCGGTCTGAATACGCGCTTCGCCATCTACAGCAACTCGTTGAACAAGCAGGACAAGAATTTCGCATACCGGCCTTCGGTCAATGTTCGGAAGGGCCAGAAGAGCAACGCGTGCAATAAATATTCTCCGGTCACCGATGGATCGGCGCTGCCCCTTCCCGACGGCGCGAGATATGGCGTCGACGCCCCCGGAATGTCGGACAAGATCACCGCGCAAAGCTTTTGGAGCGCCTATTGGCTCGCCAATCACAAATCGGCTTATTCGGCGCCCGTGCCGGCCAAGACCAACCCGACCGGAAACACCGGTGCCCCAGCATCACGCTATGACGTCTACAGATATGAGATCGATCATGGTCTGGTCGCAGATCAATCGCAGAACCCGACAAAAGAAGTCGGCACGCCGCAATGTTATAAGGGCACCCAAGCACCGACCGACAGTCCCGATCGCCGTCTGCTCAATATGGCAATCATCGACTGCATCGCCAATACAGATAAGATCAATGGCCACAGCCAAATCAGGCCGGATGGCTACGCCAGCGTTTTCGTCAACACTCCGATCGCAAAGCAGGATAACACCAAAGACGACGAGGACTCGTCGGCCGGCGAGAAACCGATCAGCCTGGAGATCGTCGATGTCGACGGCGCATTTGCCAACAACACTCTTGTCGACAAGGCGTTTCGGAACGAAGCGCAGCTTTACCGGTAGAGCCATGCTGACCGCGCTCAGACAAATCCTCCACCGGTTCAAGCGCGACGACGGCGGGGCTGTCCTGGTGGAGATGACCCTTGTGACGCCTTTCGTGTTGCTATTGTCAGCCGGCGTCTTCGAATTCGGGAACATCCTGAACACACGCATGCTTCTCGACGCCGGCGTCAGGGACGCGGCTCGCTATATGGCGCGATGCAGCAGCGATTGGAACACTTGCTCCGGGTATGCAACAAATCTTGCCGTGAATGGAGCCATAACCGGCGGCAGTGCAAGAGTTCCAGGGTGGACCATCGGACAGGTCACAATCACCAAGGCATTGTCCATTCCGGCGATGGATCCCGCTACAGGCACTGAGCTCTATCTCAGTCCCACCAGCAACGTCGAAGTCGTGCAGGTCAGCACGACATTTCCGTACGCAAATCTCGGGCTGTGGTCCTATCTCGGCTTCGGTCAACTCAATCTGACCGTATTCCATCAGGAGCGCATCTTCGGATGGTGATACCGCGGCGCAAGTTCTGGGCGGCGGAGTCCGGTGCCGCAATGGTCGAAGCAGCGATAGTCATGCCGCTGCTGCTGACCCTCCTGCTCGGCTTCGTAGACTTCGGCTACGCCTTCTACCAATGGAATGCGGCCGACAAGGCAGTGCAAGCCGGAGCGAGGCTGGCGCAGATTTCCAGTCCCGTTGCCAGCGGGCTTTTGCTCGAGGCAAGAACGCCCAGCAACTCGCTGGATGTAGGTAAGGCAGTTCCCGCGAACGCGCTTGATTCCACCACGTACAATTACATTTGCAACGCGGATGGCGCGGGAACTGTAACCTGTCGATGCGGCGCGAATGCCACTTGTAAGGATACGACTGCAGATCCAGACGCCTTCAACTTCATTTTTAGCGGTGGGGGCGGACGGGCCGGGATGCAGACATTCCTGCCAATGCTCGAGAAATCCGAGGTGCAAATCCAGTATCAGGCATCCGGCCTTGGTTACTGGACCCGGCCCAACGGCGCCGTTCCGACCATCACGGTCAGCATCGTCGGCCATCAATTCCAATTCTTCTTCCTGGCCGGGTTGCTCGGGTTCAACAACATCACCATGCCCTCGATGCTGAGCACGGTCACGGGCGAAGACATCAAGAGTACGTTCCCATGAACGCCATCGACACCAGAGTCCTCCCCACAAAACGCAAGCAGGTGGCGCTGTTTTCCGCCGATGCTAATTTCAAGCGCGACGTCACCACGCGGCTCGATGCGCTGGCGATTTACGACGTCAAGGTCTCGGACGCGGCGGAGTTCCTCAAAGGGCCGCCTGTCGACAGCCGGCCCGGCATCATCATCCTCGATCTCGGCAATGGCGAGCTGCTCGGCAATGCGGCGATCGTCGAGGCGCGCGCGGCCTGGGCCTCGGTGCCGCTGATCGCGATCTCCGACGAGCTCACCTCCGAGCAGACGCGGGTCCTGGTGCGCATGAACGCGTCGGACTGGCTGCACAAGCCGCTCGACGCCAAGGAGCTGCTCAACGCCGTCACCTTCCACGACACCGGCAGCCAGGGCACCAAGAGCCGCATCATCACCTTCATCGCCGCCAGCGGCGGCGCCGGCGCCACCACGCTGGCGATCTCGGCGGCCGAGCACCTTGCCTCGAAATCGGCCGAGCGCGCGGCTTCGACCTGCCTCGTCGACCTCGACTTCCAGAGCGCCAATTGCGGCGCCTATCTCAACCAGTTCAACCAGTTCGATCTCTCCGGCATCATCGGCCAGCCGGACCGGCTCGACGTCGAGCTGATGGACGTCATCAAGCTGTCGCGGCCGTCCGGCCTCACGCTCTACTCCTTCGAACGGCCGCAGCTGCCGTTCGAGCCGCACGGTTCCGACTTCGTCTTCAGGCTGCTCGACCTCGTCGCCTACCGCTTCGACGACATCGTCATCGACCTGCCCAATATCGAGACGCCGTGGCACGATTCGGTGTTGCGCACGAGCGACGAGATATTCATCGTCTTCGAGCTCAACGTCGCCTCGCTGCGGCAAGGCAAGCGGCTCTACAAGAAGATCCGCGAATTGCGCGGCAACAAGGTCAGCATCACGCTGGTCGCCAACAAGCACAAGCGCAAATGGTTCGGCAACCACTTCTCGCGCAGCGAGCTGGAGAAGATCTTCAAGGCGCCGCACATCAAGTCGCTGGCGCTGGACAACGCGCTTCTGGCCGACGCGCTGAACCGCGCCATCCTGCCTTCCGAGGTGGACGGGCGCGCGCGCTTCAACAAGGATTTGAAACGCATGTTCAAGGAACGGCTGGACAATGCCCAGCGCTAGCCGCTTCACTGCCGCGCACCTAGCCGGTGCCTTTGTGGCCGGCCTGGTGCTGGTGTCGGCTTGCGGTTTGGCGCAGGCCGGATCGCCGCCGCTGCCGGCCATGGGCCCCAGCCTGCGCAAGGCGGTCGCCTTTGAGACCGGCGAGCAGCCCGGCACGATCGTCATCCGCAGACAAGAGAAGGCGCTCTACCTGGTGACGGGCCAAGGCCAGGCGCTGCGCTACCAGATCAGCGTCGGCCGCGACGGCTTCGGCTGGACCGGAACGGTGAAGGTTGCGTCCAAGACCGAATGGCCGCAATGGCGTCCGCCCAAGGAAATGCGCGCGCGCCAGCCGGAACTGCCGGCGATGGTGCCGGCCGGTCCCTACAATCCGCTCGGCGCCCGGGCGCTTTATCTGTCGCGCGACGGGCGCGACACGCTCTATCGCATCCATGGCACCAACGATCCCAAGGGCGTCGGTTTCGACGGCACGTCCGGATGCTTCCGGCTGACGAACACCGATGTGATCGATCTATTCAAGCGCGTCGCGGTGGGCGCAAAGGTGGTGGTTGAATGACGATGATCAGCGAGCCGGACGCTCCGGCAATCGAACTCAGTCACCGGGAAGCGGCTCCGGGAAAGCCCAGCCGGGCCAAGATGATCGGTGTCCTCGCGGTGGGCGCCGCGCTCGTCACCGTCGTCAACGTGACGGCCGCCGTTTATCTCTATCGCGGCGTCAGCGACCTCAAGACGATGGAGGCGCGGCTGGAACAGCTTGGTCAGTTCGAGCAGCGGATCGGCGCCCGCATCGACACCGTCAACAACGGTTTCCAGAGCCGGTTCGAGACGCTGGACCGTCAGTTGCAGGCGAATTTCGGCCAGATCAACGGCAATATCGCCAAGCTGGAGCAAGGCCAGCCCGTCGCCGCCAGCGAGCCGGCGCCTGGCGCGCCGGAGCCGGCCCTATTCGACAACACCACGGTGGCGGATGCTTCCGCGGCCGACGAAAGCGGAGGCGATGCCGCCGACGCACGGCCCTCGTTCAAAAGGAAGGTCGCGCCTCCGGGGCCTAACCCGTCCTACCAGCGCATCCAGCAGCCCGACGGCAAGGTCTATTACAAGAAGATCAACTGAGCAGGTTACAGATCGCGCTGCAGCGCAAGCATACGGACCGAGCGTGCTTCGGCGCGCTGTCTCGCCTCGCGCAGGAAAGCGACGTGACAATAGGCGCAGGCCGCGAGACCGAGGCACAGCACCAGGCAATTCTGGACGCTGAAATCGAGCATAAGCGAAAAGCGCCAGCCGTTCGGTACGGTGAAGGCGGCAATGGTGCTTGCCGTCTCGGCATGGCTGCTGAGCGCCATCATCTTGCCCGCAAAGAGCAGCGCGGCATGATTGGCGAGGAAGAAGCCGGCGGACCTTTTTGCCTGGCAAATCATCCAGCAGGCGCCCGCCGCAAAGACGATGATGGCAGCATCGAGCGCCATCGACCCGCCAAGATAGAGATTTATCTGCTGCCAGAACATGGTCGAGAACGGGCGCAGCTCCAGCCAGGCATGCCACACAGCGGGGCTGGCCGGATAGAAGCCGAGAAGCATTGCTGCCGCTCGCTCCGCCGCCAGCAGAAGCAGCATCAGGGCCGGAAAGGCAAAAAGCAGTATCGGCTTGCGCATCGTGTCATCCCCTCGACATCCGATCACCGATTCTAGGCCGCATTGGTTGCGCGACACTTAACGCAACGCCTTGCTTTTCAAGGATTGTAGCTCGTGTCTAATGTATGATCCGGTTCAACGGGGGTGGCGCCGTGTCGACACGAGCTAACGGGTTGGGCTTGGGCGGCATCATCGACAGCCGCCG
Source organism: Mesorhizobium sp. B4-1-1 (assembly GCF_006439375.1). Classification (NCBI taxonomy): domain Bacteria; kingdom Pseudomonadati; phylum Pseudomonadota; class Alphaproteobacteria; order Hyphomicrobiales; family Phyllobacteriaceae; genus Mesorhizobium; species Mesorhizobium sp. B4-1-1. The sequence goes on from NZ_VFTH01000020.1 coordinate 22,203, forward strand.
CGACCCCGCGGGGTTTCGCGCGTGAGCCAGGCGAATCCGCCCGGCCGCCCGTTGCTGGCGTCCGCGCTCGGCGGTCTCGGGCTGCTCGCAGGCATGGCCCTGATCGCCGAGGGCGGGCGCCGGCTGCCGCCCGCTTCGATCGCATCGGCTCAGGGCGCCGGTGACCTGAAGCCGGCCTCCCATGCCCCGATCCATGACGCGCCAGGCCAGCCGGCGCGCAAGATCGCCGAAGATCTCATTGCGCCGCCGCCGCTCGACCCATCGCGGATCGAACGCATCGAACCGCGTCCTCCGCTTGGCGAACTCGGGCTTGCGCTGCGACCAAAGACGCCGATGCCGCGGGATTGGCGCGAGACCCTGCTTTTCGGTCCGGTTGCGATCTCCTCGGCGGTCTTCGAAGCCATGGGACGCACGGTCGCCATCAGCGGGACGGTCGACATAGATCCGCACAGGACCTGCACATTCGACGACACCGCCTGGCCCTGCGGTGAGCGGGCGCGGGCCGTCTTCAACGCCTGGCTGCGCGGCCGGGCGCTCAAATGCCTGCTGCCGCCAGACGCCGACCGTTTCGCCATCGCGGCGCCGTGCGCACTTGGCAAGCAGGATGTCGGCGCCTGGCTGGTTTCAAACGGCTGGGCGATGGCCGCGCCGACCGGCATTTACGGCAAGGCGGAGGTGGTGGCGAGAAACGCCCGGATGGGCATTTTCGGCCCACCGCAATAACGCGACAGCGGGAAGTCAGTGGCCAGTTCTCCTCGCGGACTTGCGTGAAAGCAGAATGGTCAGAGCGGTTCAGCAATTCTAAAAACCTGGGCCGACGACCGGGCCGGTCATCAGCCGCGGGCCGCAGCCGCTGGCGCGCCGGATTCAGCGCTTGCCCATGGAGAAGATGCCGATTTGCATCAAATTGTACGCTTTCCTCACACCGAAATCGTAACCGGACTCCTGTAAACGATGCGTCGAACAGGAGATTGGCACTTGACCACGAAAACACCGACCGCGCCGGTTCAAACGTGGAAGCACCTCATCTTGCTGGCCGTGCTTGGCACTGCCGCCTGCGTCGCGCTTTCGCTCGGGTTGAACTACCTGCTGCTTTTCAGCGACAGCCTCACACCATTCGGCCGCGGGGCCGTTACGGCAATCGTCGTGCCGATCGTCATCGGTCTGCCGTTGTTTGCCCTCACCGGCTGGCAACAGATCGAGATGCGCCGCTACCGGCAGGAACTCACCAGGTCCGGCACCTATGACCAGTTGACCGGCTGCCTGAACGGCAAGGTGTTCACCTCGATGGTCGACAGGAGGGCGGCGAGACCGGTGGGCCCGCGCTCGGGCGCCTTTCTGGTCATCCATCCGCAACATCTGACGTCGATCAACCTGCGCTTCGGTCTCGAATGGGGCGACGAGGCCTTGCGGCTGATTGCATCGGCCATCCGAGCCGCGGTGCGCAAGGACGATCTGATCGGCCGGATCGGAACCTCGATGTTCGGCGTCTTCCTGCCGGGCGCGAGCGAAGAGGACGCCAAGGACGTGGGCGAGCGCATTCGCGGCACGGTCGGCGAGATCTATTTCGCGCCGAAAGGCGACAAGGACGTGCTTGCGATCAGTGTCGGCGGGGTCATTTTCGAGCGTGAGCTGGATTTCGAGGACATGTTCCGCTTCGCGGAGGAAGGCATGGCCGAGGCCTCGGACGAAGCCGGCCTGCGGTTGTCGCACGTCACCAACTGAGCCGGCGCAATCGCCCGACAGGCTCACTTCGATGTTCTGGAAAATCTGGTGCTGCGAGAGAGGATTGAACTCTCGACCTCTCCCTTACCAAGGGAGTGCTCTACCACTGAGCTACCGCAGCCTGCGATGGCGGCTTCTGCCATATCGAACCGGTAAGCGCAAGGCCAAGAAAAACCCAAAGCGTCGCATATAATTCCCGCCAGCAATTATGCGGTTTGGGGCAGCATGCACGGCTGATCCATGGCGTGAAACCGGCTCTCGGGCCGCTTCCATGACATGGGCGCATTAAAATGCTAGCCATTGCGGAATCGCCGCCGGCTGACCACCGGCCAGGGATCAGACGATGAACGACAAGGCAAATCCACCGAAAAAGGGCGACGGCGAGCGCAAGGACCGGCTGGCCGAGGCGCTGCGCGCCAATCTGCAGAAGCGCAAGGCGCAGACGCGATCACGACGCGCCAGCGACGCTGACAAGCAGCGCGCCCGCGACGCGGATCTAAGGTCCGAAGGATTGCCGGCTGCTGGAAAAATGCACAAGGGCTGACCAAATCAGCCATACTGGCCGGTCACAGTTGGTCCGGTTTCAAGAAAATCCTATTTCTTGAACCAAGCCGGCCAATGGTCTAAGCCGGGCGCATCAACCGATTGAAACCGGCCTGTTCTGGCCGAGGGGACGTTTTCTCATGGATCGCATCAGAATTGTCGGCGGCAACGAGCTGGCCGGCACCATTCCGATCTCGGGCGCCAAGAATGCGGCATTGCCGCTGATGATCGCCTCGCTGCTCACCGACGATACGCTGACGCTCGAAAACGTGCCGCATCTGGCCGATGTCGAGCAGTTGATCCGCATCCTCGGCAATCACGGCGTCGACTACTCGGTCAACGGCCGGCGCGAAAAGCAGCAGGAAGGCTATTCGCGCACGATCAATTTTTCGGCCCGCAACATCGTCGACACCACCGCGCCTTATGAACTTGTTTCGAAGATGCGCGCTTCCTTCTGGGTGATCGGACCGTTGCTTGCCCGCATGGGCGAGGCCAAGGTGTCGCTGCCCGGCGGCTGCGCCATCGGCACGCGCCCGGTCGACCTGTTCCTCGAGGGGCTGCAGGTTCTCGGCGCGGAGCTCGACGTCGACAATGGCTATGTCATGGCCAAGACCAGGAACGGCCGCCTGATCGGCAATCGCTACGTGTTTCCCAAGGTGTCGGTCGGCGCTACCCATGTGCTGGTGATGGCGGCCTCGCTCGCCAAGGGCGAGACGGTGCTGGAGAACGCCGCCTGCGAGCCGGAAATCGTCAATCTCGCCGAATGCCTGATCGCCATGGGCGCCAAGATCCACGGCGCCGGCACCTCGACCATCACCATCCACGGCGTCGAAGCGCTGTCGGGCGCCCGCGTGCGCGTCATCCCCGACCGCATCGAGACCGGCACCTACGCCATGGCCGTCGCCATGACCGGCGGCGACGTGATGCTCGCCGGCGCCCGTCCAGACCTGTTGCAGACCGCGCTCGATGTTCTTGTCGAGACCGGCGCGGAGATCACGCCGACCAATGAGGGAATCCGCGTCAAGCGCAACGGCGCCGGCATTGCGCCGGTCGACGTCACGACCGCCCCCTTCCCCGCCTTCCCGACCGACCTGCAGGCGCAGTTCATGGGCCTGATGACGATGGCCAAGGGCAAGTCGCGCATCACCGAGACGATTTTCGAGAACCGCTTCATGCATGTGCAGGAGCTCGCCCGGTTGGGCGCCCACATCACGCTTTCCGGCCAGACGGCGATCGTCGACGGTGTCGCCAAGCTCAAGGGCGCGCCCGTGATGGCGACCGACCTGCGCGCCTCGGTGTCGCTGGTGATCGCCGGCCTTGCCGCCGAGGGCGAGACCACGGTCAATCGCGTCTACCACCTCGACCGCGGCTTCGAGCGGCTGGAAGAGAAGCTTTCCGGCTGCGGCGCGGTGATCGAGCGGATTTCGGGCTGACGCCTACCGGCATCTGCCTCGGGCGAGTTGCACCGGCGGGAAAGACCGCATAACAGAGGGCTGAATTATCAACCTCCAGGTGCGCATTCGGCATGGCAGCTCTCAAGCTCATCGCGCTCGACGAACAGGATCTGAGCATCGTTTCGGCGCATGTCCAGGACGCCGTCATGAAGGTCTCCGACCTTGAATATCTGCCGGCGGCCAAGCGCTTCGTGCTGACCATGAACCGCTTCGTCTGGGAAGCGAAATCCGGCCTGTTCCGCCAGCACAATGAACGGCGCCAGAGCGTTCTGCATTTCGATCGCGTACTCGGCGCCAAGACCAGCGGCATTGCGCGCGACAAGCCGGCCGAGGTGCTGTCGCTGCTGGCGATCAGCTTCATCGCCATCAGCAAGCCGGCCGGCATCGTCGAACTGGTGTTTGCGGGCGGCGGCACCATCATGCTCGACGTCGAATGCGTCGAGGCACGGCTTGCCGATGTCGGCGGCTCCTGGGAAGCCACCTCGCGACCCGTGCACAGAGGCTAAAAGCGCAATGGCGATTACGCTCCGACAGCAGGACGCCGATTTCGAGCAACGCTTTTCGGCCTTCCTCACCACCAAGCGCGAGGTGTCCGCCGACGTCGAGGCCGTGGTGCGCGGCATCATCGAGCGCGTGCGCGCCGAAGGCGACAAGGCGTTGATAGACTACACGCTGAAGTTCGACAAAGCCGATCTCAACGCGCTCGGCATCGCCGTCTCGAAGGACGACATCGCCAAGGCCTATGAGGCGGCCGATCCGGCGACCGTCGAGGCGCTCAAATTCGCGCGTGAGCGTGTCCGTTCGCATCACGAGCGGCAGAAGCCCAAGGACGACCGCTATACGGATGCCGCCGGCGTCGAGCTCGGCTCGCGCTGGACGGCTATCGAAGCTGTCGGCCTTTACGTGCCGGGCGGCACGGCGAGCTATCCGAGCTCGGTGCTGATGAACGCGGTGCCGGCCAAGGTCGCCGGCGTCGAGCGCATCGTCATCGTCGTGCCGGCCTCGGGCGGCGTCATCAATCCGCTGGTGCTGGTGGCCGCCGACCTTGCCGGCGTTTCCGAGATCTACCGCGTCGGCGGCGCGCAGGCCGTTGCGGCCCTTGCCCACGGCACCGAAACGATCAGGCCGGTGGCCAAGATCGTCGGTCCGGGCAATGCCTATGTCGCGGCAGCCAAGCGCCAAGTGTTCGGCACCGTCGGCATCGACATGATCGCCGGGCCGTCGGAAGTGCTGGTGGTGGCCGACGCCGACAACGATCCGGACTGGATCGCGGCCGACCTTCTGGCGCAGGCCGAGCACGACATATCGGCGCAGTCGATCCTGATCACGGACAACGCCGAATTCGGCAAGGCGGTGGAGCAGGCGGTCGAACGCCAGCTCAAGGTGCTGCCGCGCGCCGAGACAGCGGCCGCGAGCTGGCGCGATTTCGGCGCGGTGATCCTGGTACCGACGCTGGAAGCCTCGCTGCCGCTGGTCGACAGGATCGCGGCCGAGCATGTCGAGCTCGCTTTCAACGATGCCGAGGGTTTCTTTTCCAGGCTGCGCAACGCGGGCGCCGTGTTCATCGGCCGCCATACGCCGGAGGTCATCGGCGACTATGTCGGCGGCTCCAACCACGTTTTGCCGACGGCACGCTCGGCCCGTTTCTCGTCGGGTCTGTCCGTGCTCGATTTCGTCAAGCGCACCTCGATCCTGAAGCTCGGGCCGGATCAACTCAAGGCGCTGGCGCCCGCCGCGATCGCGCTTGCCAAGGCGGAAGGCCTCGATGCCCATGCCCGCTCCGCCGCGATCAGGTTGAACATGTAGCGATGTCCGGCCACGACCAAATCCGCGACAGGCTGATCGACGTCGAGCTCGACGAATCGATCGGACGTTCGACGCCTGACGTCGAGCACGAGCGGGCCGTGGCGATCTTCGACCTCATCGAGGAGAACAGGTTTCGGCCGATCAATGATGACGGCGCCGGTCCGTACAGGCTGAAGCTTTCGCTGGCCGAGTCACGCCTGGTCTTCGCCGTCAGCCGTGAAAACGGCGCCGAGGTGGTCACCCACATCCTGTCGCTGACGCCGCTGAGGCGCATCGTCAAGGATTACTACCTGATCTGCGAAAGCTATTACGAGGCCATCCGCTCCTCGACGCCGAGTCACATCGAGGCGATCGACATGGGCCGGCGTGGCCTGCACAATGAGGGCTCGCAGACGCTGATGGACCGGCTCGCCGGCAAGATCGAGATCGACTTCGACACGGCGCGCCGGCTGTTCACGCTGGTCTGCGTGCTGCACTGGCGAGGCTAGATCAGGATGATGTTTCGTTGAAACACCGTCCTGATCCAGCTCTTTGTCGGAGCATGATCTTTTCCGAAAACCGGTTCCCACTTTTCGGGATCATGCTCTTTTGTTGGAGCATGATCTTTTCCAAAAACCGGTTCCCACTTTTTGGGACCATCCTCTAGTGGCCGCCCTGTCTCACTCGATCCTGTTCCTGTGCGGCATGAACGCCGTGCGCTCGCCGATCGCGGAACAGTTGGCGCGCCGCATGCTTCCCGCCACCACCTTCGTCGCTTCCGCCGGCGTGCGCGCCGGCGAGCGCGATCCGTTCGTCGACGCGGTGCTTGCCGAAGAGGGCCTGTCGCTCGGCGAGCGCCAGCCCAGGACGCTGGAGGAGCTGGAAGACGACTATTTCGACCTGATCGTCACGCTGGCGCCGGAAGCGCATCATGCGGCCCTCGAGCTCACCCGATCGCTCGCCGTCGAGGTCGAATACTGGCCGATGCCCGACCCGACCGACACCGGCGGCACGCGCGAGCACATCATGGCCGCCTATCGCGACGTGCGCGAGCGGCTGAAAACCCGCATAAGTCGACGTTTTGCGGCACCGGGGGCTGAAAGCGCCCCGGATTAAGCTTGTTCACAAGCGGATGATTATCATATAGGTTCCGCGCAAATTCCGGTTGGAGTCGGATGATTTCAGGTCTGTTCGACCTGAAATCATCCGACTCCAGATCAAGAGCATGATGTCGTCCGAAAACCGCTTCACACTTTTCGGCATCACGCTCTAGGCGCCGGAACGCCCATCCAAGCAAAGGTATAGAATGCCGAAGGAAGAAGTCCTCGAGTTTCCAGGTGTGGTCACCGAACTGCTGCCCAATGCGATGTTCCGCGTGAAACTCGAAAACGAACACGAAATCATCGCCCACACGGCCGGCCGCATGCGCAAGAACCGCATCCGCGTGCTGACCGGCGACAAGGTCCTGGTCGAGATGACGCCTTACGACCTGACCAAGGGCCGCATCACCTACCGTTTCAAGTAACAGTCCGCGCGAAGCTAGAGCCGGATGATTTCAGGTCTGTTCGACCTGAAATCATCCGGCTCCAAATCAAAGAGTGGAGCATGATGTCGCCCGAAAACCGCTTCAAACTTTTCGGCATCATGCTCACATGAGCATCCTGCAGAAGCTCGTGCTTGCCTCGGGTTCGCCGCGCCGCATCGAATTGCTGCAGCAGGCCGGCATCGAGCCGGACCGGGTGCTGCCCGCCGATGTCGACGAGACGCCGCTGCGCGCCGAGCATCCACGCTCGCTGGCCAAGCGCCTTTGCAAGGACAAGGCCGAGAAGGCGCTGGCCTCGCTGAAGAGCGAGGAGGACTATGCACCCGCCTTCATCCTCGCCGCCGACACGGTGGTGGCGGTCGGGCGGCGCATCCTGCCCAAGGCCGAGACGATCGACGACGCCATCAACTGCCTCGGCCTGCTTTCCGGCCGCTCGCACCGAGTCTATTCCGGCATCTGCCTGATCACGCCCGGCGGCAAGCTGCGCCAGCGGCTGGTGGAGACCAGGGTGCGCTTCAAGCGGCTGCCGCGCGAGGAGATCGACGCCTATGTCGCCTCGGGCGAATGGCGCGGCAAGGCCGGCGGCTATGCCGTGCAGGGCCTGGCCGGCTCGTTCGTCGTCAAGCTGGTCGGCTCCTACACCAATGTGGTCGGCCTGCCGCTCTACGAGAGCGTGGCGCTGCTTTCGGGCGAGGGCTTCAAGGCGCACCAGAACTGGCACGCTTCGCGCTCATGAGTCCGGACGACAAGGTCACGCCGCTGAGGCCGAAGCGGCCCTGCCCCGAATGCGGCAAACCCTCGGCGCGCGAGCACTACCCGTTCTGCTCGGCGCGCTGCAAGGACATCGACCTCAATCGCTGGCTGAAGGGGGCCTATGTCATCCCCGTCCGCGACGGCGAAGAGGAAGAAGAGGACAGCCCGAAGCCGGGCCCGACGCCCAAGGACGAGCCGTGAGCGCAGCCGGCGACAGGCCGTTTCCCGGCGATTTTTCTTTCCTGACGAAATCAACACCTAGGCGCTGGACAGGCAGGATTCCCGTGCTATAACCCACGCGCTTTCAAGGGGCGCCGCCGGCGCCTTCGCGAAACCCGGCAGGCGCATTCCGTTAGCCGGCACAGGCCCAGATAGCTCAGTTGGTAGAGCAGCGGACTGAAAATCCGCGTGTCGGTGGTTCGAATCCGCCTCTGGGCACCATAAATTTCCAAGTGAAATCAGTCCGTTACGGAAACGCACGGGACCTAGTCAGACTTAAGTTCCTGGGCCTCTCCTCGCATGAAATGTTACCAGCAGTTCAGGCGGTAATGTTGGCGCTGTCGCCCCCCGTCACATCATATGTCGCTCCCGAAACCATGTAAGCGTTGTCGCTGGCGAGAAAGACCACCGCCGGAGCAACGGATTCGGGAGGAAGCCAAGGCACCCCAAGCGGCGATTTGGCGGTGAGCTTTTGCCTTGCTTCGGCTTCCAGCTTCTCCAACGGCTCGGCATTGGTCAGATCATCGATCGCTTGTGCATAGCGCTGGCGGTGGCGCGTGAGCGGCGTATCGATGAGACCCGGAATGACGGCGTTGACGGTGATCCCGTATTGACCGAGCTCCAAGGCCGCGGACTTCATCAGGCCGATGATGCCCCATTTCGAGGCCGAATAGGCCGCCCCATACTTCGTGCCGTGCTGGCCTTGGGTCGACGAGGTGACAATGATGCGACCGCCGCCATTCTTGACGAGATAGGGCGCGACCGCGCGGATTGCGTTGCAGGTGCCCGTCAGATTGACGTCGATCTGATCATGCCAGTCGGCGTCTTCCATCTCCAGGATAGGCTTGAAAGCCTGGATTCCCGCGTTGGCAAATAAGATGTCGATCTTGCCGAAGGTTTCGGCTGTCCACGCGGCGGCCTCGCGCAAAGCAGTGATGTCCCGCTGGTCGAGCTGGCGAGCGCCCCATCTGCCTCCCGCCGCCTCAACGAGCCGTCCAGTTTCATGCAAATCCGAGATTGTGGCGGGCTTCACCTCCAGCGTCTTGCTGATCGGGCCTGCGATATCGATGCCTACGACCGTCGCGCCCTCGCCTGCGAAAGCGATTGCCGTCGCCCTTCCAATGCCCCGCGCAGCTCCTGTGACGATGGCAACCTTGTTCTCCAGTCGCTTCGATGACATGGGCGGCCTGTTCCTTCTTGGTATATGGCCGATATCTTCCTATTTTGATGCCTTCTCGGCAAACTCAACGGTAGGCAGACATCGGTAAACGAACCCTCACCTGAGGAGACTGGCTCCCCACCTCCGGCAAGCAGGAAAGCTCCATAACCCAAGAGGAATTCGCCAAGAAACTCGTTGTCAGCCGAGCTTTGAAAGAAGCCGATCCATCCAGGTCGGGACATTGAAGAAGATATGATTTGCGGGCGTCAAGACACGTCATCCAGTCTCCATTTGCCGACGTAATTCTTAGAGGAGCAAAGTTCGAGGCTAGAACTTGAACCCACCGATGGTCATGCCTCCGTCAACGATCAACATTTGCCCCGAGTAGATAGCTTGACGCACTTGAGTTCAACCAAACGGCGGCTTGTGCGATGTCACTTGGCTTGCCGCCTCGCTTGGCGGGATCGCGGGTCGTCTGCGCGACGAAGGACAATGAGCCCAGCGATCGGATCACATCGTTTATTGCGTTACAGTTAATCAAGACGAGATGACCTGGCTGCTCGGCAACCGGATCCTGGCGATCAGCCCCGTTGGCCGCCTGTTGATCAATTCGAGCGTCCCCTCATGCCCCTCAACAATCTCCTTCACGATGGAGAGCCCGAGCCCGACGTTCCCGAAGCGGTTCGATCGCGACGGGTCGAGACGGACGAAGGGCTCGATCACGCTCTGTAGCCGGTCTTTGGGAATACCCGGCCCATCGTCCATGACGTCGACGGTGACGACCTCGCCTCCCACCGATGCGGTGATCAGAACGGATGAGCCGAAGTGCATCCCGTTCTCCACAAGATTGGTCAGTGCCCGGGTGATCGCGTTGGGCCGGCGTTTCGTCCGAGCGCCTAATTTTCTTAGTGAAGCGGCAGCGTGATGGTAGCCACGAGGCCCCTTTCCCGCCGGTTGGCAAGAGTTACGTCACCGCCGTGACTCCTTGCCACCGCCCTGGCGCTGGCAAGGCCAAGGCCGGTGCCGCCGGTCGCCCGGTTGCGTGATGCTTCCAGACGGTAGAATGGTTCGAACACCTTCTCCAGTTCCGGCACTGGAATGCCCGGTCCATTGTCCGCCACTTCGATCAGGATCCGGTTGTCCAGGCGTCGCAATTGCACGCGCGCCATCGGCATAACGCACTGCATTCTCGACAAGGTTGACGAGCAGCGCTCTCAGCCCCGCAACGTCGGCGTTAACCGTCAGCTCGTCGCCAGGTAACACCGCAACGTCCGCGCCGCGATCCGCCATCTCGTCGACCACGCTTTCGACCAGTGTTCGCAACTCCAGACATTGTCTGCGACCTGGATTGCCGGCATCACGACCAAATGCAAGCGCGCCGCGAATGCGGCTGTTCATTTCCTTGATCTCCGCCTCAGCTGCCGATTTCATGTCGGAAGGGACGTTCTCCAGCAGCAGCGTCAGACGCATCAAGGGCGTGCGCAGATCGTGCGCGATCGCGGCGACCATAGTGGTGCGATCCTTGACATAAAGTTTGAGCCGCGCCTGCACATTGTTGAACGCGACCACCGCTGCGGCGATCTCCGGCGGCCCGTCGATATCGGCAAGCGGCGGCACGGTGGGATCACGCCCGAGGCGCTCCGTTGCTTCTGAGCTGTCATGATGACAAACAAGGAAGAGCCCGTAGGGGCTACGCTGCTGGTCGTTGATCACGACGTGGGGATACGTTCATTGCCAACTCAGCGAGCGGTCAGTGATAGTAAATGCCGCCGTCGACGTTGAGCGCCTGGCCGGTGACAAAGGCCGAGAGATCGGAGGCGAAGAACAGCGCCGGGCCTATGATATCCTCCGGCGCGCCGAGGCGCTTCAGCGCGGCGACGTCCTCCCAGTGGCGGATGGCGGCTTCGCTGCCCAGATTGTTCTTGCCCATTTCGGTCAGGATGATGCCGGGGCAGATCGCGTTGACGGTGACCCCGTCCATGCCGACTTCCTGCGCCAGCACCCTGGTCAGCGTGATCACCACCGCCTTGGTCGCTGCGTAATGGCCTTGCGTCGGCACGCCCTGTCGGCCGGCGATCGAGGCGATGTTGATCACCCTGCCCGATTTCCTGGCACGCATATGCGGCAGCACGGCCTGACACATCATCAACACGCCCTTGGCGTTGATGTCGAAATGCGCGTCCCAGTTTGCCTCGTCGAGATCCTGGAGCAGGCTGGGCTTGAGAATGCCGGCATTGTTGACCAGCACGTCGATGCTACCCGCAGCCTTGAGCAGCGCCTGCGCGGTCGCTTCGATATCCTTCTTCTTGCTGACGTCCATCGTGTAGACATAGGCCTTGCGGCCGGCCGCCTCGATCTCGCCCTTGGTGACGTCGAGCTCCGCCGCCTGCGAGGGCAGATCGGTGATGGCGACGTCGAAGCCCGCTTCGGCGAGCCCCTTGGCGAGCGCCCTGCCGATGCCGCGGCTGGCGCCGGTGACGAGAGCCGTCTTGCCCTTGGCCTCAGGAAGAATGGTCATGCTGCTTCCACCTTTGATGTCTTGACCGGGAGCGAATTCATCGCCGCGATCGTATCGTCGAATGAAACGAGTTTGCCGTCGGAGCCAAGCCCCATCGCCACCTTGGCGGCGACGGCGCTGGCAAAGCGCGCGGACTGCTTGAGGTTCCAGCCCTTGACGATGCCGACGATGATGCCGGCGGTGAAGGAATCGCCGCAGCCCGTGGTATCGAAGACCTCGACTTCGAAGGCCGGCAGATGAAAATCCTCGCCGTGCTCGGGCGAGACATAGACGCCGCCGGCGCCAAGCGTGATGATACAGTTCTTCACGCCTCTCGCCTTGAAGAAGGCGGCGACGCGGGCCGGATCGCGGTCATGCGCCATCTCGCCGGCCTCGTCGATGCTGGGCACGAAATAGTCGATATAGGGAAGGCACGGCTCGACCAGCTTCCAGGTCTCCGGCGTCGCCTGGATGAGGTCGAAAGTGGTGACGCGGCCCAACTCCTTGGCGCGCTTCAGCAGCCTGACGGTCGGCCCGCCGTCGAAACGTTTCAGCAGTCCGGTGCCGCCGACATGGACGACGCTCGCATCGAGCGCGGCGTCGAGATCGGCATCGGCGACATCGAACAAGGTGGCGGTGCCCGGCACGTGCAACGCGGGCCGCTCGCCGTTTGGCCGCACCGGCAGGATGGTGGAAGAAGTCTGGACGCTGCCGTCGCGGCGGACAAGGCTCGTCTCCAGCCCATATTTCTGAAGTTTGGCCAGGAACCAGTCGCCCATGTCGTCGGTGCCGAGCGTGGTGACAGCCCGGGTCTTCAGCCCGAGGATGGCGCAGTCCATCCCAGTCGCGCCGGCCGTGCCGGCGACAGTCATGCGGATCTCCTCGATATAGTCGGCGTGGCCGCCTTCGGGGATGCGCGAAACCGGCCGTCCCAGGATGTCGAGGACGTAGAAGCCGATCGAGCTGACGTCGAATTGTGGCATGGCTGACTTGACCTTTCGAACTCAATGGGCGGCGCGGCGCAGGCCGAAGCTCGCGGCCAGCACCAGGAAGACGAGCACGCCGATGCCGACCTGCTGCCAGTAGAAATTCCAGCCGACGAGCAGCAGCCCGTTCTTGACGATGGCGAGCAGCAACACGCCGAGCAGCGTGCCGATGACCGAGGGCTTGCGTTCGCGGCTGAGCGTCGTGCCTATGAAAGTGGCGCCGATCGCGTCGAGCAGGAAGGCATTGCCCGACAGCGGCACGTAGGACTTCACCGTCGCGGACAACAATATACCTGTGACGCCGGCAAGCAGCGCGCACAGCACATGCACCATCGACAATTCGCGCGGCACGCGGATGCCGGAATACCAGGCGACGCCGGGCTGGGCGCCCATGGCCTGGACATAGCGCCCGAAGACCGAGCGATGCAGCAGGAGATGGACCGCGACCGCCAGGACGATCAGCACGATGACCGGCGTCGGTATTCCGAACAAAGCGGTGCGGGCAATGGCGTTGAACTGGTCTGCTGCATAGCCGCTTGTGAGGTAGATGGGCTGGCCGCCGCTGGTGGCGAGCTGCTGCGTGCTCTGGCCGATGAAGAGCACGCCGAGCGTCGCCAGGAAGGGGCTGATGTTGAGCCTGGTGATGAGGATCGCATTCAGCACGCCGACGATCAGCGCGGCGCCGAGTCCGCCGGCGACGCCGACCACGCCGCTGTAGCCGGCGGCGAGAAGCATGACGAAGATCATACTCGCCATGTCGACGGACACGCCGACGGAGAGATCAATGCCGCCCGACGAGATGACGATGGTCAGCCCCAGCGCCACGATCGCCAGCATGACGACGTTGTTGACCAGCACGTTGAAAAGGTTGGCCGGCGTCAGGAAGGTCGGGCTCGCCACCGAAAAGAAGATGACGATGGCCGCGAAGGCAATGAGCACGCTGTATTTGGCGAGGAAGCCGGGCAGGCTCACCTTGGCGGAGTTGTCGTTGGCAGAGACGCTCATCGCGAACCCTCCGAACCGCGGGCAAAGGATGTGATGGCCACCACCAGCAGGATCAGCGCGCCCTGCACCCCGTTGACCCAGTAGCTGGAGACGTTGAGCAGTTGGAAACCGTTGGCCAGAAGGCCGATGAACAGAACGCTGAGCAGCGTGCCGCCCATGGTCGGCACGAAGCGGCGGGAAAAGACCGTGCCGAGCAGTGCCGCCGCCAGCACCGACAGAAGCAGCTCGCCGGAACCGGGTGTGCTGGCCGACAGGCGAGAGACGGTGAGGATGCTCGCCACAGCAGCACAGAAGCCGCTCAGCACATAGGTGAAGGACACGTAGAACGGCACGCTGAGACCGGCCGCGCGCGCCGCCTCGGGATGGCCGCCGACAGCGTAGAGCCTGAGCCCGAACGACGTGCCATGAACGACCGCGATCATGATCGCTGAGAAGACGATCAATGCCCAGGCAAGCGCGGAGATGCCGAGGAAGCTCCCCGAAACCAGCACGCCGAGCAGCGGGGAGGATGCGCCGACGACCGTGTTCTGGGTGAGCGTGAGTTCCATGCCGGCGGCGACATTGAGCACGGCAAGCGTCGCAAGCAGCGGCAGGATACCGAGCCCGACCACGGCAAGGGCGTTCAGCGCGCCGACCGCCATGCCGACGGCGATGGCAGCGAGCACCGAAAGGAAGTCGCCATAACCCATCGACAAAAGTGTCGCGTAGACGGCGGCGCAGAGCCCCATATTGGCGGCGATCGACAGGTCGATGCCGCCTTCGGTGACATCGGAGCCGCCGCCGATGATGACGGCCGTCATGCCATAGGCGAGCACGCCCAAGATCGCCGACTGCTCGATGACGTTGATCAGGTTGAAGGTCGAGGTGAAGCCCGGCGCGAAGATGACGAAATAGGCCATGATCGCAGCGAAGGCGGCGATCGCGCCAAGCCGCACGACCAGCGCGCCGAAGCGCCGGCCCGCGCTCTTTGCGGCGGCTTGTTTTTCGTCGGACACGCCGACTTCGGTGTGAAGAACAGTCGCGCTCATACGGTCGCTCCATCGGTGTTCGAGCGCGCACCGGACGAAGCCGCCAGCAGCGCGTCGCTGTTCATCGCAGGACCGGAGAAGCTGCCGGCAAGCCGACCGCGATAGACGACCAGAACGCGGTCACAGACGCCGACCAGCTCCAGCAGGTCGGAGGACAGAAGCAGGATCGCCGCTCCCTCGCCCGCCAGGCGGTTCAACAGATTGTAGATCTCGACCTTGGCGCCGACATCGACGGCGACCGTCGGTTCGTCCAGCACATAGACCCGCGACTGGCAGCTCAGCCATTTGGCCAAAGCCACCTTCTGCTGGTTGCCGCCGGAGAGCTCGCGCACCAGCGCGTCGCGATGCGGCGTCTTGATCGACAGTTCCTTGATCAGGCCGTCGACCGCCTTGTTCTCCAAGCCACGGCTGACCATGCCGCTTCGCGAATAGCGGCGCAGGCTGGCCAGCGAGATATTCTCGCGCACCGACAGTCCGAGCGCCACGCCATGCGCGCGGCGGTCTTCCGGCAGCATGGCGATGCCGTCGCGCACGGCCTTGACCGGCGTCGACAGCGCAAGCTCCCTGCCCTCGACCTTGACCTGGCCGCCATCGGCGGTCTTGAGGCCGAACAGGCACTGGACGATTTCCTTGGCGCCGGAGCCCAGCAGGCCGGTTAGGCCGACGATCTCGCCGGCGCGAACGTTGAAGCCGATATTCTCGAAACTGCCACCGAGGCGAAGGTTGGAAACCTCCAGCACCGGCGCGCCAAGCTCGACTGAGCGCTTCGGAAACATCTCGCCGACATCCCGGGCGATCATCATCGAGATGATCTCGTCGATCGGTGTCTGGCGCGGATCGACCGTGCCGACATCCGTGCCGTTACGCATCACGGTGACGCAGTCGCAGAGCTTCTCGATCTCCTGCATATAATGGGAGATGAAGACCACGGCGATGCCGTCGTCGCGCAACCGGCGCAGCACGTCGAACAGGCTATCGACCTCGCGTTTGACCAATGCCGCCGTCGGCTCGTCGAGCACCAGCACCGATGCCTTTTGCGCCAGCGCGCGGGTGATCTGGACGACCTTCTGCTGCGCGGTGGTCAGGTCTTTCACCAGCGTACCCGACGGCAGTTCCATGCCGAAGAAGCGCTTCAACAGGTCCGCAGCCTTGCGCTCCATGGCGCGGCGGCTGACGAACGGACCGAGGCCGATCTCGTGGCCGAGGAAGACAGCTTCGCCGACGGTCGCGGTTGGCACCAGGAGCCTGTCCTGGTGGATGAAATGCACGCCGAACTTTTCGACCGAAGCCGGCGTGAGCGAGGTGATGGCCTCGCCGTTGATGAGAATAGTGCCGCTGTCCGGCTTGATGATGCCGGCCAGCACCTTGATGATGGTCGACTTGCCGGCGCCGTTCTGGCCAACAAGGCCGAGGATCGAGCCGCGCGCGATCTCGAGGTTCGCGTTCTCCAGCGCGCGCACCGGACCGAACCGCTTCGATATGCCCGTCATCGACACAGCAATGTCACGCTTTGCTGGCTGCATGGCCGTCAACCTCGATTGAATTTGGCGGGCAGCCGCAACGCCTTGGCTGCCCGTTGTTTCGTTCCGCTCTATTTAACGCCTGCCTTTTCGGCGGCGTCGAGGAACGGCTTTCCTTTTTCGGCGGCATTTTCCTTGTTGATCAGCACCGCGGGAACGAAGGTGAAGGGCGGCACCTTCTGGCCGGCCAGATACTTCGCGACGTTGTCGACCGAGGTCTTGCCGATCTCATAGGGCTGCTGCGCCGCGACCGCGCCGGCCGACGATTTCGGGTCCATCACCATCTTGATGACTTCCGGGCTGCCGTCGATGCCGTAGGTCTTGACCTCGTTGCGGCCGGCAGCCTCGACCGCCTGCGTGGCGCCGATCTGCGGCACGTCCCAGCAGGCCCAGACCGCGCCGATCGAACCCTTCTCGGGCGATTTGGTCAGCATGTCGGTGACGTTGGAATAGGCGCTTTGCACCGTGTTCGGAATGACGTCGCGTAGCTCGGGCTCGACGATCTTCACATCCGGGAACGAGGTCAGCACATATTTCAGCTGGTCGTAGCGGATCTTGCAGACCGGCACGCTGTAGAAGCCGTTGAAGACCAGCACGTTGCCCTTGCCGCCCATATCGGCGACCATCTGCAAGGCGATTTCGGCGCCGATATTGTAGTTGTTGGAGGTGGTGTTGTTGATGGCGTGCGGGGTGGCGGTGTCGACCGTGAACAGCGGGATGCCGGCGTCGCGGATCTTCTGCAGCCACGGGTTCAGCACTTCGAGATTGCCGAGCTGCTCGATGATGGCGTCGGGCTTCTGCGCGATCAGCGTTTGCAGCTGTGCAATCTGCTGCTGGTCCTTGCGGCCGGCGTCGAGGGCGATCACTTCGCCGCCTAGTTCCTTCACACGATCCTGGATGCCGCGAAACGCCATCAGGTCCCAGTAGTGGTCGGTGCCTATTGCCGAGACGCCGATGCGCTTGCCCTTGAGCGACAGCTCCTCGGCGCTCGCGCCGGAGACGGCGGCAAGGCTGCAAGCCGCCGCCAGCCCCAGGGCGAGCGCCTTGACGAGGCCTTTCATTGATCTGGTCATTTCATTTCCTCCCTTGTTGATCGCTCCGGGCCTTCCGGAGGATTCTGCCTGATGGCCGCCGCTCAGGCAGCGGCCTCGTTGTCGCGCAGGCCGTAGCTCGCCATGCGCTTGATGACGTTTTCGATCTCCTCGTCGGACAGCAACGGCGGCTCTCCGATCTGCAGGGCGCCGTGATACTGGCGCGCCAACGTCTCGACCTCGACGGCAAGCCACATGGCCTGAGCGAGGCTCGATCCGACTGCGATCATGCCGTGCTGGGCAAGCAGGCAGGCCTTGCGGTCGCGCAGCGCCTCCACCGCATGCGCCGAAAGCTCCGCCGTGCCGAAGGTGGCGTAAGGCGCGCAGCGTATGTCGCTGCCGCCGGCGACCGCGACCATGTAATGGATCGCCGGTATTTTCCTGCCCATGATGGCGATCGTGGTGCAGTAGGTCGGATGCGCGTGGACGACGGCGTTGACCTCGGGCCGCGCCTTCATGATGTCGAAATGGAAGCGCCATTCGCTCGACGGCGGCAGGCGGCCGTCGACCTCGCCGTCCCAGCCCATAAAGACGATGTCTTCCGGCTGCAGCGTGTCGTAGGGGGTGCTGGTCGGCGAGATCAGCATGCCGTCGCCATGGCGACAGCTGACGTTGCCGGATGTGCCCTGGTTGATGCCAAGTGCGTTCATCTGGATGCAGGCGTCGATGATTGCCTGGCGCTCCTCTCGGTCCGAAACGGTCATGCGATATTCCAATCCTTGCTCAATCCGTCACCAGGCCGTGTAACCGCCGTCGATCGACAGGATCGCGCCGGTGACGTAGCTCGACGCCGGCGACGCCAGGAACAGGATCGCCGAGGCGATCTCCTGCGGTGTGCCCAAGCGCCCCATCGGCGTCATGTCGATCCAGGTGTTGAAGAGTTCGGGACGCTCGCGCATCTTCAGCGTCATCTCGGTGCCGACGTAACCCGGAGCCAGCGCGTTGACGCGCACTCCCGATTTCGCCCATTCGACGGCGAGCGCCTTGGTCATCATGTGCACGGCGCCTTTGCTCACCATGTAGGACGGCGCGGTCTGCGGACGGTTGATGATCAGGCCCGACATCGAGCCGAGATTGACGATCGAACCCTTGTTGCGGGCGACCATCGAGCGGCCGAAGGCGCGCGAGGCCCAGTAGACGCCGTTGACGTTGACATCCATCACCAGGCGCCATTCCTCGTCCGGGGTGTCGAGCGCGGTGTTGAGGCGCGCGATGCCGGCGCTGTTGACCAGGACATCGACCTTGCCGAAGTCCGCGACGATCGCGGTTGCCATCGCCTCTACCGCCTGTGGATCCGTGACATCGAGCACGCGGCCATCGACGCTTGCGACACCGGCCGTCGTGAGCGCCTCGGCAGCGGCTTTCAGCCCGTCCGCATTCATGTCGAGCAGGACGATACTCGCGCCGCAAGTCCCGAGCGCCTTGGCCGCCTCGAGACCGATCCCGCTGGCGCCGCCGGTGACGACGGCAACCTCGCCTGTCAGGTCGAATTGCGACTGGTAATCCATGCACGTCCTCCATCAGGACGAACTTGAGCGCGGGCAAAATACCACCCTCGCCGCCGAAGCAGCGCCGCAAGCCGACCGGTCCTGATAATGCCTCCGGGTCAGGCTCCTCCCGACCCCATGACAGGGACGTTACAGAAGCTTCCTGGGTCCGTCAATCTGGTAATAACCAGAAAAGGGAATCTTTTTGGACGAGCGCAATTCAGGTGCGATCGACGCCGTTCACGGTCGCCGACGGCTGCTCCACCGCCATGTGGATGCGGGCCACGGAGGAGTTGTAGAAGGCCTCGTAATATTCGAGCGCGGCGCCGTCGGCGTCATAGGCGATCGACTCGATCTCGATCAGCGGCGTGTTGGCGGCGACACCCATCTCATCGGCCTCTTCCTTGGTCGGAAGTGCGGCGCGCAGCCAGCGGTCGGCGCGCTTCACGGTCAGGCCGAAGACGGCGCGGATGGTGCCGAAGATCGACTGGTTTTCCGACAGGATGTTCTCCAGCCCCGGCACCCGATGTCCCGGCAGGCTGATGCGCGTCATGGTGATCGGCGAGCCATCGGTCATGTAGACGCGGCTGATGCGGACCACGCTGCCATTGGCGGGAATGCCGAAGACCTTGGACTCCTTCTCGCTCGGCGGACAGCGGTAGATTTCCAGCGTGCGGGTCGAGACCTTGTGGCCCTTGGCGGTCAGGTCGTCGAACACGCCGAGGTTGGCGGTCATGAAGTCGACATGCTCGCGCGGTGCCGCGACGAACATACCCTTGCGCGGCATCTTGATGATACGGCCTTCGTTGGACAGCGAGCCGATCGCCGCGCGCACCACGGGACGCGACACGCTGAAGAATTCGCAAAGCGCCTGCTCAGAGGGAATGCGCGAATTGGCGGCAAGCAACCCGGTGTTGATCGCTTCCTCGACCTGGTTGCGCAACTGCACCCAAAGCGGGGCCGCCTCGTCGCGGTTGAGCTGAACCTTTGAGCCGATCGAGCGGAAAGCCTCGGCCGCCTCGGCATCTTCCTGATCGTAACGAGGACGCCCGCGCATTCTGGTTGCTTGTTGCATTCGGTCCTGCCGCAATTCATTGCCGCGACTCAACGAGCGGCGGCGCCTCCCTAGCGGAGACCTGCGGCCATTTTCACGCTCTCCGGCAAGTTTCGCAACCATAGCATCGCGGCAGCCCCCAGAAGCGGCCCGGGAACCAGCAGCAGGAAGGCCCAGCGCCAGCCACCGATGAAGTCGGCGAAGCGCGGCGTCAGCCAGATGGCGAGCACCGTCAGCGCGAAACCCAGTCCAAGCTGCACCGACAGCGCGGTGCCGACGAAGCGGCGGTCGGCAAGCTCGGTGACGGCTGCGGAGAACTGCGCCGAATCGCCAATGACCGAAACGCCCCAGACGACGGCCACCAACATGAAGAGCCAGAGTGGGCCGGTGAAGAGAAAGCCCATCAGCAGTGCGCAGCCGCCCGAGACGAGCATCATGCCGGCGGTGGTGATGGTGCGGCCGATACGGTCGGACAGATAGCCACCGAGCAGGCAGCCGAGGATGCCGGAGGCCACGACAAGGAAGGTCGAGAGCGAGGCGGTAGCGGCGGTTCCGATCACCTGCGCCTCGAAAGCGGCGCGCGTATAGGCAAGCAGCCACGCCCACATGGCGTAAAGCTCCCACATATGGCCGAGATAGCCGAGATTGGCGAGCAGCAGCGGCTTTTCGCGAAACACCTGGCCGATGCGCGAGGGCTCGAAGACGGCCTTGCCGAAGGGGTACGGCCCTTCTTTGGCGAACAGCAGGAAGAGCGACGCGCCCGCCGCCGTCGCCACGCTGGCGGCGGCGACCACCGGACGCCAGTCGAGCGCGGTCGAGACGGCGCGGAAGAGATGCGGCAGCGCCGAGCCGACAGTCAGCGCGCCGATGACCGCGCCTAGCGCCAGCCCCCGGTCGCGCGTGAACCAGGTGGCGACGAGCTTCAGCGCCGGCGGATAGACGCCGGCAAGCGCGGCGCCGGTGACGATGCGCGCGGCGATCACGCCGCCCGGTCCGGGATGAAGCAGCAGCGTCGCGTTGGCTAAAGCGGCGACAAGGGCCGCGGCCGCCATGAGGCGGCTGAGCCGCACAAGATCGGGAAGATTGACCAGGCTCGCCGCCAGCGCGCCGATCACGAAGCCGACCTGAACGCCATTGGTCAGCCATGCTTCGGCGCTCGCGCCCAGTGCGAGTTCCTGCTTCAGCTCAGGAAGTATCGCGGTCGCCGAAAACCAGGTGGTCAGCGAAAGGACGACCGCCAGGCAAAGCAGCGACAGCACGCGCCAACGCTCGCTGTCGGCCGCCATGCCAAGCCGGCCGCCCCCGACCGTGCTCATGCGCCTTGCAGCGGTACGGTGAACACCGTGGCCGTGCCGGTGAGGCAAAGCTCGCCCTGGCCGTTGCGCACGCTGGTCTCGATCTTGCAGATCGGCTTGTCGGGCCGCACGTCCTTGACCTCCACGCGTCCGGTGATCTCCTCATCGACGCCGACAGCCTTGACGAACTTCCAGGCCACTTCGAGAAACACGGTTCCAGGTCCGGGCAGATCCTCCGCCACCAGCGCATTGAGGATGCCGGAAGTGACGCCGCCCTGGACGATCAGCTTGCCGAACACCGACTTCTCGGCCAGCGCGCGGTCGTAATGCAGCGGGTTGCGGTCGCCGGTGATGTCGGTGAAGGCTTCGATGTCACTCATGCGCGTGCGCCGCGTGCGCTCGGCAAAGGCGCCGACCTGCGGGCGGCCCTTCACGACACCCACCCAACCGTCTTTCGTCTCGGTGCTCATTTCGGCTTCTCCTCTGCTCTGGGTTCGATTGGTTTGAAGGCAGGCAGGACGCGACCGCCGATGGCTGTCGGCGCAAGCCGCAGTATGTCTCCGACATGTAGCGGCCGTGTGCCGGCCAGGATGAAGCTCAGCATCGTCGGGCCTTCGGCCAGTTCGACCAGGCCGACCACGTAAGGTGCCGCGGGCAGCCAGCCGGGATGGCCGGGCTTATGCATCTCGGAAAAGGATTTGAGCTGCCCCCTGCCCGATGCGTCTTTCCAGACCAGCCGCCTGCTCCAGCAGTGCGGACAGATCGGCCGCGGATAGAAGACGGCCTTGCCGCAATCCTCGCAGCGTTGAATCGTCAACCGGCCTTCGGCCGCGGCATCCCAGAACGGCCGGGTGAGCGCGGTGATGGTCGGGCCGGCGGTCTTGAGCGTGTTGAGATCGACGGACATCAGGCGGCTCCCAGCACGAGTGCGGTCGCTTCGCTCATCGTCGCGCCATTGCCGGTGACCAGCGCGAGCCCGGCTTTGCCGATCTGGCGTTCGCCCGCCTCGCCGCGCAGTTGGCGCACCGCCTCGACGACGTGCGTCATGCCGCCGGCAAGGTCCGGCTGGCCGAAACCCAGCTGGCCGCCATGCGTGTTCAGCGGCATGTCGCCCTTGTGTGATAGATCGCGACCGCGCAGCCAGGCGCCGAATTCGCCCGGCGCGCAGAGGCCGGCATCCTCGATCGTTGTGGCGACCATGATGGTGTAGCAGTCATAGAGCGAGAGAAGGTCCATTCGGTCGGCATTGGTACCAGACTGCGCGAAGGCTCGCGCCATGGCGCTCTTCAGCGGGCCGGAGGTGAGGCTGGGCGCCTGGCTGACGGCCCGGTGCGTGACCTTCTCGCCGGCACCGAGCAGATGGACGGGCGGCTTGGACAATGACCGCGCGCGTTCGGCCGAAGTGACGACGACCGCCTCGCCGCCGGCGACCGGCATGACGATTTCGAGAAGGTGCAGCGGCGAGGCGATCATGGGCGAGGCGAGCACCGCTTCCACATCCGCCGGCTTGCCGAAGAAGATGGCGTCGGGATTGGACTGCGCATTGGCGCGCGCCGCCGCCGCGATCACGGCGAAATCCCGTGCCGTCGAGCCATATCCCGCCATGTGCGCCTGCATCAGCAGCGCGTAGGAAATGTTGGCGCCCGAGGCGCCGAACGGCACATCGAACTCGCGGATCGGATTGCGGTTGGGCGAGCGGGGCGCCGCCGCCTCGCGGTTGTTGGCGAGCACGCACAGAACCGCCTCGCACATGCCGGCCTCGATAGCTGCGGCCGCCCGCCAGACCATGCCGGCGCCGGATGCGCCGCCGAGATCGACGACGTTGGCCATGGTCGGAGCGAGACCCAGATATTCGGCGATGGTCGCCGGGACATGTTGCGGCGTCTCGCCGACCTGCGGCCCGACCAGCAGCCCATCGATGGCTCTCGGCTCCAGCCCCGCGTCGAGGACCGCCAGGCGCGAGACCGCGGCAATCATCTCCAGCGTCGTCACGCCGCTGGTCAAACGTTGCGGCTTCAACTCGCCGATGCCGACGATCGCTCCCCTCGACCGGCTCATGCCGCCTTGCTCCGGTCGAGCGCACGATATTCCTCGAGACATGCCGGATTGGCGAGCGAGGCCATGTTCTTGACCGGCTTGCCTTCGAGCGTGGTGCGGGCCGCGCCCTCCACCCGCTTGCCGTTCAGCGTGTAGGGCACGGCCTGCACCGCATGGATGCGGTGCGGCACGTGGCGCGGCGATGCGCCTTCGCGGATCGCCCTGCGGATTTGCGCGGCAAGCTCCGAGGTCAGCGCATACCCATCATTGAGCTTGACGCAGAGCACGATCTCTTCGTCACCTTCGACGGGCGCGCCAAAAACCAGGCAATCCTCGATCTCGGCAAAGTCTTCGCAGGCCGCGTAGATTTCGGCCGTGCCGATGCGCACGCCACCGGGCTTCAGCGTCGTATCGGAGCGGCCATGGATGATGCCCGAGCCATAGGCGGTCATCTCGGCGACGTCGCCATGTGTCCAGATCTCCGGGCGCGCGGCGAAATAGGTGGCGTGATAGCGCGCCTCGCCATCCTTGCCCCAGAAGGTCAGCGGCATCGACGGGAACGGCTCGGTGCAGACGAGATCGCCCTGGCGGCCAATGATGGGCGCATTGCTCTCGTCCATCACGCCGACCGCGAGGCCGAGCCCTTTCACGGTCAACTCGCCGCGCCGCACCGGGTGAAGGGGCGAGCCAAGCAGGAAGCAGCCAATGATCTCGGTGCCACCCGAGATCGAGGCGAAGATCATATCCTTTTTCACATGCTCGTAGGCCCAGTCGAACTGACCAGGGGAGACGGGCGCGCCGGCCGACAGCAGAGACCGCAGCGACGAGAGATCGAACAAGTGGCCCGGCGCGTAGCCTTCGGCGGCGAGTGTGGCCAAATATTTCGGGCTGGTGCCGAAATGCGTGACGCGGGCACGCTCGGCCATCGTCCAGAGCGGACTGGGATCGAGCCCGTCGCCCGATTTCAGGATCGGCGCGCCGTCATAGAGCACCACTGTCGCGTGGCAGGCGAGGCCCGAGATCAGCCAGTGGTACATCATCCAGGCGGTGTTGGTGTACCAGCTCATGACGTCGCCGGGGCGAACATCGCCATGCAGCAGATGCTCCTTCAGATGCTGGAGCAGCACGCCGCCGGCTCGGTGGACGATCGCCTTCGGCGCGCCCGTCGTGCCGGAGGTGTAGAGCACATAGGCCGGATGGTCGAAGGGCACGCGCTCGAAGCTGAGCGGAGCGTCGCCGCCGAAATCGTCGAACGAAATGCAATCCGCCGCGCAGCTTGGCCTGGGACCCGGTTCGCCGGTCAGCACCAGCGTCGTCACACTCGGCATCGCGGCGACGATCTCCGCCAGCCTGCCGGAGATGTCGTGCTCCTTGCCCGCATAGCGGTAGCGAGGTGCGGCGAACAGCACCTTGACGCCGATCTGGCCGAGGCGGTCTACGATCGCGGCGGCGCCGAAATCCGGCGAGCAGGACGACCAGACAGCGCCGACGGAAAGCGTCGCCAGCAATGCGACGAGACCTTCAACGCGATTGGGCAGGATGCCGCCGACACAATCGCCCTTGGCGATACCGGCCGCGCGCAGGCCGTCGGCCATTCTAGCCACGAGCCGGCGCAATTCGGCAAGCGTGATGGTCCGGAAATGGCCGCTCTCGTCGGCCTCGATCACTGCGACCCTCTCGCCGTCGCCACACAGCAGGTTTTCCGCGAGGTTGAGCGAAGCGTCCGGCAGGAATCGGCTCCTGGTCATCGGCGCATTGTCGTCGCGCAGGAAGGAGATGGCGCCCGGTTCGCCGATGACCCCGGCGAAATCCCACACCGCGCGCCAGAACGCGCCAGGATCGCCGATCGACCAGCGATGCAGCGTCTCGTAGTCGCGCGGGTCGAAGCCGTTGGCTATCGAAAAGCGCGCAAGGTTGGACGATTGGAACGCGGCCGGCGCCGGCGTCCAAAGCACGGATGACATGGATTCCTCCCGCAACGCAGGCCCGGCTCGATGCCGCGGCCTTGCCTGCCGATGCGTTTCAGATTATTGGTTATAACCAGAATGTCAAGCTGCGATCGTGGACACGCCGTTCGCGTGTAGAGGACTGGAAATGGATGCTGTTTATATCGCCGCCGCGAAGCGGACGCCCATCGGCAAGCTGAACGGCGCGTTCGCCAGCCTTTCGGCGGCGGAGCTGGGGGCACAGCTTATCCAGGCGATGCTGGCGGAAACGCAGTTCGCCCCCGATGCCGTCAGTGAGGTGATCATGGGCCAGGTGCTGACTGGCGGCGCCGGACAGAATCCGGCGCGACAGGCCGCGCTCAAGGCAGGCCTTCCAGTCAGCGTCCCCGCCATGACGGTGAACAAGGTATGCGGTGCCGGCCAAAAGTCGATCCATCTCGCCGCCCAGGCCGTTCGCTGTGGCGACGCCGATTGCGTGATTGCCGGCGGGCAGGATTCGATGACATCGGCGCCGCATGTCATTCACGGCGCCCGCGCCGGCATCCGGATGGGCGACCGTACCGTCAAGGATTCCATGATCACCGACGGACTGTGGGACGCCTTCCATCAGGTGCATATGGGCGTGACCGCCGAGTCGCTGGCGCAGCGCTACCAGATCACCCGCGAAGAGCAGGACCGTTTCGCGCTGCGCTCGCAGGAGAAGGCTGACGCCGCCATCCAGACGGGCCGATTCGACGAAGAGATCGTCACGGTCTCGATAAAGGCCAGGCAGGGCGATCTCGTCATCGACCGCGACGAGCATCCCAATCCCGCCACCACCATGGAAGGCCTCGGCCGGCTGAGGCCGGTCTTCGATACGGCGGGAACGATCACGGCCGGCAACTCCTCCGGTCTCAACGACGGTGCCGCGGCGGTGCTGGTGACGTCGGAAGCGCGGATGAAGGAACTTGGTCTGACGCCCCTCGCGCGTATCGCGTCTTATGCTTCCGCCGGTGTCGAGCCGATGAACATGGGGCTCGGTCCCGTCGCTGCTTCACGTCTGGCGTTGGAGAAGGCGGGATGGCAGGCCTGCGACCTCGACGTGATGGAGGTCAACGAGGCTTTTGCCGCCCAGGCCATCGCCGTCAATCGCGAGATGGGCTGGAACGAGGACATCATCAACATGAGCGGCGGCGCCATCGCGCTAGGACATCCGCTGGCCGGTTCCGGCTGCCGCATCGTGGTGACACTGCTCTACGAGATGATCCGCCGCGATGCGCGCAAAGGATTGGCATCGCTCTGCATCGGCGGCGGACAAGGAGTGGCAATCTGCCTTGAGCGGTGAGCTCGACACTCTGAGCAGTAATTGCCTGAGGGAATTGGGCAATGGGCCTGGCCACGACAGCTTTGGGTCAACGATAGAGCTCAAGACTACGGCCAACATTGGGCGCAAAGCTGACGCCATTCCTTACGCCCATGCCTCCCGGAATTGTCACCCGTCCGCTGGTTCAAATCGTCACTGCGACACTGGGCCTGTCGCCTGGTTCGGCAGGAGTGGCGGCCATAGTCACCACCGGAGTCCGGAATGTATCGCGATCGAGTTGCTTAATCAGCGTACTTTCTTCGGACGTCCGCGGCGACTTGGCGAGCGGGTGCGCGCTGCAAACGGGGAACCGTCATTTTGAGATCGTATTCGCCGGCAAGGGTCGGTTGGCTAGATCGCCAGCCCATCCTCAGGGCGTTTCGCTCCGCGGTCATCGATTCTGGTGCAGGATCGTTTCAGCGGCGATGAAGCCCCAGGTCAGATTTGGGCCGAGGGTGGTGCCGGCGCCCACGGCGCGCGTGCCGATCGGGTTGGCCATGGCAAGACCGGCCGCGTAAAGACCAGGAATGATCGAACCGTCCGGCCTCAGGACCTGCGCCCGCTCATTGGTGCGGGCTCCCCCCTTGGTTCCGAGTATAGAACGATTGAGCGTCATGCCGACGTAGGGCGGCTTGTCGATGGGCTTCAGCCGATTTTTAGGGCCGTGCGCTTTGTATTCCTCCCAGCCGTTCTCACCGCGCCGGAAATCCTCATCGCGTCCCTTCGCGCAAAAGCTGTTCCAGCGGGCAATCGTCTCCTCGAGAGCCGATGCCGGTAATCCCAGCTTTGCAGCGAGGCCGCCGATCGTGTCGGCTTTCTTGATCCATTGCCGCTCGTAGGACGCATACCAGCGGAAGGGCAGAGACGTCCTCAGGAAGCGGTGATCGCCGACCAGATAGCAGGGCAGGTTCACCGGCGTGCCGTCCGGCCCGCGCGCGTCGATCGCCTCGCCGATATTGAAATCGTTCTCGCTGACGAAGCGTCTGCCATCGCGGCTGACGACGATCGAATGCGGTTCGGCCTGGAAGGTCATGGGCAGGCCATGCGGCTTGCCCTGGTAGCGCGTCGGCAGACAGGGATAGACATTCGCCTGGTCCATACGATCCAACTCCGCGCCGACGGAAGCGGCAAGCTTCTGGCCGTCGCCCTCGTTGGTGGGAGGACTGCCGATACGATCCAGGGCGCCAGGGAAATGGCGTGCCCGCATCTCGGCATCCCATTCGAAGCCGCCGGTCGCGATGACCACGCCGCGTCGGGCAAGAAGCTTCGTCCGCTGACCCTCGCGCTCCACCTCGGCGCCGGTCACGCGGGAGTCCGGATCCTGGATCAGACCCACGGCGCGGGTTTCCAGCCAAAAGGTGACGCCCGCATCGAGGCATCCCCTGATCAGCCCGGTCATGAGAGCCGTGCCTTGTCCGCCGGAATTCGTCAGCTTTCGCCAAAGCAGCTTCGGCCAGAGCCTGAGGCCGGCGCGTATGGGGTGATGATAAAGATCGCTATCGACGATCTCCTGGTAGCTGAAACTGTGCGGCAAGGTGGAGGGACGCAAGCGCGCCGCGAATTTGCCCAGGATGCGTCGGCTGAGCGGCAGCGGCGAGACCATGCGGCCGAAAAGCTTGCCGCCAGGCGCCTCGGCGAAGGGGTCCGGCTCGTTGACCAGACGGAAATCCAGAGGCGTGCTGCCGGAAAGGAAACGCAGCATATCGGGAGCCGCTCTGACGAAAGCGCTCCAGAGCGCATCCTCCTTCCGCGCCCAATCCCGGGGAGACACGGCGCGCAGATAGGTCAGCGCATCGTCCCGGCTGTCGGCGACGCCGGCATCCGCGGCCAGGTGATTGGCGGGTATCCAGACGCCCGCGCCGGACATGGCCGAGGTGCCACCCAGCCATCCGCTCTTTTCGATCACCAGCACTTTGAGGCTGCCCTTGGCCGCTCTCAATGCCGCCGCGCAGGCCGCCGAACCGGAACCGATAACCAGAACATCGAATTCGCCCATCGGCGTCCCCCAGACTGTCACCGCGACGTCACTATAGGTGCGGGAAATTAAATCTGTCTACTATTGTGTCGACACTTTTTGCATTATACGTTCCGTTGGTGAGCGGCATGCACCCGCACGATAATCTCAAGCCCCTTTTCGACAGGCAGAGCCATGGATGATACTCACCTTCCGCCAGCTCCATCCGGCATTCATATCTCCGGGTCCGAAACGCGCGAAAGCTACTGGCAGCCGGTGCCGGCGAACGGCCATATCGACGTGGCGCTAGCACCCCACATCGTCGGCATGGAGCACCCGTTCGCGCTTGGCACGCAGTCTGTGGCGCCCGGCGGCTATGTGCGCGAGCATACGCATGAGCGCAATGAGGAAGCGATCTATGTGATCGAAGGCCACGGCCGCGCCGTCGTCGACGGCAAGGAGTATCCTCTAGGCCCCGACAGCGTGGTGTTCCTGCCGAAGAATGTCAGGCACATGTTCATCAACGATGGCGAAACGCAGCTTCGCTGGCTCTGGCTGATCGTGCCCAACGGGCTCGAAGACTTCTTCCGCCTCATCGGCAAGCCGCGCAAGCTGGGCGACCGCGTACCCGCCAACTTCCCACGCCCCGAAAACGTGCTGGAGATCGAGCGCAGGACCGTCTTCGGCGCCGATCTCACCGACAAGTTCGATCCCGTGAGCCGCGGCTCCTGAAGACGCCGAATGACGACGCTCGGCCTCATCGGCTACGGAGCCATCGCGCGTGACCTCGTCTCGGCCTTTCCGCCCGACGCGGTCGATTGGCTGGTGTTGCTGCGCGAAGGCGCCGGTCCCGAACTGCCGGCGAATGTCAGAGCGGTCACCAAGGTCGAGCGACTGATCGAGGCGAGGCCGCGGGCTGTGGTCGAGGCCGCGGGCCAGGCGGCAGTGGCGACCTATATACCTGCCTTGCTCGAAGCCGGAATACCAACCGTCGTGGCATCGGTCGGCGCGCTTGCCGATGCCACGCTTCACGCCCGCATCGCCACCGCCGGCCGCAGCGGCGGCGCGCGGCTCATGCTGCCGGCGGGAGCGCTGGGCGGCCTCGATTATCTGCGTGCGATAGCGGCCCTTCCCGACGCGCGGGTACGCTATACCTCGCGCAAGCCGCCGGCGGCCTGGGAAGCCGAGCTCGCCGCGCGTGGTCTATCGGCCGAGCGCGATGCCGTGACGCTCTTCGAGGGGTCCCCCGCCGAAGCGGCATCCGCCTATCCCAAGAACCTCAATGCGGCCTTCGCCGTGGCGCTGGCCGTGGGCGCCGAAAGGGTCACCGTGCGGGTTGTCGTCGACCCGAAGGCGACCGGCAACAGCCATGAAATCGAGGCCGAGAGCGCTGCCGGCACCGCCTTCTTCAGCATGGTCAACGCGCCCTCGCCCGGCAATCCGAAGACTTCGGCACTGACCGCGCTGAGCCTCGTCGCCGCGCTGCGCGATCTGCTCGACACCGACCCGCCCGAGACGGGAGGCCGCCGACGATGACCTTCTTCGTCGCCGCCGATGGCTGCCGCATCCACTACGAAACGTTCGGGGCGAAGGGGCCGCGCCTCGTCCTCATCCCGGGACTAGGCGGCGACGGACGATTCTGGTCCGGCGTCGTGCGCCTGCTCGAGGCTGATTACCAACTCATAGTCACCGATCATCGCGGCGCGGGCCGCAGCGACCGCCCCGACGGCCCTTACTCCGTTCCGCTCATCGCCGGCGATGTCGCGGGCCTGCTGGCGCAGACGGGCGGGCCGGCACATGTCGTCGGGCATTCCACAGGCGGCGCCGTCGCCCAGAGACTTGCTCTCGACCATGCGGATCTCGGGGTGAGCTACACGATCAGCAGTTCCTGGGGGCGCGCCGACAGCCGCTTCCGCGCCCTCTTCACCGCGCGTGCCGAACTGCTCGAGGCAGGCATGGCCGAGACCTACCAGCGCCTCACCCATGCGCTGTGCCACGAGGCTTCCTACTTGGCGATCCATTTCGCCGAGCTCGAGATGGCGGTCACCACCGCCTCACGGACCCTCGCCCCGCTGCATGTCGCCGCGGCGCGCCTGCGCATGCTGCTCGACCATGATTGCCTCGATGACCTCGCCGGGGTTGTCGCTCCGGTGCAAGTAATCGCCGCCACGGGCGATGTGCTGATCCTGCCCGCCCTGACGCAGGCCATCGCCGAGGCGATACCGGGCGCCCGATACGCATCCGTCGACGGCGCGCATTTCCATCCCCTCGCCAGGCCAGAGGGCGTTGCCGCTGTCATCCGCCGTTTCATCACCGAAGCCGAGCAGCAGATATCATGACCGCCGACATCGTCCCCGTTCTCACCGATCCGCGTCTCAAGCCGGGCTCAGACCTGCTCGCCGAGGGGCGAACCATGGCGCGCGACTGGGGGCTCGGGAGCTGCCGTTTCCTCACCGAAACCGGCATGCCGTCCGAAGCCGCTTGGAAACGCAAGGCGGCAGCGGAAAGGCGCGTCATGCAGCATGCTCACATCGGCTTCCGCAGCGTCGACCGGACCATCGCGGCGATCGGCGAAGTGCATGAGCAATGCCGCAGGGCGGGGGTGACGGTCGATCGCTTCGGCATCACGCTGGACTGGTCGATGGGCTATCCGCAGGCCATGCGCGCCAAGGCCGCGCGCGGCACGGGCATCGTGCTGACCGGTCCGGAGGATTTCGCGCGCATCACCAATGCCGCTTCCGCGGCCGCGCATTTTGGGGACTTCATGCTCGGCCTGCCGGGCGCGGTCGAAAACACCCGCGCCGCGATCGCGGCCGGGGCGACGGCCATCGGCAATCTCGGGCAGTATTTCACCTTCCGGCTGCCCTACTGGGACGACGACGTGGCGACCACCGAAGCGACCGTCACCGCGCTTGGCCTGATCGCCGCGCAAGATGCGGAGATCCTTGTCCATTCGAATCTTGACGACGGATTCGCCGGGCTTTTCATCGACATGGCCTGCGCGCTGGGCATGGTGCTGGTGGAAAAGCACATTGTCGAGACGCTGATCGGCGCAAGAATCGCGCATTGCTACGGCCATCACTTCAGCGACCCGCTTTCTCGCACCGCCTTCCACGCGGCACTCGTGCGGGTCACCGACACGCCGGGCACCATGATCTTCGGCAACACCGTCTCCTACCAGTCGAGCCCTGCCGGTAACTATGCCAGCCTGGCGAGCTATCTGATGGCCGACATACTCGCCATGGGGCGCTGGCCTTCGGGCCATGCGATCAATCCCGTGCCGGTGACGGAGAACCAGCGCATTCCCGACGTCGACGAGATCATCGACGCGCAGACATTCGCCCACAGGCTGACGCTGCACGCGCCTTTCTACGACCCGGTCTTCGATTGGGCCAAGACCGAGGCGATGGCCGACGTGCTCGTCGAAGGCGGACGGCGTTTTGCCGATGCCGCTCTCGCCGGCCTCGCAGAACGAGAGGTCGATGTGGACGATCCTGCCGCGCTGATGCTGGCTATCCGGCGCATCGGCCCAAAACGCCTGGAAGCGCTTTTCGGCCCGGGCGCGACCGGTCCGCGTGGGCGTGTGCCGCTGATCCATGCCGAATGGGCGCGAGAGCTCAACCACAAGGCGGCAACCTGGGTGGCGGGCCAGAAGCGGATGGAGGCGGCAAGAAACCTGACCGTCTGCATCGGCACCACTGATGTGCATGAGCACGGCAAGTATCTGGTCGAACAGGCGCTCGAAGGCCTTGGTATCGCCATCGCCGACGCCGGCGTCGCTGTTGACCCGGAAGCGCTCGTCACTCGTGCCGCCGAAACCGGCGCGGACGCCATCGCCGTCAGCACCTACAACGGCGTCGCGCTGCGCTACGCGCAGGCTCTGAAGGCCGCGATGACGGCGCGCGGACTTTCCTTGCCGGTGCTGATCGGCGGACGGCTGAACGAGGTGCCGAAGGATTCGAATTCGGGCCTGCCGGTCGACGTGACCAAGGATATTTCCGACCTGGGCTGCCTGCCTTGCGCCGATCTCGACGAGATGCTTGCCGCTCTTCGCTCCATCCCGCCTGTCGCCTGATGTCGCGAGCAGGGCGCCGCCGTTATGTGACGGACGCCTGCTTACCAGGCGGTCATGCCGCCGTCGACCGTC
Source organism: Mesorhizobium sp. B4-1-1 (assembly GCF_006439375.1). Lineage (NCBI taxonomy): Bacteria > Pseudomonadati > Pseudomonadota > Alphaproteobacteria > Hyphomicrobiales > Phyllobacteriaceae > Mesorhizobium > Mesorhizobium sp. B4-1-1. Next base: position 54,773 of record NZ_VFTH01000020.1, read on the forward strand.
AGGATCGAGCCGGTCGCGAAAGAGGATTCATCGCTGGCGAGCCACAGGATCGCATTGGCGATTTCGACCGGCTGCGCCACTCGGTTCATAGGCGAACGGGCGTTCAGGGCCGCGACAAACCCCGCGGGATCGGGATGTGTCTCCAACATGCTGTCGAAATAGCTCGACCAGGTCACGCCCGGCGCCACGGCGTTGACGCGGATGTTTTCGCCGGCATGGTCGAGCGCCATGGCCCGCGTCAGCGCCGCTACGCCGCCTTTCGAGGCGACGTAGGCGGCCCGGTCGGCAAGCCCGACATTGGCGACATTGGAGGCGGTGTTCACGATCACCCCGCCGCCGCCCCCGGACATGACGGGAATGGCATGTTTGGAGCACAGAAAGACGCCCTTCAAATTGACCGCCATCAGCGCGTCCCAATCCGCGGCGGCGGTCGTGACGACCGAACCGCGTATGCCATAGCCGGCGTTGTTGACCAGGATATCGATCCGGCCAAACGCTTCCCGGGCGCGATCCACCATAGCCGTGACGGAAGCCTCGTCGGAGACGTCGGCTTCCAGTGCCAGGGCGCGGGCTCTGGCCGCCACTTCGCGGACCCGCGACCCGTCGCGGTCCACCGCAAGGATGCGCGCGCCCTCCCTTGCGAACAGTTCCATGACGGCCGCGCCAATGCCTGCACCGGCCCCCGTGACGATCGCCGCCTTGTCCTTCAAGCGCATGTCCGCCTCCCCTTTTCCAAACTTGTTTCGTCGCATCTTGCAGAAGCGCTTGCAAAGTGTCGACACTTTTGTATTTAATTTCAGCGCAACTGGGAATAGCCCGTGAAGAACACTCCGTCGGTCGAACAGCATTTGGAGATATATCGCCGGATGCTGCTGGTGCGGCACCTCGAGGAAAGACTGGGGGTGCTCCACAAGGAAGGGCGCACACGCGGTCCTATCCATCGGTGCGACGGCCAGGAGGCCGTGGGCGTTGCGGCTACGGCTGTTCTGGAGCCCGGTGACAAAGTTGCCACCACCCATCGCGGCCATGCCGTCTATATCGGCAAGGGTATGGCCATGCGCCCAGTGGTGGCCGAGATATTCGGCAGGACGACGGGCGCATGTGGCGGACGTGCCGGCCATATGCTGGTGGCCGATGCCGAAAAGGGCGTGATCGGTGGCAACGCGATCGTCGGAGCCGGTATCCCTGCCGCTGCCGGCATGGCGCTGTCGATGCAGATCCTGGGGACGGGCAACGTCGCCATGTGCGTCTTCGGCGACGGCGCCGCCCAGACGGGCATCTGCCACGAGGCGATGAACATGGCCGGTCTTTGGAAGCTGCCGGTCGTCTTCGTGCTCGAGCACAACCAGTTCGGCCTAACCGTTCCTTCCGAAGTGCAGTCGCCGGTCGCGGATCTGTCGATCCGCGCCGCCGGCTACGCGATGCCGGCCGAAATCGTCGACGGCAACGACGCGGTCGCCGTCTATCGCGCCGTGTCGGCGATGGCGGAGCGAGCGAGGCGCGGCGAAGGTCCCGGCATGGTCGAATGCAAGACCTACCGCGTCGAAGGTTTCTCGACGTCCGACATGGGCGGTTACCAGAGGCCAGAGGATATAGCGGCCTGGAAAGCGCGCGACCCCCTGATCGTCTCCCGCAAGGCGTTGCTGGACGATGTCGGGGAAGCACGGCTCGCCACAATCGAAGCCGCGGCCAAGGCCGAGACTGACGAGGCGTTCGAGACCGCCCTTTCCGATCCGATGCCGGAGTTCCTGGTCGACGAAGCCTGCAATCCTTACAGCGAGGCGCACTGACATGGCGATGATGCGATACGCCGAGGCACTCAACGCCGCGCTGCGCGAGGAGATGCAGGCCGATCCTTCCGTCTTCCTGTTCGGCGAGGACATCGGCCGCTATGGCGGCGTGTTCAAGGTGACAAAGGGGCTGATGGAGGAATTCGGTCAAACGCGTGTGCGCGACACGCCGATATCCGAACAGGCGCTGACCGCGATGGCAGTGACCGCCGCCATGACCGGCACCCGGCCGGTGCTGGAAATCATGTATGCGGATTTCGTGCCGCTCACGCTCGATTCGCTGGTCAACCAAGCCTCAATTTACAATTACATCTGGAACGGCCAGGTGAAGATGCCCTTCGTGCTGCGCACCCAGGGCGGTGGCGGCGCCGGCGCCGGCGCGCAACATTCCAAGGCACTCGATTCGATGCTTGCCCATATACCTGGCATCAAGGTCGTCGCGCCTGCGACCCCCGCCGATGCCAAGGGCATGCTGAAGGCCGCGATCCGCGACGATCAGCCGGTCGTCTTCCTGGAGCACAAGCTGCTCTACAATGTTCGCGGCGAGGTTCCGGAAGGCGACGTGACCGTACCGCTCGGCAAAGCGGCAACCGTGCGCGAGGGCGGCGACATCTCGATCTTCGCCACTTCCAAGATGGTGGTGGAAGCGGCAAAGGCGGCCGATCTTCTCGCCACGGACGGCGTATCCGCCGAGATCGTCGACCTCAGGTCGCTGCGCCCGCTCGACGTCAATACCATCGTCGCCTCGATCGCCAAAACGCACCATGCGGTGGTAGTCAACGAGGGCTGGCGCTTTTGCGGCTACGCCGCCGAGCTTTCGGCAACGATCATGGATCATGCTTTCGACGAACTGGACGCGCCGGTCGCGCGCGTCACGCTGCCGGACATGCCGATCCCCTATTCCGAGCCTCTCGAAACGGCGATGCTGCCGAGCGCTGAGAAGATCCGCGCCGCTGCGCTGAAGATTTTGAAGTGACGGAGGCGGCAGATGGCAACCCATCCGATCAGCATCGACAGCGCAGGCGGCGAGTATATGGAAGCCGTGCTGGTGATTGCCTGGGCGGCCAAATCCGGTGACCCGGTCAAGGCCGGCGATCTCATCGTCACCGTCGAGACGGCCAAGGCGGCGACCGAAATCGAGGCCGATCGAGATGGCTGGCTTGCCGATATCTACTTCACCGAGGGGCAGGAGGCGCCGGTCGGCGCCGTGCTCGGCACCATCGCGGACGAAAAACCGATGGCGGGCCAAGCGGCTCCAGCCACAACGGCAGCGACGACCGATCCCCTCCCGGTAACCGACGCCCCTCAGCCCGCCCGCCAGTCCGGCACCCGTGCGATCGCAAGCCCGCTTGCCCGCCGGCTTGCGGGGGCCGCGGGGTTGGACCTGTCGACCGTAGCGGGGACCGGTCCAAGGGGACGCATCAAGAAGCGCGACATTGACGCCGCGCTCGCCACGCGTTCGGATCGGTCCGGCGGCATCCAGGCGGAGCCGGCCGCGGCCCCGGCATCGCCGGTCGCCACGCCGGCGACAGCGCGACAAACGACGCCGGCGGTCCTCCTCCACGGCTTCGGAGCGGACCGTTCCGTTTGGCGGCAGGTCGTGCCTTTGCTCGAACCAGGTGTTGCGACGGTCAGCCTCGACCTGCCCGGCCACGGCGCGGAGGCCGCGCGGCCGGCAAGGAGCATCGAGGAGATCGCCTTCGCCCTTTCCGATCGACTGGAGGCCATGGGCGTCTGGGACGTCCATCTCGTCGGCCATTCCCTGGGCGGGGCGGCCGCTCTTGCGCTCACCCGGCTCGGCCGCCTCACCGTGCGCTCCGTGACCCTTCTCGCGCCGGCCGGCCTCGGCCCCGAGATCAATGCCGGCTTCATCGCCGGGCTTGCGCGCGCGACCACAGTCCAGGCGCTCGAGCGCTGGCTGGCGGTCATGGTGAGCGATCCGCGAATCCTGCCGGCCGGCTACGCCCAGGCGGCGCTGAGGCAGATGGAAAAAAACGGCAATAGGAATGCGCTGGCCTCAATGGCGGAAGCACTGTTCCCGGATGGAACGCAAGGCTTCGACCTGACGCCCGCTCTCGCCGAACTTGGCGTGCCGACACGGCTCGTGTGGGGCAAGCTCGACCGCGTGGCACCTGCCGCTCATGCGGCCCGCGCGCCCGGCTTCGCCGCCGTTCACCTGCTCGACGGCGTTGGCCACGTACCGCAGGTCGAAGCGCCGGCACTGACGGCCAGGCTTATCGCGGAGACGGTACGAAGTTGCGGTTGATACGACCCGCGCTCGGCGCGCCGGCGATGCCGAGCCGGACAACTTTTCTGGCCCCACGGGGCCGGAACAGGAATCAAAAGGAGTGACCGAGATGATCTTCGACCACCGCACTTACACCGCCAGCCCGAACAAGCTGTCCCATTTCCTCAAGCTCTACGAGGATGTCGGCCTGCCCATGCAGCGGCATTATCTGGGAGAGCCTTTCGGCTTCTTCCAGACCCACATAGGCGATCTCTCGCGGACCGTGCACTTGTGGAAATACGAAAGCCTTGCCGACCGTGAGGAGCGTCGCGACCGCATGGAAGCCGACCCGGAATGGCAAGCCTATCGGCGCAAGGTGATCGAGACCGACTACCTCCTCGACATGCGCAACCAGATCCTGAAGCCGGTTTCGTTCTTCAACCCGGGCAAGTGACATGCAGCTCGTTTTCTCGGCCGAGGGCAAGGCCTGGCCTATCCAACTGAACGGCGACGCTCTGCGCACCCGCCGCTCGCTGCTGGCCGCCCTGCCCCTGCGTTTGCAACTGCACACGCCCAAGATCGCCGGCAGCCATATCTACTGGCACGCGCCCTTCGTCGAGGACGTGGAGGGTGCGACCCATGTGCTCGACGCCAAGGCCGGGGCCTTCATCTACTGGCCGGTGCGGCAGTTCCTGGAGATCACCTTCGCGCCGCTCCAGGCCGAGACGGCGGAGATCACCGTGCTCGGCCATCTCGATGCGCCGATCGAGGGCATCGCGGAGCTCGCCGCGGTGCTCAAGCGGGAACAGGGACGCCGCGTCATCGACGGAACCCTGGCGCTGGCCGACGGAGGGACTGAGGAGGCCCCGCCGGCATCGACGCTTCCACACGACATCGTGGCGGGACGCAAGGTGATCTGGGACCGCATGCCCGACGACATAGCCCGTATCACCGCTTCGCGGGCCATCATGCATCCCGCCGGACCGGTCTTCACGGCGGAGGCGGAGGCGCGCGTCCTGCACGAACTGCTCTGGTGGATCCGTTCTGAGCGAGGGAGCGTCAACGAGGCGGTGCTGCGCCAGACGGCGGCACTTGCGCTGAACAAGGCGGCGACACGGCTGCGAGACTTCTGCCATCTCGAGGAAACGCCATCGCTGCTGTTCCGCCTCGAGAGGGCGATGGAGGAGCAAGTGCCATTCGACCCCCTTATCAACGAGGCGATCCTCGTCGCCGGCCGTATCGGCGCCTGGCTCGACCTGCTCATCCCATGGAACGACCTCAACGAGGCGTTTCGTGCCGCGCTCGATGGCAGAAGGGCCTGAAAGTGGAGAGACTGACCATCGGCATCGTCGGGTTCGGCGTCATCGGGCAGCGCTGGGCAGCTTGCTTTGCCCATGCCGGTCACGACGTGCGCGTATATGATCCGGCGGAGCGGCGGGAGACGGTCCTCCACGAAGCGCTGTCGGCGCTTGCGACAGACCTGGACGGCTTGAAGGGTCCCGCGCCCGCGCCGGGGGCGATCAGGCTTTTCCCGACGATGGCCGAGACGCTCGAAGGCGTCGACTTCGTGCAGGAGAACGGTCCGGAAGACCTGTCGCTCAAACGGCGGCTGCTTGCCGAGATCGAAAACCATATCGGCGACGAGGTCATCGTTGCTTCTTCCTCCTCCGCGCTGCTCGTCTCCGATATCCAGGCCGAGTGCCGTGTGCCCGGCCGCATCGTGCTTGGTCATCCGTTCAACCCGGCGCATCTGATGCCGCTCGTCGAGATCGTCGGCGGCAAGGCGACCGATCCGCGGGCAATCGCGCGGGCGCGCGCCGTCTACGAAGCTGTCGGCAAGAAGCCCGTTACGCTCAACCGGGAAGTGACGGGCCATATCGCCCTGCGCCTGATGGGCGCGATGTGGCGCGAAGCCATAGCTTTGGTGCGCGACGGCGTCGCGTCGGTCGAGGATATCGATCGGGCCTTCATGTACGGACCGGGACCGAAATGGACGTTGCAGGGCTCATTCATTTCCAACAGCCTCAATGCCGACGGCATCGAGGACTTCCTGCGCAAATACGGTCCCACCTATCAAGCCATCTGGGACACGCTGCTCGACGCCAAGCTCGACGCTGACACGATCCGGGCGATTTCGGCGTCGACGGGCGCGGCGACGCATGGCCGCGGCTCCGAGGAACTCAGGGCAGCGCGGGAGGCCGGGCTGGTCGGCATCCTGAGGACGGTCGCCGAACATGGCGCGCTTTGATCATATGAGCTTGGGAGAACGCGCATGGACTATCGCACCGCCCTCGTCACCGGAGCCTCCAAAGGCATCGGCGCGGCGATCGTTGAGAGCCTCGTGGCGGAAGGGCTGACGGTTTATGCGTTGGCGCGCAGCAACGACGCGCTGCTTGCCTTGCGGGAGCGGCTTGGGCCGCGGGTCAAGCCCGTTGCAACCGACGTTCGCGATGGCGAAACGATCATGTCCGCGCTGGGCGCCGCCGAAGTCGACGTTCTGGTCAACAATGCCGGTGGCCTGGCGACCGTCCGCCCCTTGCATGAACAAAGCGCCGAAGAGACGGCGGAGGTGGTGGAATTGAACCTCACCGCGCCGCTGCAACTCATCCGCCTTCTCCTGCCCGGCATGATCGCGCGCAAGCGCGGCCACATCTTCACCCTGACCAGCACGGCGGCGAGCGGTATCTTTGCCGGCACGACAGCCTATGGCGCGGCAAAGGCCGGCCTGTCGCAAGCGGGCCGCATCCTGCGCTTCGATCTTGCGGGCACCGGCGTGAGGCTGACAGAGATCGCGCCTGGACGCGTCGAGACGGATTTCTACCTCAATGCCTTTGACGGAGACCGTGAAGGCCTGCGCAAGCGCATGTATTGCGAGCAACGGCCGTTGTACCCGGCCGACGTTGCCGCCGCGCTTGTTTCAGCGTTGAGGATGCCTGACCATGTCGACATCACGGAATTGACCATCGCGCCGAGCGAACAGGCGACCGGGGGCCAGAAATACCCGCCGCCGCCGCTACGATGAACGGCCCGGCATCGCCGCTTCTATGTATCGGCAGGCCCGCCGGTCAGCTTCGCGAGAACCGCCATGCAGGCCTCCTCCCAGGCCGTCGGCACTTCGCGCGCCGAGAGAACCTGCAGTCCCCGCTCGGTGATCCCACCGGGCGTCACCAATTCCTGCAGCATCCGCTCCATCGGGTCTCCCTTTTCGGCGATCAGTCGCCCAGCCGCTACGAAGGTCCTTGCCGCCAGCCGGCGAGCCGCCGCGGGATCGAGGCCTTGGGCGCTCGACCATTCCGCCGTCCTGCGTATGAGGTCCTGTGCCCAGCCGTAGACCGCGGCACTGACCGTCGCGACCTCAAAATCCCTCTCGCTGGAAAGTGCTATCGAAGGGCCTAGCCGGTCCAGCACCGCCCTCGCCTGCTCCAGGTCGGGATAGTAGACTGTCGGACTGGCCCCGATCTCGGAAGCGGTGAGCGGCATGGCGCGAACGATACGCGCTGGCGCGACATCCAGACTGGCCAGCGGCACGCCGGCGCAAACCGATATTAGGGTCTGCCCCATGCGCCACGGCAAGCCTCTGACCGCCTCCGGCGCATGGATGGGCCGCACCGAGAGCAGGACGACATCGGAAACCTCAACGAGTTCCCGATTGTCGGCTGCGAGTCGAAAGCCGTGCTGGGCCGCAAGGGTCGCGGCCTTGCCGCGTGGAGACAGGACGATTGCCGCCGGATCCAACCCGGATCGCAGGAACCCGGTCAACATGGAAGCCGCCAGATGCCCGACGCCAAGAATGCCAACGATCATTTCCTTCTCCCCGAAGCGCCGCTTGCCATTCGTATGAACTTGCGAAAGAAAGGTGAGCCGCAAAGTGTCGACACGAACTGCAGACAAATCCGATTGGAACTTTCATGACCGAACGAGTTGAGGGCGACGCTGGCGGCGACCAGCCTGCTGTGAACGAGGCCGAAACGCGACGCAGCGCCGATAGCAGCGAACGTGCCTATCTCACGATCCGCAAGCATCTCGTCGAGTTCACGCTCAAGCCCGGCGAGCGCATCAATGAGGTCCAGCTTTCGCGCAGCCTGGGTGTTTCGCGCACGCCAATCCGCGAGGCGTTGAACCGGCTCGCCTCCGAGGGCTTCGTTTCGCTCACGCCCAATCGCGGCTTCTTCGTAAGAAGCCTCAGCACCGAGGGCCTGCTCGATCTCTATGAGCTGCGCTCCATCATCGAATGCGCCGCTTTCAAACTGATGTGCGAGCGCGCTGAAGACCGCGACATCGACCGGCTGCGAGAATATTGGGAGGCGATCGTCGACGGCTATCGAGACCAGCCGGCAGATATCATCCTGGCTGAGGACGAAGGCTTCCACCTGCTCATCGCCGAGCTCTCGGGAAATCCCGAACTCGTCGGCCAGCTCGCCTCCATCAATGCGCGCATCCGCTTCATCCGCCGTATCCAGATCGAGCACCCTTCCCACGACAAGGCGCAAGTCACCTTCCACTCGGGCATCGTCGCCGCCGCCGTCAAACGAGATGCCGAGGAAGGCATGAAACTGTTGCGCGAACATATCGAAATGACCGTCTCCGCCACGCAGCAGGCGCTCAAGGACGCGCTGCTCAAGGTTTTTGCGCCCGACAATGCCGCCGATTTAAAGCGTCGCCGAAAGGTCCGCGATACCTGATCGGTATCTGACCACAAGATTGAACGCAATAGTGTCGACACTTTCTTGACTGCCACTCCTTTGTCTGCTTCGATGCGCTGGCAAAGAGGGAGAAGACCGGAACGGCCGCCCTCACGTGACAGCAGCTAAGGGGAACCTTCATGAGAAAAATTACCGCCGCACTCCTTCTCGGCGCCTCACTCTTCGCGCTACCCGCCATGGCGGAGCAGATAACCGTCGGCATGGCCGCGCCGCTTTCCGGCCCGCAGGCGTATTTCGGCAACACCTGGCACAATGGCTTCAAGCTCTATGTCGACAAACTGAACGCGAATGGCGGCGTCAACGGCGTCACCATTGCCTACGACCAGCAGGACGATAAAGCCGACCCGCGCGAGGGAACGCTCGTCGCGCAGAAGTTCTGCGACAACGACAAGGTCGTGCTCGGGCTTGTGAATTTCAATTCCGGCGTTGCCCAGTCAACGCTGCCGATCTACGAGGACTGCTCGCTGCCGACCATGACCTTCGGCTCGAACCCGTCGCTGACCAAACAGGGGTACAAGTTCATGGTGCGCCCGGTCGCCAACGACTTGGCGGGCGCGCTGTTGCCAGCCGAATACGCCCTGGGCAAGCTTGGCGCGAAGACCGCCGTCATCGTCAACGACAAGCAGGTTTTCGGACAGGGGATTTCCGAGATATTCGCCAAGAATTTCGAAGCGGGCGGCGGCAAGGTCCTCGACACCTTGGCCGTGGCGCCGACCGACGTCGACTTCACCGCCGTGCTGGCCCAGATCAAGACCAAAAAGCCGGATGCGATCTATCTTGGCGCCGTGATGCCGCAGCTTGCGCTGTTCGCCAAGCAGATGCACGAACAGGGCATAACCGGGACGCTGATGGTGCCGGACGGCGGCTATACCCCGGACCTTATCAAGCAGGCCGGCGAGGCCAACGTCCAGGGTACGCTTGTCGCCATCCAGGTCCCGCCGATGGATGCCTCGCCCGAGATCGCGGATTTCGCCAAGCTCTATAAGGCCAAGTATGGCGAGGATGCCGGGCCATATTCGATCTACGGCTATGTGCAGGGCCAAATCCTCGAGCAGGTGCTCAAGACGACCAAGGGTCTTACGCGCGAGGACATGAACGCCGCACTGCATGTGGTCAAGGTCAAGACCGCGGTGGGCGAACTGGAGTTCGACGACACCGGCGAACTCAAAGTGGCCCCGTCCTACCTCTATAAGGTCGAGGGCTCGGACTTCAAACTCGCCGGCCAGAAATAGGCATGCGCTGGAGTCGCTCGCCTCGGCGGCGGTCTCCCTGTTTGCTTGCGGCCGCGCTCCACAGAAGTGCGGCCGTGTCGATTGTTCCTTTCCCCGGCTCCGCCAGGCGCGCGGAACCTAGTTCAAAGGATGCCGGCCCATGCTGGGAAGCCTCATCCAACAAACAGTCAATGCCCTGACGATCGGCTCGATCTACGCGCTGATCGCGCTGGGTTACACGATGGTCTACGGTGTGTTGCGCATGATCAATTTCGCCCATGGCGAAATGTTCATGCTCGGCGCCTATGTGGCGTTTCTGGTGCTCAGCATGCTGCTCGGCACTGTCGGCGTCGCCGGCGCGATCGCGCTCACCGCGGCCTTCGTCATCGCCATCTTCCTGGTGGGCGTCATCGGCGTCGGCATCGAAAGGGCCGCCTACAAGCCCTTGAGGAATTCCACCCGGCTTGCGCCGATGCTCTCCTCGCTCGGCGTATCGCTCTCGCTGGTCACCGGCATCCAGATCCTTGCCGGCCCACAGCCCGTCGCCTTCCCGAGCTTCTTTCCAGTCGTCCGATACCAGGTGCTTGGCGGCACTATCACCTCCATGCAGATCGGCATCCTGATCGCGGCCTTCGCGCTGATGTTCGGGCTGCAATTTCTCGTCAACCGCAGCCGCATCGGCATTATCGTCCGGGCCGTATCGGAAAGCCGCCCGACGGCCCAGCTCCTGGGCATAAACGTCAACGGCGCGATCTCGATGGTGTTCTTCGTCGGGCCGCTGCTGGGCGCGGCGGGAGGCATCCTCTACGCCAGCTATTACGGCATCATGACGCCGACCATGGGCGCCGTCATCGGGCTGAAGGCCTTCACCGCCGCGATCCTCGGCGGCATCGGCTCCATTCCCGGCGCCATGTTGGGCGCCTTCATCCTGGCCTTCGTCGAGGTTGGCGGCACGGCGCTGCTGCCCGTGATCACGCATGGCATGCTCGGCACCGAATACCGCGACGTGCTCTCCTTCGCGATCCTCATACTCGTGCTTCTGATCCGCCCCGCCGGCATACTGGGCGAGGCGGTGTCCGAGGAAAGCATCGTGTACAAGAGGGAGTTCTGATGTCCGTTGCCGAAACCCTCGCCGCAGCCAAGCCGCATTCGGGCCGGGCCATTTCATTCCTCGTTTTTGCTATTGCGATCGCACTGATCGTGGCGACGCCCTTCCTGCCCAACTACTATGTCCGCGTCATCAACAGCCTGCTGATCTACATTCTGCTCGGCATCGGGCTCAACATCGTGATCGGCTACACCGGCCTGCTCGATCTGGGCTTCGTCGCCTTCTACGCGGTGGGCGCATACAGCTACGCGCTACTTGCCAGCCCGCAACTCGACCTGCATTGGCCTTTCTTGGCGATACTCCTGGTCGCAGCCTGCCTCGGCGCGGTCACCGGCATACTGCTCGGCATACCGGTGCTCCGATTGCGCGGCGACTATCTCGCCATCGTCACGCTCGGTTTCGGCGAGATTATCCGCATCATCATCAACAATCTCGACTGGCTCACGGGCGGTCCCAAGGGGATACCGCGCCTCGACAAGGCCTCGATCCTCGGCATTCAAGTTGCCCGTCCGATCGATTTCTTCTGGCTGCTGCTCATCATCGTGCTCGTGGCCGGCGTGCTGGTCTGGCGTCTGGAGCGTTCCATCCTCGGCAAGGCCTGGGCCTCTATCCGCGAGGATCAGGACGCCGCGCGCGGCATCGGCATAAACACCACAAACGCCAAGCTTGCCGCCTTCGCCACGTCCGCGACGATCGGCTCGATCGCTGGAGCGATCTTCGCCGCCTCCCAGCGCTTCGTCAGCCCCGAGAGCTTCACGCTGCAGGAATCGGTGCTGATTGTGCTGATGATCGTGGTCGGCGGCATCGGCAACATTCTGGGCATCGTCGCGGGCGCGACGATCCTGATGCTCTTGCCGGAGGTGCTGCGCGAGTTCGCCGAATGGCGCATCCTCTTCCTCGGTCTTTTGATGATCGTCCTGATCATCGTGCGCCCGGCAGGCATCGTCCCGCGCAGCTTCGGGCCGGACAAGCTCATCCGGAGGCTTTTCGGCAAATGACCCTCGTCTTCGACAAGCTGCGGAAGCAATATGGGCAGGTCGTCGCCATCGACGACGTGACGACCTCCTTCGCCCCCGGGCTCATCCACGGCGTGATCGGACCGAATGGCGCCGGCAAGTCGACGCTCATCAACATGACCGCCGGCTCCTACAGCGTTTCCTCAGGATCGATCGTTCTCGACGGCAAGCGCCTCGACACGCTGAAGAAATACCAGATCGCGAATTCCAGAGTGGCCCGCACCTACCAGAACATCCGCCTCTTCGACCAGATGACGGTGCTCGAGAATCTGGAAGTGTGCTTCTATCCGGCCGATGTCGGCGGCACCTGGAAGGAAGTGGTGTGGCCGCCCTATGCATCGGCCAGACGTGAAAAGCGACACGAGAAATGCATGGACATCCTGCGTTTCTTCGACCTGCAGGGCTATGCGGGGGTTGACGCAGGAAGCCTTCCCTACGGTCGCCAGCGCATGCTGGAAATCGCCCGCGCCCTGGTGTGCGAACCGCGTGTGCTGCTGCTCGACGAACCAGCCGCTGGTCTCAACCACCACGAGACGGCGGAACTGACCGCAAAGCTAGCCGCCCAGCGCGTGCCCGACCGGATCACGATCGTCGTGGAGCACGACATGGATCTGGTCATGAAGCTTTGCGACAACATCATCGTCATGCATCACGGCAAGCTGCTCTTTCAGGGCACGCCCGCCGAGGTCCAGGCGAGCCCCGACGTCCAACTCGCCTATCTGGGAACCGCCAATGACATTGACGAAATCCGGGCCGCTGCTCAGGATCGCCGGGCTCAGCTCGGGATACGGGCGCGTCGGCGTTCTTGAAAACATCGACATCGAGGTCGATCCGAACGAGATCGTCGTCGTGCTCGGTCCGAACGGCGCGGGTAAGACGACGTTGCTCAATTCCATTTCCGGCGTCGCGCGGCCGAGCGCTGGCTCGATTACCTTCGAGGGCCGCGACATCACCGGCATGCGTCCGGAACAGGTCGTGCGCCTCGGCATCACCCACTGCCCGGAAGGCCGCCAAATCTTCCAGCGTCTGACGGTCGAGGAAAACCTTGTCGCCGCTCACATCCGCCGAGCGGGCAGGAGCTTTGAGACGTTGCGCGCCGAGGCGTTCGATCTCTTCCCGGTGCTCAAGGAGCGCCGCAACAGCATGGCGAGCCGCATGTCGGGCGGACAGCAGCAGATGCTGGCAATCGGCCGCGCGCTGATGGCCGAACCTAAGCTGCTGATGCTCGACGAGCCGTCCCTTGGCCTCGCCCCTAAGATCGTCCACCAGATATTCCGCATCATCCTGGACCTGTCGCGCAACGGCATCTCCATCCTGCTCGTCGAGCAGAACGTCCAGCTCGCGCTGGAATGCGGCGACTACGCCTATCTTCTGAACACAGGCAAGGTGAAGCTTCACGGGCCGGCACAGGAGATAGCCAAGCACTCCGCGCTCAGCGAGCATTACCTTGGCGGCGCCAACGAGACCATCCTTCATGTTTGAGGTCGACTGGAAGACGCCGCATCTGTGGCGAAAGACCGCGATGTCGCGACAGACGGCGCCTGCGCTCGAAGGCGACGTGAAAACCGACGTGCTGGTTGTCGGCGGCGGCTTCACCGGCATGGCCGCGGCGCTTGGCGCGCGCGACAGCGGGGTCGACGTCGTCCTGCTCGAAGGCAACGAGATCGGATCGGCCGCCTCCGGCCGCAACAACGGCCTTGTCATCTCGCATCATTCGAAGGCATCACCTTCGGAATTCGAGGCTGTCTACGGCAAGACCGTCGGCACGCGCTACAACCGCATGGTGGCGGATGCCGCCGGCGTCGCCTTCGGTCTGATGCAGCGCTTCAATATCGATGCCCATCAGGTTCAGGAAGGCTGGATCCAGCCCGCCCACACCGAGGCGACCCTTGCCCGCGCCCGTCATTTCCACGACGAGTGGAAAGCCTTCGGCGCGGACGTGTCCTGGCTTGATCGCGCAGAAGTCAGCGCTCGCATCGGCAGCCCCTATCTCGGCGGTTGGATGGTCCACAATTCGGGCCACGTCAATCCGTTCGCCATGACAATCGGTCTTGCGGCCGCCCTGGAACGCGAAGGCGTGACCATCCATGAGAACTCCCGAGCGACCAGGATCGAACGTCTACACGGCGGCTGGCGCGTCTTCACCGGATCGGGAAGCGTCAGTGCGCCTCAGGTGATCCTCGCGACCAACGCGCTGACCGGCGACATCTGGCCGGGTCTGAAGAAGACGCTGGTGCCCTTCAAGGTGTTCCAGGCAGCGACCGGTCCGCTGTCCGATGAATTGCGCACCAGAATTCTTGTCGGCAACCCAGCCGTATCCGACATGCGCCAGGACCTCCGATACTTCCATTACGACCGTGACAACCGGCTTGTCAGCGGGGGCACGCATACATTCTGGTTGAATGAGGCCGATCGCGGCCGCGCCAAGGTCTCGCGTATGCTCGGCAAGGCATTCCAGGCCTTCAGCGGCGAGCCCGAGATGATGGAGTACTGGCACGGCACCTTCGCGGTGGTGCCCGACCGCAGGCCTCGCCTCTATCGGTTGGCTCCGGGCCTCGTGTTCGGCGGCGTATATTCGGGGCGCGGCGTGGCGCTTTCGTTGTCGCTCGGCCAGGAGATCGGCCGGTGGGCGGCGGGCCGCCGCACCGACGAGCAGATGTCGTTGCCGGTGACTAGCATGAGGCCGATTCCGCTCCACCCGATCGCGGTGCAGGTCGCCAACCGGATACATGCCTGGAACCGCTTTCGGGACCGCCGCTTTTGATAACGGTTGGAGGATGGAAGGTGCTGGCCTTGCCTATCTGCCGCTCAGTCACCTTTCTCGGACGCTTTATCAGTCGATTCGCTCACGATGAGATCTGGCCACGTTGGCGCTCGACCATCGTTCCCGCGCGATTGACAGATTGTTAGATCACCCATAATCTCGTTTGAACACAAACAAACTGCCGGCCAATGGGGAGCCGGCACGAAGCGTCGCGGACCGTGTGGCGCGGACAGGAGACATAGCCGCCGGCTGGTTGGCGGGTGGGCATCCAGAATCGGGAGGAAACGACATGCATCCGAATTCGAAAATCTCGCGCCGCAAAGTGCTGTTGACCGGCGCTGCCGGTGCCCTGGCCGGCCTCGCCATGCCCCACGTCGCGCGCGCTGCCGACGATCCCATCAAGGTGGGCATCCTGCAACCCTTCTCTGGCGGCCTCGAGGTACTCGGCCAGCAGGGGTTTCAGGGCGCCGAAATGGCGCTTCTGGAGGCTAACGAGGCAGGGGGCGTGCTGAACGGTCGCATGTTCGAGATCGTCAAGGCGGACGACCGCACCGATCCCAAGACGGCGGTCGAGCGCACCAGCGAACTGATCCGCAGAGACAAGGTCACAGCCATCATCGGCCCTGTCACCAGCGCCAACCGCGACGCCATGCTGCCGACCATTGAGCGCTACAAGACGCCGCTGCTGTACGCCACCGACTATGAAGGCGGCGTGTGCAGTCCCTACGTCGCCTGTTACAGCGCGCTGCCGGCGCATTGGGTGAACCCGCTTGTGCCCTATGCGGTCGAGAACCTGGGTAACGCCTTCTACCTCATCGGCAGCGACTATGTCTGGCCGCAGAAGATGAACAAGGCCTTCCGTGAGGAGATCGAGAAGGCGAAGGCGAAGGTCGTCGGTGAGGAGTATACCCCTTGGGGCGCCAAGGACTACGCCGCCACGCTGCGCAAGGTCGAGAGCTCGGGCAGCGACGTGGTGGTCATCACCATCGTTGGCGCCGACGCCATCACCTTTGTCAAGCAGTTCGCCGCCGCCGGACTGCAGAGCAAGATCAAGATCATCTTCTTTGGCTTCAACGAGAATTACGTCGCCGGCCTCTCGCAGGCGGAATCGAACGGTATCGTCGCGCCATCGAACTTCATCGCCAATCTCGACAAGCCGGAAGCCAAGGCCTTCGTCGAGCGCTTCCATGCGCGCTACGGCGCGAATTCGGTGGTCTCCAACACCACCGACGCGCATTACACGCTCACCCGTTTCTTCATCGAGGGCATTAAGAAGGCGGGCTCCGACGACAGGCAGAAGATCCTGGCCTCGATGGTCGGGCAGTCGCTGATGTCCGGCAATGGCGAGGTGGATCTGCGCGCCTCAGACCGTCACGCCGACCTCAACGTGCTGATCGTCCAGGTCGACAATGGCCAGCTCAAGGTGCTCAAGGATCTCGGCCGCATCGTCGCGCCAAGCCAGTGCGGCTGACGCTGTGACCGAACCGAACGGCCCCATCCTGCAACTTGCGGGCATCACCAAGCGCTTTGGCGGGCTTGTCGTCCTCGACGGGCTCAACCTGACGCTGCCCAAGGGCGCCATGCAGTGCATCCTGGGGCCGAACGGCTGCGGCAAGACCACGCTCTTCAACGTCGTCACCGGCGAATTCCCACCCGATGGCGGCGAGGTCAGGCTCGGCGGACGCAACGTCGTCGGCCTGTCGCCGCATCGCATCTCGCGGCTCGGCGTGGCACGCAAGTTCCAGGTCCCGGGCGTCTATCCCGAACTCAGCGTCGCCGAGAACATCGAGATCCCGCTTGCCGCCGGAGCCGGCCGCTACGGTCCGCTTTCGCTGCTCGGCTACCGTCCCGACGCCGCCCGCCGCGACCGGCTCCTCGACCTTTGCGGCCTGGCCGGTAAGGCCGGCGAGAAGGTCGCAGAGATCGCCCACGGCGAGAAGCAGAGGCTGGAGATCGCCATGCTGGTTGCCCGCGACGCCGAGCTTATTTTGCTGGACGAGCCGACCGCCGGAATGTCCGGCGCCGAGACCAGCGCTGTGGCAAGCCTGATCCGGCGCCTGCGCGACGAGGAAGGCAAGTCGATCCTGGTCATCGAGCACGACATGAATTTCGTGCGCCAGCTCGAATGCCCGATCATCGTCATGGTCCGCGGCAAGGTCGTCGCCGAGGGCCGCTATGAAGAGGTCAGCCGCGACCCGCGCGTTATCGAGTCCTATCTCGGGAAACGTCATTGATGCTTACGGTCGAAGACCTCGTTGCCGGCTATCCATCCGGCGGCAGCGTGCTGAAGGGCGTTACCTTCGATATCGCCAAGGGCGAGGTTGTCGCCCTTCTCGGCCGCAACGGCATGGGCAAGACCACGCTGATGCGTACGCTTGCTGGTCAGCTTGCCACACAGGGCGGAAGCTTTCGCCTGGATGGCCGCGATCTCGGTGGTTCTCCATCCTACGCCATAGCCAACGCCGGCATCGGCTATGTTCCACAGGGACGCGAGATCTTCAGGGATTTCACCGTCGAGGAGAACCTGCTGATGGGCGTGCTCGGTAAGCGGCACCTGCCCAAGCGGCTGCCGGGCGACATATACGATTTCTTCCCCATCCTTGGTGAGCGGCGCAAGCAGAAGGCCGGCACCATGTCGGGCGGCCAGCAGCAGCAGCTTGCCATCATGCGCTGCCTCGTCGGCCAGCCCAAGCTGGTGCTGCTCGACGAGCCGTCCGAGGGCATCCAGCCTTCCATCGTTGACGAGATCGGCCGCACCTTGCGGACCATCGCCCGCTCCACCGGGCTGACCATCCTGGTGGTCGAGCAGAATCTCGATTTCGTCGAGGCCTTGGCAGGGCGCGCGCTGTTCATGGAAAACGGCGTCATCGCCGACCGCGCCGACCGTATCGGCGAACTGCGCGACAAGCCCGAACTCGTCCATCGCTACCTGTCAATCTGAGGTTGCCATGGAAGCGACAATCGCCCTTTTGCTCGACACCGCGAATTTTACTCTTGCCCTGCTGCTGGTGACGCTGGGGCTCGTCGTCATCTTCGGTTTGATGAACGTCATCAACATGGCCCATGGCGAGTTCTTCCTGATCGGCGCCTACGTCGTCGTCGCGGTCAGCAATGCCACGGGGTCGTTCTGGCTGGGCCTGTTGCTGGCGCCCGCGGCGCTGGCCGTCGTCGGCCTGCTGGTCGAATGGTTGATCATACGCCACATCTACCATCGCTTCATCGACACCATCCTTGCCACCTGGGGCCTATCCCTGGTGATCAAGCAAGGCGTCGTCGTGCTGTTCGGGCCGGGAGCCCAGAGCGTTCCGAATCCGCTTCCCGCTGCCGTGGATGTGCTGGGCGTCCACTATCCCGCCTACCGGCTCTTCATCATGGCGCTCTCGGCCGCGCTGGCGCTCGCCACCTACTATCTGTTCTTCAGGACAAAGCTTGGGCTGCAGATACGTGGCGTCATCGCCAACCGCGCGATGGCTGCCTCGCTGGGCATAAACACGCGGCGCATTGATCGTGCCACCTTCGCTGTCGGCTCGGCGCTGGCCGGTTTCGCCGGCGCGGTCATGGCGCCGATCATGAGCGTCGACCCGCAGATGGGCGTAGGCTTCCTCATTCCATCCTTCCTCTCGGTGCTGGTCGGCGGCGTCAACTCGCTGGTCGGCGCCCTCATCGGCTCCGGTGTGATCGGTGGCGCCACCACCCTCTTTTCCACAGGCATTTCGCAGGCCGACGCCCAAATCCTGGTGTTCCTGCTCGCCATGATCATTATCCGTTTCTTGCCCAACGGCATCACCGGAGGCCGCAAATGACCCGCCCCGCGCGTCTTGGCCTTGGCCTCACAATGCTCGCCTGGGCAGGACTCGCGCTAGCCCCGCTCGTGCTGGACGACTGGAATATCGGCCAGCTCACGCAGTACGTCACATACGGCATCTTCGCGCTCAGCCTCGGGCTGATCTGGGGACAGGCCGGCATATTGTGCTTCGGACAAGCCATCTTCTTCGGCGTCGGCGCCTATTCAATGGCGCTGGTGACGCTGGGCAAGCTATCCTGGCTAGGCGACAGCCAGTGGACGGGCATCGCGCTCGCCCTGCTGCTGCCCATGCTGGTCGCTGCCGTGCTCGGCTGGATACTGTTTCAGGGCCGCGCCCTGTCGGGCGCGCATCTTGCCATCGTCACGCTCTGCGCCGCTGTGGTGTGTGAGATCGCGGCGCGACGCTGGGAGTTCATCGGCGGCTTCAATGGCCTGTTCGGCGTGCCGCCGCTGTCGTGGCCAAACGGCGATCCACTATCCACCAACGCCACCTATTTCTTCATTGGCGGCGCGGCGCTCCTCGCCTATTTGTTGTCGTTGTGGATCGGGCGCTCGCCGCTGGGCACGGTGCTCGCGGGCATTCGCAACGACGAGCGCCGCACGCTGCATTTCGGCTACGACGTGCGGCTGCACAAAATCTTCGTGTTCACCGTCTCAGGGGCCATGGCCGGCCTCGCCGGTGGCCTGTTCACCACGCAGTTCGGATTCGTTTCGCCGCCGTTGGTCGGATTCGCCCTCTCTACCGAAGTATTGATCTGGGTGGCCGTCGGCGGGCGTTCCGTGCTGATGGGCGCGTTCCTCGGCGCGCTCGCCGTCCGCGGCACGGAGAACGCCATGTCGGCAAGCCTCGACCAGTACTGGCTGATCGCACTCGGCGCGTTGTTCATCGTCGTGGTCGTGGTGCTGCCACAGGGGCTGTTCGGCAAGCTGCTCGCGCTCGCGCCGCCCCGGAGACTGCACCAGGGCGGGGCGAAATAGGTCTGCCGCCAAACTCGCAAAGGCGGCCCGGCCGAGCGGTTCAGCGCGTGCGCCGCAGGTCCGGGAAGGCGGCGGCCTCGGGCGCATTGGCCCAACTTTGCAAGGTCTGTCCACCGTCGATCAGCCAGTCGACCCCGGTGACATGGCGGGCGTCGTCGGAAGCGAGGAAGGCGACCGCAGCCGCCACGTCCTCGGGCTGGCCGATGCGCCGGAGCGGAATGCGGTCGGCAAAGCGCTGCACGCCGGCCAGATATTGCGCCTTGTCGGCGGCCGGAACGCCCAGCGTGGTCTCGATGACGCCCGGGCAGATGGCGTTGACGCGGATGCCATACGGCGCCACGTCGAGCGCGGCGACACGCGTCAAGCCGACCACGCCGTGCTTGGTCGAGGCATAGCCAGCCCCGCCGGCAAGCACGTCCCATCCCGCCATCGACGAACCCATGTTGACGATCGAGCCTTCGACGCCGCCGGCAATCATCGCCTTCACCGAAGCCTTCAGCACCAGGAACATCGAACGCAGGTTGATGCGCACGATGTTGTCCCAGTCTTCGGTGGGCAATTCGTGGACTGGGGCCACCTTGCCCGAGATACCGGCGTTGTTGAACACCGCGTCCAGCCTGCCGAAGGCTTTTACGACCCTGGCTACTGCCTCGTTGGCCGCCGCCTCGTCGGACACGTCGGCGGTGATGGCAATGGCGCCGTTGCCGATCGACGAGGCGATGTCCTCGGCGCGCTTGGCGTCGAGGTCCACGATCGCGAGCTTGGCGCCCTCCTGGGCGAAACGGCGAGCCGCGGCGCTGCCGATGGCGCCACCACCACCGGTCAGCAGCACGGCCTTGTCGATAAAACGGGTCATCGTGTTTCCTCCTGTGTTATCAAGGCAATTCCAGGAAAGACGGAAGCGGCTCCCGTCCGGAATTGCGACAACCAAAGAACTAGTTGCTGCTGTAGGCGCGCCACGAATGGCGCGGCTCGAAGCCCAGCGTCTCGCGGGCATAGCTGTTGTCGATCACGGACGCGTAGCCTTCGAGCGGTTGCTTGACTGGAACGGATGGGAAGGCGCTCTTCAGCAAATCGGCCGTCAGCGTTTCCGAATAGGTGTCGGCGGCACTGATGAAGGTGCGCAGATGTTCCTCTCCTTGCCAGGCCAGGGCTTTGAGGAATGCGTCGGCCGCGTCGCGCGCGTCGAGATAACCCCACAGGTCCCAGCCGGCGTCCTGCGTGCGCCGGCGTGGTCCGACGGTCTGAAAGAAGCTTTCCGGCGTCTGGATCCAGGGCATGCGCAGGCTCACCGCCGAAAAAGCGCCTCGTCGCACCGCCGCCTCAACAACCTCCTCGCCCAGCCATTTCGACAGGCCGTAGGCGTCCTGCGCGCCGATCGGATGGTTCTGGTCTATCGGCAGGTAAGCGGGTGGCGTCAGCTTTTGCGCGAAGGGATAGCCGAGCACGGAAAAGGACGAGGCGTAGATGAAGCGCGCGGCCCCCGAAAGCGCGGCCGCCTCGACCACATTGTAGGCTGCCGCCATGTTTGTGCGGAACACTTCGGCGGCGGCCCTGCCGGTCGGGCGCGGAATAGCCGCGACATGAACGACGGCCTCGGCGTCGCGGACGATCTGCAGGACAAGGCCGAGATCGGTGAGGTCGGCGCTGACATGCCTCCAGCCGCCGCGCGCGGGCGGCGCAAGGTCCACGCCGAGCACGTCGTGGCCGGCGGCCACGAAAGCCTCCGCCACGTGGTGCCCCAGCAAACCGCTCGATCCCGTGACGATGACAGTCATGTCCTGCTCCTTTTCATGACCGGGCGGGGTCATGTCGCAAATATCGTTGATGGTCAAACAATCGGTCTCTCCAAACCACGCCGCTGTCAACGGCTTTTTCGGTGGTCGCGGTCGGCGAATCCGGCGTCGCGCCAACTCTTCGGTCCTTTGGAATTCCTGGATCGGTGTTTCCCACGCTCGTCATTCATCATGCCGGGGCAAAGCATCCGGAAGGATTGACTTCGGATCGTGCAGGGTTTTGTATGACCACCAACAATCAATGGTTGCCGGGAAATTTGCCATGTCCTTGGATACGTTTTCATCGCATCGACAGGAAGCTGGCGTCGCCATCGACTCCGGGCGCGCGGCGGTCGTCGTGGTCGACATGATCAACGATTTCTGCAAGCCGGGCGGCGCCATGGTGCTGCCGGGCTACGAGACGCTGGTCGGGCCACAGCTTGCCGTCATCGAGGCCGCACGGGCGTCCGGCGTGCCGGTCATCTGGGTGCATGACGTCCACCGAGTCAATGTGCGCCAGGATCGCGAATGGCTGAAACGCACGCCGCACTGCGTGGAAGGCACCTGGGGCGTCGAGATCATCGACGACCTCGGCGCGCGCGCCGACGAGATCCACGTCATCAAGCGTCGCTATTCCTCCTTCTTCCAGACCGATCTCGACCTGACGCTGAAGGATCTCAAGGTCGACCAGATTATCGTCTTCGGCGTGGTCACCAACATTTGCGTGCGTTCGACCGTTCACGACGCCTTCTTCAACGGCTACGAGGTCGTGGTGCCGAGCGACTGCTGCGCGGCCACCGGCCCGCGCGAGCAGGAGAGCTCGCTTTACGACATCGCCACCCATTTTGGCGTAGTCAGCGACTCGGCCAGCGTCGTGAGGGCTTTGCGGGAAGGCGTCTTCGTGGAAAACGCCAGCGTCGCAGCATGACCGCTCCGGTGCCGGCGACAACAGGCTTGCCAGGAGTTCAAGCATCCCAATGACGGTGATCGAACAAACGAAGCGGACCAAGCGCAAGGCCGCGCAGGACAAACGGCTGAGCCGCGAGGAGGCGCTCGCCCGCTATGCCGCGACCGGATACGATCTCGATCTGCACCCGGCCCACATCGTGCGCCGCGCCCATCAGCGGGCGACGCTCTGCTTCCAGCAGGAGATGGCCGGCGAGGACCTGTCCCCGACCCAGTTCGCGGCGCTGGCGACCGTGCTGCGTCACGGCGAGGTGTCCCAGAACCATCTCGGGCGGCTGACGGCGATGGATCCGTCCACCATCAGTCTCGTGGTGCGCAAGCTTTTGAAGCAGGGGCTCGTCAAGCGCAACGCTTCCAAGACCGACCAGCGGCTGGCCATCATCACGCTGACGGACGACGGCGTGCGCTACACGCTCGATCGCCTGGACCGCAGCGTCGAAGTGGGCCGGCAGCTTCTGGCGCCGCTCTCCAAGGCTGAGCAGGCCACGCTGTTGCAATTGCTCCAGCGCATCAGCCGTGACGACACAGGCGACACGGCGGCCAAATGACCTACTGATCCCAAACTCAGAACGCAGCAAAACAGCGGGCGTCGCTGGACCTTTCAGCGGCGGGATGTCCTCCCTTGTCCGCGCCGAACAGAAGGAATCTGCCTGATGTCCTCGGACTCCCAAGCCATGACCACTGCCGGGAAGACCGTCATCCGCAATATCGGCCTGATGCTGAGCGGCGATATCGCTCGCCCGGTCCTCGACGCCGACACCATTGTGGTCGTGGACGGCCGCATCGCCGCGGTCGGCAAGCAGGGCGGCGTCGAGACAAGTGAGGCGACGAAGATCATCGATGCGCAAGGCTGCGTCGTCACCCCCGGCCTGATCGACAACCACGTCCATCCCGTTGCCGGCGACTGGACCCCGCGCCAGAACCAGCTCGGCTGGATAGACTCGACGCTCCACGGCGGCGTCACCACCATCATCTCGGCCGGCGAGGCGCACTATCCCGGCCGCCCTCGCGACATCGTCGGCGTCAAGGCGCTCGGCATCGCCGCGCAGCGCAGCTTCTCGAATTTCCGGCCCAGCGGCATGAAAATCCTTGCCGGCGCTCCGGTGCTGGAGCCGGGCATGACCGAGAACGACTTCCGCGAACTCGCCGAGGCGGGCGTGACGCTGATCGGCGAGGTCGGGCTCGGCGGCGTGAAGGACGGCCCGACGGGCCGCCAGATGATCGCCTGGGCGCGCAAGTACGGCATGACCTCGATGACCCATACGGGCGGTCCTTCGATCCCCGGTTCGGGCCGCATCGGCGCCGAGGTGGTGCTCGAGGTGGATGCCGACGTCGTGGCGCATATCAATGGAGGCCCCACCGCCCTGCCCGACGACGAGATCCGCCGTATCTGTGAGGAAGGCGCCCGCGCACTCGAGATCGTCCACAACGGCAACCTGCGCACCGGCCTATTCGTGCTCGGCATCGCCAAGCAGCGCAACGAGCTCGACCGCGTCATCCTCGGCACCGACGGTCCCGCCGGCTCGGGCGTGCAGCCGCTCGGCATCCTGCGCACCATCTGCCACCTGGCGTCGCTGGGCGGGTTGCCCACGGAGGTGGTCTTCTGCTTTGCCACCGGCAACACAGCGCGCGTGCGCAACCTCACCGACCGCGGCGTCATCGAGGTGGGCCGTGCCGCCGACCTCGTCTTCATGGACCAGGCTGCCGGCGGCATCGGCAAGGATTTTCTGGAAAGCCTGGCGCTCGGCAACCTCCCTGGCATCGGCATGATCATGATCGATGGCGAAGTGCGCACCGCGCGCAGCCGGAACACGCCGCCTGCCATCCGCGTGCCCGAGATCGTCGCGGCCTGATCCGCGAGCTCTGCTCAAAGCAGGAAAAGCGGCCCTCAATGGCATTTGAGGGCCGCTTTCCTTTGGCTTGGTCCTATTGGGATCCGGCGGGAGCCGCCAGTCGCCGGCGGCGCCGGTTCGGTTCAGATCAGCCCGTCTTTGCCGACGACCCGTTCCTTGGTCAGCCCGCCGACGCGCGGATGCGGCCGGCCCGAATCTGTGACGGCGATCGCCACGACGATCTCGTCGTCGCGCGGCGCGTCCGGCACACGCACTTCCATGCCGTCGAAATGGCTGCGCACCTTGGCGGCATCCTTGTGGCCTAGCGGGATGTCCAGCGGCACGCCGAGCCCGCCCCGCTTCTTCGACGAGGGGATGAGCGCCGCGCCCGTGCCGAGCACGTCACGGAACGGCGCGCCGAGCTTCGGATGCAGGATGGCGGCGGCGTGTTCCAGCTCGCCATCGGCGCCGACGGCGGCGGCCTTGCCGAAGCTCTCGATCTGGTCGCCGGGAATGCCGAGCGCCGCCACGGCGCGCTTCGGCAGGATGTCGCCAAGCTCGGCGCCGATGTCGCTCAGCACGGACAGATCGTCCACATAGCGCCCGGCGAACGGGTTGCGAATGACGGCGACCGCCGCGGCGCGACGCGTCGGCGGATTGACCGGCTTGCCACCTTCCACGCGCGTTTCTTCGATGATGGTTACAATTCGACGGATCTCGACACTCATCTCAGGCCGTCCTCTCCCTTGATGTCCTTGGCTTCCAGCCCACCGGCGCGGGCATGCACGCGCGGCCCGGTCGTCATGGCCAGCACCAGCAGCAACTCGTTGGCACGGGGAGCGTCGTTGATGCCGACTTCGATAGCGTCGAAATGGCTGCGTACGTAGGAGGCATTGATATGCGTGACCGGAATGTCGATGCGCGTGCCTGGGCCGCCCACCTTCTTGGTCGACGGCACGATGGCCTTGGCGCCGCCTAGCAATTCGCGCATCGCGTAGCCGCCCGGGTTGTGCCAGAGCGCGCCGTGTTCGAGCTCGCCGCCGCTGCCGACGATGGCCCCCTTGCCGTAGCCTTCGATCTTCGAAGCATCGCTGCCGAGCGCCTTGAGCAAGCGCTCCGCCATCTCAAGCCCGAGCGGCTTGAGGTCGTCCATGAAATCGGTGATCTCTTCCACGTAACGCCCGGCGAACGGATTCTCGATCACCGCCAGCACCGCGGCGCGCTTGACCGGCTCGTCCCGCGCAGGTCCCCCTTCATGAAAAATCTCCTCGACCTGTACTACAAACTTCCTGACGATCGGCTTCGGCATCAGCTACTCCCGGCTACCACATCGCGAAATTGTTAGAGTATCAACAATTATCGATCTGACCGCTTTGTCAAGTCGTCTCGGTCCGTGGTTCGCAAACAACCGGGTCGGACATCGCACGGCACCAGATTGACAGGACATTAGACCACTCATAAGGTCATATGATCACCAACAAGTTTTCCGGCACCCCTTGCGGGGACGGCACTTGGGGCGACCTTCAACCAGGGGACTGCTATGAAAAACATCCTTTCGACGTGCATTATCGCCGGCGCGGCGCTCGCGGCCTCGGTCAGCCTTGCCTGCGCGGAAACCAAGGTGTCCGTGGCGGCCATCTCCGGCTACTTCGCCCAAGGCTTCGGCGTTTCCATCGTCAACGGCCTCAACAAGGCCAAGTCCGATTTCGGCATCGACCTCAAGCTGGTCGACACGGGCAACCGCGCGCTCGACTATGAGGAACAGTTCGCCAACCTGGCGAAGGACGGCAAGTACGACCTGATCTTCGTCATGGGCTGGGAACTCGTCGACGCGCTGCAGAAGGCGAGCGCGGCCTATCCGAACCAGCGCTTCGTCTTCATTGACGGCGTACTCGACAGCGACAAGATGATCTACGCCAACTTCGCCGAGGAGCAGGGCTCCTTCGTCGCCGGCGCGCTCGCCGGCATGATCGAGGCCAAGGGCAGCGCCTTCGACAAAATCGGCGACGGCAAGGCCATCGGTTTTGTCGGCGGCCGCGACATCCCGGTCATCCGCAACTTCCTCGGCGGCTATGAGCAGGGCGCGAAATACGCCGCTCCCGAGGTCACCGTGAAGCCCGTCTTCGCCGGCACCTTCGATGATCCGGCCAAGGGCAGCGAACTGACCCAGGCGCTCTACAATGAAGGCGCCGATATTGTCTACAACGTCGCCGGCCCGACGGGCGAAGGCGTCATGCAGGCCAGCGCCGCGGCCGACAAATACTCTATCGGCGTCGACATCGATATGTGCTCCTCGGCGCCCGGCAACGTGCTTGCCTCGATGCTCAAGCGCGGCGACATCGCCGTCTACAGCCTGATCAAGGATGAAGTCGAAGGCCACAAGCTGGCCGCCGGCACGCGCACCTTCGATCTCGCTTCGGGCGGCGTTGAGGTGAAGGTCTGCGACGACATAGCGCCGAATATCCCCGAGGAGATCAAGTCCAAGCTCGACGAGATCAAGAAGGGCATCGTCGAGGGCTCGATCAAGATTGCCAAGGCCAAGTAAGGTTTGAGCGTGGCCGGAGGCTGATCCGCCTCCGGTTCCTTTGCATCCGTTTTTCGCGTGGGCCGGTTCGCTGGCTCAATCGACTTGTTTCCAGACGGAAAGCCGCTACACGCTTTTGCTGGAATTGCCTTGGAGCAGTGAAGCTTCCGTGTCCGACGTGTCACTCTCCCCGGCATCAGTCACACCGGCGGCTACCGTGGAGACGGCCGTCGAACTGATTGGCATCACGAAGCGTTTCAACGCCTTCGTCGCCAACGACAACGTCTCCATTGCCGTGCGCGGTGGCGAGATCCACGCCATCATCGGCGAGAACGGCGCTGGCAAGACCACCCTGATGAACGTCCTGTTCGGCCTGCTGCAGCCCGACGAGGGCACGATCCGCATCAACGGCAGGGACATGCTCATGGCCGATCCGGCCGCCGCTATCGGCGCGGGGCTCGGCATGGTGCACCAGCACTTCAAGCTGGTCCCTTCCCTCTCCGTGGCGGACAATGTCTTCCTCGGAATGGAAATCCGCCGCAACGGGCTGATCGACCACGCCGCACAGATCGAGAAGACGCGCGAGCTTTCCGAGCGCTTCGGCCTGAGGGTCGATCCGACGGAGCGCGTCTCACTGCTGTCGGTCGGCATCGAGCAGCGCATCGAGATCCTCAAGGTGCTGGCGCGTGGCGCGCGCACCATCATCCTGGACGAGCCGACCGCGGTGCTGACGCCACAGGAGAGCCGTGAGCTATTCCAGACTCTGCGCGGGTTCGTCGCCGGCGGCATGACCGTCATCTTCATCTCCCATCACCTCGAGGAGGTGATGGAGGTTTCCGACACCGTCACCGTGCTGCGCCACGGCAAGCATGTCGCGACGCGTCCGACGGCCGAGCTTACCAAGACCGATCTGGTGCGCATGATGGTCGGGCGCGACGTCAGCTTCGAGCGGCGCCGTCGCGACAAGAGGGCCGGCGAGGTGGTGCTCGACGTCAAGAATTTGTGGGCGCGCGACGACCGCCGGCTACCGGCGCTGCGCGACGCGAGCTTCATCGTGCGTGCCGGCGAGATCGTCGGCATCGCCGGCGTTGCCGGCAACGGCCAGACCGAGCTCGCCGAAGTGCTCGCCGGTCTGCGCCCCGCCAGCCATGGATCTGCCCTTCTGAAGGGCCGCGACCTGACCGCGCTGTCGCCGGCGCGGATCCGCGAGACGGGCCTCGCCCATGTTCCGGGCGATCGCATGGCGCGCGGCGTCGATGGCGGCGCATCGATATCGGCGAACCTGTTGATGGGTCGCCAGTCCAAGGCGCCATGGTCGCGTCACGGCGTCCTCGACTGGAAGGCGGCGGCCGGCCATGCCGTCGACATGATCAAGCGCTTCGACATCCGCGCGCGCGGCCCGGCGGACACCGTCAAGCGGCTGTCCGGTGGCAACATCCAGAAGGTCGTGCTGGCGCGTGAATTCACCAACGATTCGGATTTCCTGCTCATCGACCAGCCGACGCGCGGCGTCGACATCGGCGCCCAGGAATCCATCCACGACGAGATCATGCGCCAGCGCGCCGCGGGCCGCGCCGTTCTCGTCATATCGGTGCAGCTCGATGAGCTCCTTACGCTCGCTGATCGTATCCTGGTCATGTTCAACGGCCGGATCATGGGCGAGGTCGAGGGCGATGGAGCCGACGGCGAAAGGATAGGCATGATGATGGCAGGTGTCGAAGCCGAGCCGGCGACAGACGGAGCGGCATCATGAGTGACCGGTTGCGTGCCGTTTACGGACAGGTTCTCGCCGTCCTTTTCGCCCTCGCCATCGGCGCCGTGATCATCATCCTGGTGGATGAGAGTCCTGTGAAGGTGTTCATGACGCTGCTGCGCGGCGCCTTCGGCGACCAGTCCAAGGTCGCCGGCACACTTCTGCAGACCACGCCCATCCTGATCTGCGGTGTCGCCGCCTGCATCGGCCTTCGCGGCGGCATGTTCAACGTCGGCATCGAGGGACAGCTTTTCCTCGGCGGTTTCGCCGCCGCCTGGGTGGGCTTCGACCTGCCGCTGCCGGCCGGCATCCACATGCTGGTGGGCCTGCTGGTGGCGACTCTCGCGGGCGCCGCCTGGGTGTCCATCCCGGCCTTCTTCCGCGCCCGCTACAACACCAATGAGGTGGTCTCCACCATCCTGTCGAACTATGTCGCGGTGCTGCTGACCTCCTACTTCACCATCTTCCTGTTCAAGCGGCCCGGCGGCTGGTCGGAGACGCCACCTGTCCTGCCTACGGCCTACCTGCCAGAGCTGTTCTCGTTCTCGCGCCTCAACTGGGGCCTCATCATCGGGCTGGCGCTGGCGCTCTTCTTCGCCTGGTTCTTCCGCTACACCAGCAAGGGCTACTCGATCTCGATGGTCGGCTCGGCGCCGAAATTCGCTGAATATGGCGGCGTCGACGTCAAACGGCAGGGCTTCCTCGTCCTGCTTGCCTCGGGCGCGGTCGGTGGCCTCGCCGGCGGTGTCGAGACGCTCGGCGTGCATCACCGTTTCATGGAGGGCTTCGCACCCGGCTTCGGTTTCGACGGCCTGATCGCGGCCCTCCTTGCCAACGGCTCGCCCATCGCCACCATCGTCACGGCGCTGTTCTTCGGCGCGCTGCGCAGCGGCTCGCTGCTGCTCGAGGTCGAGACGACAGCGTCGCGCGAGATCATCACGGTCATCCAGGCCCTCATCATCCTCAGCGTATCCGCGCAGGTGCTGATGAAGCGCCGCGGCGACAGCACGGCGGGAGAGCGTCGATGGAAATTCTAGACAAGCTCCTCAACGTCGCGCTCCTGGTCGCGACGCTCAGGACCACCGCGCCGATCCTGCTGGTGGGCCTCGGCGGCTCCTTCACCACCAAGGCGGGCATCTTCAACATCGGCCTCGAAGGCCAGATGCTGGTCGGCGCCTTCTTCGCCGTGCTCGGTTCCATCTGGTCCGGTTCGGCCGTTGTCGGCGTGCTGTGCGGCGTGGCGGCGGCACTCGTCTTCGCCCTCATCTTCGCGCTTCTGGTCGTCACCTTCCGCGCCAACGAGGTGGTGGTGGGCCTTGCGCTCAACATCCTCGCCGGCGGCATGACCATCTCGCTGATGAAGGCGATCTTCGGCACCCGCGGCTCGATCGTCGGCCACGGCATCGTCGGCCTGCCCAAGGTGCAGATCCCATGGGCCCGCGAACTGCTGGGGTCATGGGCGCCGCTGATCTCCGGCTACACGCCGATGGTCTACGTCGCCTTCATCACGGTGCCGCTGCTGGTGCTGTTCTACAAGCGCACCAAGCTCGGCCTCTACATCCGCGTCGTCGGTGAAAAGCCCGAAGCGGCCGAGGCGCTGGGCATCTCCATCACCCGGGTGCGCTACATCGCCTCGCTGCTCTGCGGCCTGCTCGCGGGCCTTGCCGGCGCGCACCTGTCGCTGGGCTACATCACCATGTTCACCGAGAACATGTCGTCGGGGCGCGGCTTCATGGCCGTGGCGATCCTGATCTTCTCCAACGGCGATCCGCTGAAGGTGCTGGGCGGCTGCCTGCTGTTCGGCTTCGCCGATGCCTTCTCGCTCAGGCTGCAGACCTTCGGCTTCCCGTCATACCTCATCCTGACCGTGCCCTATGTGGTCGCGCTGGTGGCGCTGTTCGCGCTCTCCTATCGCGGCCGGCCGCGCATCATCCGCGAGACGTTCGACAGCATGAGGAAGCTGCTCTCGGTCGAGAACAGGCCGACGGAAAACGACAACACCCTCCCAAGGTAAGGACGCAACACGCATATGGAACGCATAATCCTCGACGTGGATTCAGCGGGCGACGACATCCTCGCCGTGCTGTTTGCCGCAGCCAGCCCGCACGTCAAGCTGGAGGCGGTCACCACGGTCACCGGCGCTGCCGGGCCGATCGAGCAGGTCACGAACGTGGTGCTCAACACGCTCACGCTCGCCGGCCGCGACGACATCCCGGTGCATGCCGGCGCCTGGCGGCCGATCGTCGGCCACGCCAAGGCCGACATGGAAGCGCCCGTGCATTTCGAGAAGCGGCTGACCGCGCGCTTCGGCGAGCGGCTGAAGAAGTTCAATCCGCCGGCCCCGACGCCGAAGCGCCAAGCGACGCCTGGCCATGCCGTCGACTTTATCATCGACACCGTGATGGCCGATCCGGGCGAGGTCACGCTCGTCACAACCGGCCCGCTCACCAATGCCGCCATGGCCTTCCTGCAGGAGCCTCGGCTCGCGGGTGCGCTGAAGCGGCTGCTGGTGCTCGGCGGCACCTTCCAGACGCCCGGCAACATGACGCCAGTCACCGAGTACAATGTCTGGGCCGATCCGGAGGCCTCGCGCATCGTGCTGAACGCCGAGGTCGACAAGATCCTCGTGCCGCTCGACATCTGCGAGGACAACCGCGTCGCCACCTCGATGATGACGCGCGACGACATTGCAGGCATGCAGGCGGTGGCCAAGAACAACCCTGTCGTCGACATGATCGCCGAGGTGTTCCCGATCTATATCGACATCTGGCGCGAGTTCTTCGGGCTCGTCGGCTTCCCGCTCGATGACGTCATCACCGTCGCGCTCGCCTTCGATCCCGGCCTCGCCACGCTTACCGAACCGCTGTTCGTCGACGTGCTGACCGAGGGCCGCGTGGCGCGCGGGCAGACGGTCGCCTATCGCGGCTTCCAGATCCTGCCCGGCGGCGGGCCGAAGACCACCCGCATCGGCACCGACCTCGACGGCCGCCGCTTCCTGAAGGTCTTCAAAGATACCCTTGCCCGCTACGAGCGGACCGCATGACGAGCCAGACCATGACCCCTACGCCTATCCTCTTCGATTGCGACCCCGGCCACGACGACGCCATTGCGCTCGTTATGGCGCATCGCTCGCCGGCCGTCGAATTGCTCGGCGTCACCACCACATGCGGCAACGCCGAGATCGAAAAGACCACCGCCAACGCGCTGCGCATCCTCGAATATATAGGCGCCGGCGCTGTTCCGGTGGCCGCCGGCTGCCACCGGCCTTTGGCGCGCCCGCTGGTGCTGGGGACCGCCGACGGCCCAAGCGGCCTGGAAGGCTCGCCCTACCTGCCCCAGGCGACCATCAAGCCGGTCAAGCAGCACGCGGTGGACTTCCTGGCGGAAAAGCTGCTGTCGCGCGCCGAGCCGACCGTCGTGGTCGCCACCGGCCCGCTCTGCAACATCGGCCTGCTGCTGCTCAAGCATCCGCAGGTCGTGCCCAAGATCAAGCAACTCATCTGGATGGGCGGCGTCTTCTACCGCAAGAGCGAGATCATCACGCCGACCGAATTCAACGCTTTCTGCGACCCGGAAGCGCTGCGGATCGTGCTCGATTCCAGCGTGCCGATCACCATGGTCGGCCTTGACGTCACCATGCAGGTTCTGGTCGAGAAGCCGCAATATGCCGAGCTCGCCAAGATCGACACCCCGCTCGGCAAGCTGGTCAACGACTGGCTGCTGTTCTACGAGAAGCTGCACCGCAACTCGATGGGCGTCGGCGGCGCCATGCACGATCCGCTGGCGCTGGCGCTGGTGATCGACCCGACCCTCGTCAGGACGCGGCCGGCGCATATCGGCGTCGATCTCAGCGGCAGCTACACGTTTGGCGCCACCGTCGCCGACTTCTGGAGCGAGCGTGGTCTGAAGGACAACGCGCTGATCGCCAACGAGGTCGATTCCGACCGCTTCTTCAAGCTGATGTTCGATCTACTGAGGGATTGATCCAAAGAGCGCCGTGATCTCGGCGCTCTTCTTCTCCTGCCACTAAACCACTTCCGGCAGACATGCTGCCTGATCGGGGCGTCCCGCCGGTGGTGTCCTGCCAGAAGGACCGTGCAGCGCCTGGCAGCCGGCATGGTCCTTCTGGCGAAGATTAGCCGGCGCGACGGCGAGCTTGATGCGAACCTCGTCTCGCCCGCCGAATTGGCGGCCCGCCGAGAATGTCGAAGGAGGCTTGCCATACGACTGGTCAGCAAAACGTCGCAAGAGATTCCTAACTGACCGATCGCGTCAATCTGTTGGCTGGAAGCCCGATCGCGATCGGGCTTCCAGCCGCGTCAGAATTGGTCGCGGACGCTTCTGCGCGGCGCCTTCAAGGTGGAAAACCATAGTCAATATCATGTATAATCATCGGGGTTTTCGGTTTTGCAATGGATGCTAGTGGCGCCAAAATGCACTTAATCCCGGTGTGCCTGCGAAATTCCCGACAAAGTGGAACATCATCAAATGTTAACATGCACCGATAAGTGTGAAGTTTCGTTAGGAACATATGGGAAAACCCGAAAGCTCTCCTTACAATCTCACCGATTGTATCAGTCTGGCAATCTAAACTGATTAGAACCGAGCAGATTCCGCACGTTATTAGCCTGTAGGGTAGGGGTTAAGGGGCAGCATAGGAACGACAGGAGGTCGCAGACATGCGTGCAATCTTGACATCGACCGCTTTTGCTTTGGCCATGGCTCTGACTAGCATGCCCATCGACCGGGCTTCGGCCCAGGATCTTGAACTCCATCTTGACAACGGCCGCCCGAAAATCAGGCTTCGCGATGACTGCGACCCGAGCCGCGAAGATTGCCGTGACCGCCGTCAAGGCAGTGGTGATCGCTGGGCGGGACGGCGTGAATGTACACCCGAACGGGCGCTGGACAAGGCCGACAGGATGGGCGTCCGGCGGGCCCGCATCGACCATGTAGGGCGCCGCAGCATCGAAGTCCGTGGCCGCTCGCGTGATGGCGAACGTGTAAGCGTGCGGTTCGATCGCACGGACGGCCGCTGCCCCACATTGGACTAGGCGCGACATGGCGACCTGAGCGCGTCCCAAGGAGCGGAGCGTTCACCACACTCAATGAAGGTATCACCCCCGTCAGGGCTCGCCCTGCATTAATACCAATGCGAAGAGGTGGCTACCTATGTTTGAGGCAGCGGCAGCGCGCCCCGACCGGTCGATTTTTGCTTGGGCTAGCCGTGCGAACTCTGATTTCTCTCTTGTTGTTTCTACTTCTCTCGGGGGCACCAGGCTTCGCCCAACCGGCCGCACAAGGAGGTCCAAAGCCCGGCGAGCCGAGCGCGGAGGTCGAAGCGCTCATCGGCATCCTGGAGAATGATCAGGCGCGGCACCGCCTGATCGACAGATTGCGCGCCGCAGCCGCTGACGACCATCGGCCGGCCGCCGAGGTCGCGCCTGAAACGACGATTGCACAGGAGGTCGCCGCGTATACAAGGGACGCGGCAGAGAGCGCTTCGGGCCTGATCAAAACAGTCGCCGGCCTCGTCGAGAGAATTGGCGGTGTCTTTTCCGGAGGCGTCTCGATCGATGTGCAGAGTCTCTGGAGCGCTGTACGCAACAGCGCCCTCGTCGTGGTGCTCACCTTCGCCGTGTACCTCGTGCTGAGGCTCGCCTTTGGACGGTTCCAGCGCGCATTCGCCAGTGCCGCGACACGTGGAGGCAGGTTCGAGCGGTTCGGCTTCATCGGGTTGTCCGCGCTGGCCGATGCACTCACCGTGCTCGCGGCCTGGGCAATCGGTTCGGTGTCTTCGCTGTCTGCATTCGTTATCGACCAGGCAGGCCAGGCGGAGATGAACCGGGCGCTGTTCCTGAACGCCTTCCTGGTCATCGAGTTCATCAAGGTCCTTGCGCGCACGCTGCTTGCCCCCAGGTGGCCAGCGCTGCGAATCTGGACATTGAACGATACAACGGCAGCATACTGGTATTTCTGGCTGAGCCGCTTCGTCGGCGTGGTCGGCTACACGATGTTCTTCCTCGCGCCGATCGTTGCGATCAACGCTTCGGAAGACGCCGCGCAAGTGATCCGCGTGGTCGTGATGTTTGCGGCGCTGGTGCTGGCTCTGATTGTCATCCTGCAGAATCGCGATCCGGTGCGGCGATGGCTGCTGCGCCGCAGCGAGACCCGCCGAACCGACATTCTGGGCAGGTTCCTGGCCGGTCTCGCGAGATTTTGGCATGTCATGGTGATCGGATACCTGGTCCTTGTCTTTGTTCTGTGGCTCGCGGCTCCCGCAATGGCCCTGCCCTTCGTCCTCGCGGCCACTATCCAGTCGATCGTCGCGGTGGCCATAGGCGTTCTGCTGACAGGCGTTATCGCGCGGGTCGCCGGGGCGGGGATAAGCCTGCCCGCCGAAGTCAGCGGGCGGCTTCCGTTGCTCGAACGGCGCCTCAATGCCTTTGTTCCCAATGTGCTCAGGGCCGTTCGCGTCCTGGTCGCCGGGGTTGTGTTGCTGGTCATCGCCCAGTTCTGGCGAGCGGCAAACATTGTCGGGTGGCTGTCGAGCGAAGTCGGCCAGCGCTTCGCCGTTTCAATCGTTTCCGCGATGCTGATACTGCTGGCCGGCGGCCTGATCTATCTCGCCGTCCAGTCGTGGGTTGAGTATCGCCTCAATCCGAATTACGGCCATGTTCCCTCCCCACGCGAACGGACGCTTCTCTCCCTGTTCCGCAACGCCTTTGTGGTTGCGCTGGGCGTCCTCATTGTCATGCTGGTCCTGTCCGAGTTTGGCGTGAACATCGGGCCACTGCTTGCCGGCGCCGGCGTTGTCGGCCTTGCTGTCGGCTTCGGAGCGCAAAAGCTGGTGCAAGACATCATCACCGGCGCCTTCATACAGTTCGAGAACGCGATGAACGAAGGCGATGTTGTAACGGCAGGAGGGATTACCGGCACCGTCGAACGGCTGACTATCCGGTCCGTGTCGCTGCGCACGCTCGACGGCGCCTATCACCTCATCCCGTTCTCGTCCGTCGAGGCCGTGACAAATTTCATGAAGGGCTTCAGCTATCACGTCGCATCGATCGGCGTGGACTATGGGGCGAGCATACCAGAGGTGAAGCAGGCGATGCACGACGCCTTCGACAGACTGAAGGAGGCCGGATTCGCGGGCGACATCATCGGTGACCTCGAGATGCACGGCGTAACCGAGTTCGCCGACTCCGCCGTTCTGGTTCGGGCCCGCATCAAGACCAAGCCCGGCAAGCATTTCGCCTTGGGTCGCACCTACAATGAGATCATCAAGGAGATTTTCGACGAGCGCGGCATCGAAATACCTTTCCCCCATGTCACGTTTTACATGGGCGGCGAAGACAAGCAGGGCAAATCACCGCCGCCGCGCGTCAAGCAGCGGCATCCCAAGCCAACGCCGACGGCGGGAAAACCCAAGCGCGGCGCATCGACAAGCGCGGCGCTGGCCAAGCCGTCCAAACGCCAGCGCAAGACCAGAGTCCGCCAGGACGGTCCACCCGACCAGACCGTTGTCTCACCCGATGACGGCATCTGAGGGTGCCACTATGCCTTCTTATGCGATTTTCGAAGCACAAATGACGAACATTTCGGACTTGCAGCCCTTCAGCCTACCTCAGCAAGGCGGTCGGTACCGCAGGGCGAAGGAAGCTGTCCAAGCGCTACGGGATGGACCCGAAGGCCGTTGCCAAGCGGAAGGGTCGGACTTGGTCGCCGATCTGCCGACTGGACCCACAGCTCCATGGTATTTCGAGGCTGGCTGAGGTCGAAGGCGACAAGCAGCTCAAGAAGAAGTTCAAGGCCTATCCGATCGGCTGCTTCCATATCGACATTGCCGAGGTGCAAACCGCCGAAGGCAACGCTACCTGTTCGTGGCCAACGATCGCACCGGCAAGTTCGCCTATGCCGAACTCCACACGCGGGCAACAAAAATGATCGCAGCCGACGCCAGCGGCATGCATCATGCTCGTCCAGTGGAAAGACTAACCGGGTCAATGGCTGAGAGTCGTGGCATGTTGGTCGGTCACGAATATCGACCATCGCTCCGAGCCCGGGTGGTCTGGCCAATATGCAGGCACCCTCCCTATAGTGCGCGTCTATCGCAGCCTGCAATCAATCGCATCGAACCCAGGAAAGAACCCATGTCGTCTGCCACGAAATCGGAACGCTGGCCGGATCTCCCTTTCGCCGCCTGGAAGGACACATATGAAACCCTCCACCTTTGGACCCAGATCGTCGGCAATATCCGCCTCATGCGCGAGCCGTGGTTGAACCATTCGTGGCATGTGCCTCTCTATGTGACGGTTCGCGGCCTGACGACCTCGCCGATTCCCATGGGTGGGCGAGCACTCCAAATGGATTTCGATTTCATAGACCATCTGCTGTGGCTGAGGACCAGCGATGGTCACATCCGGCAAATCATGCTCGCGCCAAAGACAGTGGCGGAGTTCTACGACGAAGTGATGGTCGCACTCGACGGGCTAGGGCTCACGACACCGATCTTTGGCCGCCCGTCCGAGATCGCCAACGGTATCGCGTTCGAGCAAGACCGTGTCCACGCCTCCTACGATCACGACTATGCCAACCGCTTCTGGCGCATCCTGCTCTCCACACACGAGGTCTTTTCACGATTTCGCACCGGTTTCCTGGGCAAGGTCAGCCCCGTGCATTTCTTCTGGGGCGGCTTCGACCTAGCGGTCACGCGCTTTTCGGGCAAGCGGGCGCCGCTGCATCCGGGCGGCATTGCGCACTTGCCCGATGCCATCACCCGGGAAGCCTATTCGCATGAGGTGAGCAGCGCCGGGTTTTGGCCAGGCGGCGGCCTCATCGACTACGCAGCCTTCTATTCCTATGCCTATCCCTCCCCGGAAGGCTACGCCTCCGCGGCGGTCCAGCCGCAACAAGCATTCTTCTCCAAGGCGTTCGGTGAATTCCTCTTGCCCTACGACGAGGTACGTCAGGCGGAAAACCCGGAAGCCATGCTCATGTCGTTTCTGCAGAGCACTTACGATGCGGCGGCCGATTTCGGCAAATGGGACCGCGACGCGCTCGAATGTCCTGTCGGCGAGCCCTGCCGGCCACGCCCGCTGTAGATAGATAGCAGGGCGGCTCGAGTTGAACCTTGGATCCTCACGTCGAAAGGCCGCTGTCGTCCTTGGTTAGCGGAATTATGGAGTCTGTGGTCGTCAATGATGATCGCAACCCCGGCGGCGCGCCACGCACCCCTTTCCCAGCCGAGCCTGCCGGAGACTTCACGCGTGCGCTCATCCAGGTTCTGTCGCCGGACGATACGGAACGGGCGATCGAGCATGCGTGCAGAAGCCTGCGGCCGGGCGATGTGATCTACATCACTGGAAGCGGGATCATCGAGTACGACCGGTTGAGCCCCGCGGCCGGCGTCTATCTCAATTTGACATCGATGAACCTCTATCCCGGAGGAACCGCCTATACGATCTCCGAGCATTTTGCATGGCTGACGAAAGCGGGGCTGCGTCGATACCGCGCGTACCGCCTTGCTTAGCTCGTTGATGCAGTTGGCCTGTGTGGACCGATCGGCCATTCGCTCGGCTGCGGACCTTCCCCAGGCAATGCAACGCTCATCGTCTAAAGGGTCGTCCCACACGGGTTCTCCGATTCAGTAGAGGCTATTTGATTCGCCTGAACCAGTTGGCAGCGAGCTCGACGCACCTTTCGAAATATTCGAGCGCGGCATAGATATCCGTCGGATTGGTGTGACCGGATACGAGAACCCCGGTTGATCGCGCTACGGCGCTGGCCATCATGAGATTGTCGATCATATCGTGCTCTTCAACCTGCATGCCTTGAGGGTCTTCGCGATCGCCGGTGTCGCGAATTGTTATCTTGCCATCCCAAAAGCCAACGACGCGCCCAGCGAAAAGTCTTCCATCGTTTGAATATGCGAAAATCGGCTTGTTCTGCGCGCGCATGTATCCCATTTCGAAAGCCGATCCGGCATCCATGCTCGGGCCGTGATAAGGGGTCATGTTGACGATGGCGGCATCGCATTCGTTCATGGCCGTTTCCATGGTGTCATAGGCATAGAGACCCTGTTCAAACCTCGACAGCGGCCTGTCATATTTGATGACATCTGTTGGATAAAGACCAACGAGCCCATGCTTGGAACATATCTCTTTCTTTTTTTCCCCTAGTTCGAAAGATTTTGCCGAGAACACATCGGGGCCGGCGAGATATATTTTGGCATTCATTTTTTTCACCTGTCTTGATATCTAATGTGGATGGACGCCTGTGGCGTATCTTTATCGCGGAAGAGCGCCCACTTTCGTTGCCGGGGTTCGAAAAAACGGGCGGAATCGATCGTCTCAATCATGAAACAATTTGCCGAGGCTCCTACAAGTGCTTCCGGCGATGTTGGTGGGTGCGCCCATAGTCCAGACTCGGGTCCGTGCAAACCGAAACAGAAATCTGGCGCCCCGAGAACAGAGTTGGATCGATCAGATAGGCGATCACGCAAGGGTCGTGGAGCCAGGGCCCTGAAAATTTTAACTCACCGATTGCCCTGCCGTTGGCACTGCCCGTTATTGCCGCCCTAACTTTGGGTTTTAATGTTCGTCAGCGGAGCTAGAGGCACTGCAACTGGCGCAGCGCACCTTGAGTTCGATGGCGACAGCCTCGACCTGCAAGGCTTCTTGCCTCGCCCAGGCCTCAAGCAGCCGATCGACTGTCCCGTCGTGGTGCTCGACAACTGTTCCACAGCCATCGCAAATCGCGAGAATCGTTGTTTGCCCACGATGGAGATGGACATCGGTGCACCGGACGAACGCATTGATGCTCTCAACCTTGTGGACGATGCCGCATTGAATAAGGCTGTTGACCGCCCGGTATATCTGCACGGGTGATTTGATCCCGTAAGGCTTCAGTTTTCTCAAAATCTCGTATGCGCCGATCGGCTTGCGCGCCTTCGCTATAGTCTCCAGGACCAGTGCCTGGTTTTTCGTCAGACCGCTGAAGGTCTGACCGGCCGAGAGCGGATCGAGCATCAAATCACATTTCTGTTATGTGATAACATCGCTTTCTCATTGACCAATGTAATAACATAACCTACCCAGTGGTCAATCGGGTTGAATCGGACTGCAAAAGGAGAAAGACATGCGTTCCTTTCCTTTCACGGCGGCGCTGTTGCTCGCGGCGGCACTGCTCGCAGGCGGCGGTGCTCGCGCCGAAGATAAGGTGAACATCGTCGCGGCCGAGAATTTCTATGGCGATCTCGCCCATCAGATCGGCGGCAGCCACGTCGCGGTGACCAGCATTCTTGCCAATCCCGATGACGATCCGCATCTGTTCGAGACCAGCCCCTCGACGGCGCGCACGATCGCCGACGCCAAGATCGTCATCTACAACGGCGCGGATTACGATCCGTGGATGGACAAGCTTCTATCAGCCTCCACCAACGCGCAGCGCACGACCATCGTGGCCGCGGATCTGATCGGCAAGAAGTCGGGCGACAACCCGCATTTGTGGTACAATCCAGCGACGCTGCCCGCGATCGCCAAGCAACTCTCCGCCGACCTTTCAAAGCTCGACCCCGCCAATGCAGCGCACTATCAGGCCAACCTGGCGAAGTTTCAGTCGTCGTTGGATGCAATCAACAAGCAGATCGACGACGTCAAGAAGGCCTATAGCGGAACCGAGGTCACCGCGACGGAGCCGGTGTTCGGCTATATGGCCGATGCCCTCGGCCTCAAGATGCTGAACTACGATTTTCAGGTCACGATGATGAACGATGCCGAGCCGAGCCCGACGCAGGTGGCGGCATTCGAGAACAGCCTCAAGGACGGATCGGCCAAGATCCTCTTCTACAATTCGCAGGTGACGGACGAAGCGACGACGCGCCTCCTCGACATTGCCAAGCAGAACAAGGTCACCGTCATAGGCGTAACCGAGACGGAACCCGCCGGCAAGACGATCCAGTCGTGGTTCGGCGGCCAGATCAGTGACGTGCAGAAGGCCCTGGCCGCCCGCACACAATGAATGTCATCGCCTTCGACAGGGTCACATTGACCTATGGGGGACGCCGGGTTCTTACCGACGTCTCCTTTTCCATTCCACAGGGTGCGTTCGTGGGGCTGCTTGGCGCCAATGGGGCGGGCAAGACAACGATGCTGCGCGCGGTCCTGGGGCTTTTCCGTCCGGCCAGCGGAACGATTTCCGTCCTTGGCCGGCCGCCGACACGCGGCAATCCCGCCATAGGCTATATGCCGCAGGCGCGCCGCACCGTGACCCATGCGGGCATCAGCGGCTTCGATCTCGTCGTCACGGCGGCGGGCGGCCATCGTTGGCGCTGGCCGGCGGCGTCGGCGCTCGAGAAGGACGCGGCATGGAAAGCGCTTGAAGAGGTCGGCGCGGCCGATATCGCCAGGAGGCCGTTCGCGGAGCTGTCGGGGGGCGAGCGGCAGCGAATCCTCATCGCCCAGTCGCTGATCGGCGACCCCAAGCTGCTGCTGCTCGACGAGCCGCTGATCAGCCTGGACGCCGCGCATCAGCGCACCATCATCGAACTCGTCCATGAGGTCGGCGAGCGGCTGGGTATCGCCGTCATTTTCTGCTCGCACGAGATCAACCCCTTGCTGCGCGCCGTCGATGCCGTCCTCTATCTCGGGAACGGCAACGCCGCGATCGGGAGCGTCGACGAGGTCATCAACGGTCCGGTCCTGTCGAGGCTTTATGGAACGCACATCAACGTGGTGCGGGTAGGCGGACGCATCTTCGTGATGGCCGACGACGTTGAACTGGAGGGCGCCGCGCATGTTCACGATGTTTGACTACGAATTCATGCGCAATGCCTTCGCCGCATGCACGGTCGTTGCCATCGTGACCGGGGCGGTAGGATATTTCCTCGTGCTGCGAGGCCAGACCTTCGCAGGACATGCGCTGGCTCATGTCGGATTTCCCGGCGCAACGGGCGCCGGCCTGCTCGGCCTGTCGCCGTTCTTCGGGTTGACTATCTTCACCGTGCTGGCCGGCATCGGCATCGGCCTTCTGGGCGAAAGAGCGCATCGCGACGTCGCGATCGGCATCGTGCTGACCCTTTCGCTCGGTCTCGGCTTGCTTTTCCTGCATTTCTACACGGCTTTCGCGTCCCAGGCGACGAATGTCCTGTTCGGAAATGTGCTCGGCATCAGTTTCCGGACGGTCATCATCCTTGCAGCTCTGTCCGTGGCGATCCTGGTCAGCTTGACCGTCATTTCCAGACCCTTGCTCTTCGCCAGCCTGCAGCCTGAGCTGGCGGAGGCAAAGGGCGTGAACCTCGATCTGGTTTCGACATTGTTCATGATCATTGTCGCCGTGACGACGGCTGAAGCCACCCAAATCGTCGGCGTACTTCTCGTCTTCGCGCTGATGGTCGCCCCGGCGGCAACGACGCTGCGCGTGACCCGCGGTGTGCTGCGGGGTATCGTCGTTTCGGTCGCGCTTGCGGTCGTCATCGCCTGGAGCAGCCTGTGGCTTGCTTTCCTGACCGACTGGCCGACGAGTTTCTGGATCACGTCGCTGGGCGCGGCCGCCTATCTGGTCGCCGGTCTCATCCAGCGTTTGAAAGCGGGGCAATGATTTCCCGGTGCACGGCTGAAAGCGTCGAACACCAGAGTAGTCAGCCTGCAGCCCGGCTTGATCGGCTACGCGTTCGGAGGTTTTTCTAGGCCGCGACCCCGTTCACGGCATCAGCTTGCGTTCGCCCTGCCTCAAGGGGTCGCGCGGCCGGGTAAATTGCTGAACAGGAGCCTCGTAGCGGTATTTCCCAGTGCCCAATCCATCGGCTGGAGCAGCCGCCGATGGTTGGGGCATGGTTGTTGGAGGTTTGGTGGCGATCGCCGTTCCTCCAAGGAGGAGCCCGATCGCGACCAGCCAACTGCCCAGGATGCGTGTGCCGATCGTGTACCACGCAGGCGGGAAAATCCGCCCGATAAGGCCGACGGCGACAACGATCCAAACGGCGATGATCGTCCCCGAGAGCGGTATTCGGAGATCGTTCAACATAGGGTCGGTGAGCTTTGTGACAACGGCCAACAACGCGCCGATGAGACATGCTGCGGCAGGGATTGTCCAAGTTCGGAAACGACCAGAAACGACGAGAACGACGCCGATTATCAGCATCGAAAATGGCGCGGTAAGGAAAGCGTGAGTCGTCGCTCCCCTTACGCCGGCCATCACATCAAGGAATCGATCGTAAAGCAGAGTCCCGACCACCTCGCCCAGCAGCAATGCCACGAGTGTGAGAACTCCAAGCCTCAGGCTTACCAGAGCGGTTGCAACACCCAGTCCGACCAGCGGCAAGACGCGTTCAGGAGAAAGGGCGCTGTTGAGGATCCACCACGACGTCTGCGTCTTTTCCGAAGAGGTCGCAAGTACGCCGATCATGGCAACGCCAGCGATGGCCACGACAGGGCCTGACCATCGAAACAGGAATCGCCACGCCGATCGCTTGGGATATGTTTCAGGCCACAAGGAAATAAACGCCTCCCGCCGCGATCAATCCGCCCAGGCCCTGCGACAACCGTCCGCCGAATGCCTTGCCCAGCAGAAGTCCGAATCCGATACCCAGCAGGTGGATCAAGCCGGTGGCGATGACGAAGCCGATTGCATAGTCGGCCGGGTCGGCTGCATTCGGCAGTTCCGCGCCGTGGGCGTGTCCGTGGCAGATGGCGAACACGGCAATCATAAGCAACGCAACCCATTCCGCCGGCCGCCATGCGCAAGCGATGGCCAGCCCCAGGGCGATGATCGACAGCGCAATGCCAATCTCAACACCGGGCAGCGGGACACCTGCTATTCCGGCAATCCCGCCCACGACCATGATCAGCGGGAATGCAACCGGCAGCGTCCAGATCGAACGCCCACCGATCTGGGCGCCCCACAGTCCTACGGCAAACATGGCCAGGAAATGATCAGGCCCGGTCAGCGGATGTTCGAAGCCGCTGCCAAATCCACCCGTCCCCGATTGAATGATGTGCGCTTGCGCCATCGTGGACCCGGCCGTCAGAGCTGTTGCCGCCGCCGCCATGCCGTATGCAAAGTAGCCAAACCGGATTTGGCTGCTGATGGACGGCAGCTCCGCTTTCTCTTCAAGTGTCTGCGCCACTCACGAACCTGCCATGTTGCAAAACCGGCAAATTGCCATCGATGGAACCATCAAGATAGGACTTTTACGCTCAATGGATTCAGCGAACCAGAAAACGGCTATTTTTGGCGTTGAACTCGAAGCGGAGCGTCAATCGTCAGCGCTGGAGCGTGAGAGCGCAAGGGTGCCGAAGCTGAAAAGAGGAGGCGCTTGAAGTCCCGGTCCCCTCTGGGAGTTCAGTCCGGAGCAGATCTGGCGGGCAGATTGGCCTTCGGAATCGAACACTTGCCGAAAGACGGAGGCGATCAGCTTCGGGCTGGCGCCGCCAGAGCATTCGCGTGATCGAAGTTCACGTGACTGAGGCGTCCACGGTCCTTCGGGACCGCCGTCACTCGCCAGAATTGCCACCATGCCCCCCATGATACTTCCCCGGTGGGGCGCAATGGCGCTGCCATTTACAGACTTCCCCTCTTGGGGCCCTAGCGCGAAGGGCGATGGTCAGCATCGTCTCCGATGCCGCACGGAACAGCGACGGCCGGTGAT
This sequence comes from Mesorhizobium sp. B4-1-1, assembly GCF_006439375.1. Lineage (NCBI taxonomy): Bacteria > Pseudomonadati > Pseudomonadota > Alphaproteobacteria > Hyphomicrobiales > Phyllobacteriaceae > Mesorhizobium > Mesorhizobium sp. B4-1-1. The sequence continues at coordinate 98,874 of NZ_VFTH01000020.1, forward strand.
TACTTTTAAAATAGCTTATACTATAAAACGGTTAGAATTTTAAACAAATTATCCAATTAATACACTGGTAACGCAATAATGTTGAGCGATGCTCTTAGGCTGTTTCGGATAATTATTCGCTAGATTTGTCAATTACGTCCACTGCGTTATGCGCGCAAGATGAGTGCTTGTTATATGGCCGCAATCGCAGAGCTTATGGATATAGTTTAGCCTGCTACTCGATGTGTCTTATCGCCCTTTAGCTTAATACCGCCGGTAAAAACCGATTTAGAAGCTGATCTACGGCACTTTGGAGAGCGTGAATCTCCACTCTGCCTTTGATCCATGCTGAACCGTAGTCGCTTGCTCAAAATCTTGTTCAGGAGGCAATGGACATGACCGATCGCATCACTTCCAGCACTTCTTCTGGAGTCGAGATCCTTTCTTCATTGTCTTCATTGTCTTCATTGTCTTCAGCAGCAGTAATTAACGAGGGCGGCGCAACGCGTTTTGTTGCATCGAGCACCCTTTCGCGACGCGATGCCGCCGGAGGTTCACAAGACGGCCTGAGTCCGATCGCCCATCCGCGCCCAGGCAAGATCGGGATCGTGAATCTCTTCAACGTCGAACGGCATGAGAAAAGCGAGCTCGCTCCGGAGGGCGAGCATAGCAAGATCGGGTGGGGCTATCCCAGCGAAGGCTCGCCTGACTCTCAGTTTTCCGAGGCGTCGTCGACCGGCTTGTTCCCCAGGCCGTTCGATGGGCCTTGCAGTTGTCATTGCAAGAAACCAGCGCAGAAAACCAATAGGAGCGTGCCATGTCCAAGACTTACAAGCATTCTCATTTCCTCCTTTCCACCACGGCGTCAATTGCGTTGCTGACAACTATCACAGCCCAGGCAGGTGGTGGGTTGGGTGGCCTTGGTGGTGCAGTCGGCGGAGCAGTCGGAGGCGTCGGTCATGCAGTAGGCGGTCTCGGTGGCGCGGTTGGCGGCGCGGTGGGTGGTGTCGGCGGCGCTGTAGGTGGCATCGGCGGTGCAGTCGGCGGCGCTGTAGGTGGCATCGGCGGTGCGGTCGGTGGCGCCGTAGGTGGCGTCGGCGGTGCGGTCGGTGGCGCCGTGGGTGGCCTTGGTGCAGTTGGCAGAGCGGCTGGCGGTGTTAGCACAGTGGGCGACCACGGCGTAAGTGCGGTCGGTAAATCGGTGAGCGGCGTGGCGAAGGGTGTTGGCAAGGTAGGCAAGGTCGTTCGCAACGTTCATAAACCCGTGCACAAGACTGTAAAGTCCGCCCGCAAGACCGCTGGCGCCGTCAGCAAGTCTGCGCGCAAATCAGTGGCCAGCCTTGGCAAATCAGCACTTAAGAGCGCAGACTCTGTTAGCAAATCTGCCAGGAAGTCAGTGGCCGGCGTAGTTACGACGGTGGGCGGCGCGGTTGGTGCCCTGAATACTACTGTGAACGGCCCGATCGGCGCTGCAACTGGTACGCTCAGTGGCGCGGTTGGCTCGTTGGCCAGCGCTGTGAATGGCGCAGTCGGTGGTGTCGGTGGTACCGGAGGCACGCTCGGTGGAACGGTCGGTTCTCTCGGGAATGCCGTGAACGGCGCGATCGGTGGAGCCGGTGGTGCCGGCGGTACGCTCGGTGGCGCCGTCGGCGCCCTGGGTAATGCCCTCAATGGTGCGGTCGGTGGTGCCGGTGGCATCGGTGGCTCGCTCGGCGGAACGGTCGGTTCTCTCGGGAATGCCGTGAACGGCGCGATCGGCGGAGCCGGGGGTGCCGGCGGCGCGCTCGGTGGCGCAGTCGGCGCCTTGGGTAATGCGCTCAATGGAGCAGTCGGTGGTGCCGGTGGCATCGGTGGCTCGCTTGGCGGTGCCGCGAACGGCGCGGTTGGCTCGCTGGGTACCGCGCTGAATGGTGCGATCGGCGGTGCCGGTGGTGCGGGCGGCACGCTCGGTGGTGCCGTTGGTGCCCTGGGCAATGCCCTCAATGGCGCGGCCGGCGGAGCCGGTGGTGCCGGCGGTACGCTCGGTGGCACTGTCGGCGCCCTGGGTAATGCGCTCAATGGAGCAGTCGGTGGTGCCGGTGGCATCGGCGGTTCGCTCGGCGGCACGGTCGG
>NZ_VFTH01000021.1:0-97331 GCF_006439375.1 Mesorhizobium sp. B4-1-1
CCCCCCTCGTGGGGGAGATGTCCGGCAGGACAGAGGGGGGTGCTGTCCCGCCAGCGCTGCGCATTAGCCCTACAAGATAGCGCTAGCGCGTTGCGATTGCTCATCACCCCAGCGCCTCCTCGACAATCCTCCCCAGCTCCGGCGCGATCGCCGAAAAATCCTCCTCGTCCTTGATCAGCACGCCGATGGCTCGGCGGAAAGCCTCCGGCCACGCGCTGCCGCCTTTCTCGAGGATGGTCGCGGCATTCGCCCATTCGACCGCCTCGGCAATGCCCGGCGGTTTGGCCAGCGGGCGTGCGCGGATTTCCTGCACAGCATTGGCCACCGCGCGCGCCGTCGCTTCGGCGACGTGGCCCGAGCGCAGCATGATGATCTCGGCCTCGCGCCGGGCGTCGGGATAGCCGATCCAATGATAGACGCAGCGCCGGCGCAGCGCCTCGGCAAGCTCGCGGGTGCGGTTCGAGGTCAGGATGACGATCGGCTGCGCCGCGGCGCGGATGGTGCCGCGCTCGGGAATGCTGATCTGAAAGTCGGAGAGGAATTCCAAGAGCAGCGCTTCGAATTCATGGTCGGAGCGGTCGATCTCGTCGACCAGCAGCACGCGCTGTTCCGGTGCCCGCAGCACCTGCAGCAGCGGCCGGGCGATCAGGAAACGGTCGTCATAGATGTCGATCTCGTGTTCGCCGGCGTGGCGGATGGCGAGCAACTGGCGCTGGTAGTTCCATTCGTAAAGCGCATGCCCGGCATCGATGCCTTCATAGCATTGCAGCCGCACCAGTTCGCGGCCGAGCAGCTCGGCGACAGCCTTGGCGGCCTCGGTCTTGCCGACGCCCGGCGCGCCCTCGAGCAGCAGCGGCTTGCCTAGGCGGATCGCCAGGAAAATCGCGGTGGCAAGGCTATCGTCGGCCAGATAGCGCGAGGCGGCAAGGCGCGCTGCTATCGCCTCCGGCGAAGCCGCGACCTCAACGGCGTCGGCGCTGGTCATCTTCCCCTCAGCCCGCCGCCTGCGCCTTCAGCGCGCGCAGGATGCGCTCCGGCGTGATCGGCAGCGTGTCGATGCGCACGCCGACCGCGTCGAAGACGGCGTTGGCGACGGCCGGGATTTGCGGGTTGGCGCACATCTCGCCGGGGCCCTTGGCGCCGAACGGCCCATCGGCGGAAGGGCGCTCCAGCACAATGATCTCGGTCTCGGCCAGGTCGCCTGGGCCAGGCATCAGATATTGGTTGAAGTCGGTGCCGCCATGGTCGCGGTTCGGATAATAGGGTTCGGTCGTCTCGTAGAGCGCGTGGCTGATTCCCATCCAGGAGCCGCCGACCAACTGCTGCTCGACCATCTTCGGATTGAGCGCGCGGCCGATCTCGAAGACGTTCTTGACCGTCAGCACCGTCACTTCGCCGGTCTCGTCGTCGACCTCGACCTCGGCCACCGTGCAGGCATGGGCGTAGCAGGTCGAGGGCTTCATCGCGCCGGTCTCTTTCTCCGGGTAGGAGCGCGGGATCAGGAACATGCCGCGGCCCGAGATCGAGCGGCCGCGCTTGAAATGCGCCGACAGGGCGACATCGAAGATCGAGATCGACTTCTGCGGCGCACCCTTGACCAAAATGTTGCCTTCGCCGTCGGTTTCGAGATCGGAAGCGTTCACCTCCAGCTCTTCGGCCGCCACTTCCAGCATCACTTGGCGGGCTTCCTTGGCCGCCTGGATGACGGCATTGCCGGCGCGGTGCGTGCCGCGCGAGGCGAAGGTGCCCATGCAATGCGGGCCGGTGTCGGTGTCGGCGGTGTCGACGACGACGCGGTCGGTCGGCACGCCGATCGTCTCGGCGCAGATCTGCGCCATGATCTGCTTCATGCCCTGGCCGAGATCGACGGATGACAGCGTGACCATGAAATTGCCGGTCGGCGTCGAATGGACCAGCGCCTGGGTCGGATCGCCGCCGAGATTCATGCCCGTCGGATAATTGATCGCGGCGACGCCGCGTCCGCGCCGTATCGCCATCTCAGGCTTCCTTCTTGTAGGAGGACATCGCCATGTATTTCTCCGCCACCGGCCAGTTGGCGGCGCGCGAGGCTTCCTGCATGCACTCGATCAGTGCCGCCCCCTCGGTCGGCTGGCGGTGCGCCTTCATGTCGCCGTCGCGATAGGCGTTGATGAAGCGGAATTCGAGCGGATCCATGCCGATCAGCCGCGCCAGCTTGTCCATCTGCACCTCTAGCGCGAAGTCGCCGATGGTGACGCCGAAGCCGCGCATGGCCGAGGACGGCGTGCGGTTGGTGTAGACGCAATAGGTATCGATCCAGACATTCGGGACAGTGTAAGGGCCGGGGTAATGTCCGGCACCCTTCTGCGCGCCATAAGGCGAATGGCGCGAATAGGCGCCGGCATCGGTGTAGCCGGTCACCTTGCGCGCAACGATGCGGCCGTCCTTCATCAAGCCGTCCTTGATGACGACCTTCTCAGCCGCGCGCGGCGAGGAGATCTGCATCTCCTCCTCACGGCTGTAGATAAAACAGACTGGGCGTCCGGTTAGCTTGGCGGCCAGGATGGCGATCGGCTCGACGATGACGTCGACCTTGCCGCCAAAACCGCCGCCGACCGTGCCGCCGACGAAATGCAGCTTCGAGCCCGACATCTGCAGAATGATCGAGGTGTTGTCGAGGGTGAAGAACATCGCCTGCGTGTTGGTGTAGCAGGTGAAGCGGTCGTTGCCTTCTGGCGTCACCACGCAGCCCGTCGTCTCGGTCGGCGCGTGCTCGATCGGCGAGGACTGGTAGGACTGTTCGAGGATATGGTCGGCCTGGGCAAAGCCAGCCTCGACATCGCCGAAGCGCACCTTGCGGCATTCGCCGCTGTCGTAGAGATAATAGTTCTGGCCGTGATACTCGTTGACCAAGGGCGCACCGGGCTTCAGCGCTTCTTCCATGTCGAAGACGGCCGGCAGCACTTCGTAATCCACCTTGACCTTGGCGGCTGCCTCCTGTGCTGCCCGCTCGGTCTCGGCCAGCACCGCCACCACGGCCTCGCCTTTCCAGCGCACCTTGCCGTCGGCGAGCACGGTTTCGTCCTCGGGACCGATCTGGATCAGGATCAGGATGGTGTAGACATTGTGCGGCACGTCCTTGGCGGTCAGCACCTTGACGACGCCCGGGTGCTTTTCCGCTTGCGACGTGTCGATCGAGCGGATGCGGGCATGGTGGTGCAGGCTGCGCACCATCTTCAGATGCAGCATGCCCGGGAAGTTCCGGTCGGCGAAATAGGCAGTCTTGCCGGTGACATGACCGGGGGAATCGAGCCGCGGGCGGCCCTGGCCGATCTCATGCAGGCCGTCCTTGCGGACGTCGGCGAAATAATCCTTGCGCAGTTCCATGGCTCGTTCCCTCAGGCGGCGTTCCGCGAATTGGCGCGCGCGGCGGTCAGCACCGCCTGGATGATCGGCTCATATCCGGTGCAGCGGCAGATGTTGCCGGACAGCGCCTCGACCACATCTTCGCGGCTCGGGTTCGGCGTGCGGTCGAGCAGCACTTTTGCGGCCATGATCATGCCCGGCGTGCAGAAGCCGCATTGCGTGGCGAAGGCGTCGAGGAAGGCGCGCTGCAACGGATGTAGGACGCCGGCTTCGGCGAGGCCGGCCGTCGTGGTGACGGCCGCGCCGTTGCAGGTCTCAGCCAATGTCAGGCAGGAGAGCCGCAATTCACCGTCAATGATGACCGAGCAGGCGCCGCAGGTGCCCTGATGGCAGCCGCCCTTCGGCGAGGTGTCGCCGATCTTGTCGCGCAACGCATGGAGCAGTGTGGTGCCGCTGTCGACGAATTCGGCTTTTTCGGAGCCGTTGAGCGTGAACTGGACAGGTACTTTTGCCATTTTTCCTCCCTGCGCGCCTGCCCGGATCGACCGGACAGACGCGCGTCCCCCACGGATATTAGTCAAGCAGCAGCCGGCCGAGATGGACCGGCAGAACCTCGGCGCGATACCAGGCGCTGGCGATCGGATCGGTGATCGGCGCGATGCCTTCGCTCACGGCCACCAGCGCCGGCGCGATCTCCTGCGGCGTGAGCTTGCAGCCGAGCAGCGCCTTTTCGGTCGCTAAAGCGCGGATCGGCCGATCGACCATGCAGCCCAGCGCGATGCGCGCCGAGGTCACCGTGCCGTCGGGTGCGCGTTCCAGAAGCGCGGCGATGCTCAGCACCGAGACCCCCTTCGGCTTGACGCGCGACACTTTCAGGAAGCGGAAGCTTTCGGTTTTGGGCGATGCAATATTCACCGCCGTCACTATGGCGCGGCTGGTGTTGCGATCGGCCAGGAAAGTCTCGATCGGCGTTTCGCCATCTTCGGTGACGACGGTCGCGTCCAGCGCCAGCAGCGCGACGGCGAAATCGCCATAAGGGGCGGGGACGAACAGATTGCCGCCGACGGTTGCCATGTTGCGGATCGCAGGCCCGCCGACAGCGCGCGCGGCAGGCGCGAGCACGGCAAGTTCGGGGTGGCGGGCGATCGCGGCCATGGTGACCGAAGCGCCGAGCCGGACCTTGGCGCCGACAACCGCGATTTGCGATAGGCCCGGATCGGTGACACGCACCAGGCTGGAGACGGAAACGTCGCCTTCGTTGGCCGCGCGGACGACAAGCGTGCCGCCGCCAATATAGCGTGAGCCCGCTGTCTGCAGCGCGGCGTTGGCGTCTTTCACGCTCGAAAAAGTCTGCAGCGCAAGCGACATGGCAGGCTCCCGTCAGCTCTGGCCAGCGAAATGGCTTTTCAAGGCGTTGAAGCCGCCCTGGAAGACGTTGGCGCCCATGCCCTCGGCCAGCTTGTCGGCTTCCTCCGGTGCTGCGTCGAAGCTCGCCGTCCATTCGGCATAGGTGCGGTTACCGTCGGTGATGCGCCGCAACTGCAGCGTCGCCTTGTGATTGGTGAGCGGCTGCGGCGTTTCCAGGATCGAGTAGCTGACCAGGAAATTGTCGTCGGAGAAGTCGAGCAGCTTCTCGCGCAGCCGAGCGCCGCTGACCAGTTGGAAGTTGCGCACGCAGCCGATCGCGGTAGCGTCCTTGCCGTCCTCGATATGGCTTTCCACCATGCGCGGATGCCAGTTCGGCAGGCCGTTGAAGTCGCGGATGTGCGCCCAGACCTGCTCGACCGGCGCGTCGATGACGCTGGAAATGGTGACTTTCGCCATAGACTGGCTCCCTTGCAAAGATCGGGAGCAGGCTAGGGCGGCCGACGGGCCGGCGCTTATCAATGCGTCTTGAGTGCGTATCAACCAGTCGGAAAATGCGGCGACGGATCAGCCTGCAGAGCACTCAGGACATGGCTCTCGCGGCTTCGCGGTAGAGCGTCGGCGGCACGCCGACATGGTCGCGGAAGAAGCGCGAGAAATTGCCCTGGGTGGTGAAGCCGAGATTGCAGGCGACCGAGATCAACGGCTCCTGCGACCACTGCAGCTGGCGCACGGCTTCCTCCATGCGCAGCGTGTTCCAGTAGACGTTCGGCGTCAGATTGGTCTGTTCCTTGAAGAGCGCGAAGAAATGCGGCCGGGACAGGCCGACCGAGCGGGCGACGTCGTCGAAGGAGATGCGCTCGCAGACATTGGCCTTCATCAGCTGGATCGCCTTGCGGACGCGGAAGTCGAGCATCGTGTTGATGCGCGCGCGGGCTATCTGTGGCGTGGATGTCTCGGCCGCATCGAGCACGCTGTCGATGAAACGCTCGATCTCGTAATTGGCGATGTCGCCGATGCTCTCATTGTCGGTCAGGTGATCGAGCAGGTTCGCCGCCGCCTGATGCAGCCAGGGCTCCAGTGTGATCGCGGCTTGCGTGAACAGCGGCGCCGACGATGGGAGGTCGCGGCGCTGGCGCGCCCAATCCGGGTCGATGTAGAAGGCGAGGAACAGTCCAGGCTTGCCGTCGCGGGAAAGGGCGTGGCTGTGCGGCTGGAACGAGTTGATGCCGGCCGCGGTGCCCGGTCCAAGCCGCACCGTCTCGCGGCCGATGGTCATTTCGCCTGCCGTGCCTTCCAGCCAGATGATGAGATGTGCCTCGCCATGCGCATGGGTGACGAAGTCGTTGGCGACATTCAGCACGGAAACATGTCCGAACCGGCCCCAATAGAGCCTGATCGCGTCCGTCATGGGTATCGTTCCTCCCGCAGGCGACTGGCCTCCCTTCGCCTGCGGGGGAATAGTGCGGCCGGGGTGCGGCCGCGTCAAGGCAGGCAGGCGCGGCGGAACTTGCGTCCAAAGCGCCTGGATGGATTTTCAGACTGAGCGATAGGAATCAAACCAATAGCGCTACGCCCCGATTTGGATCATGCATGATCCTTTGCGAAATCGACGGCGATTTCGCTCTAGTCACTGCGGCGGAAGTTGCGGACGCGGTCGAACAGCACCGCCAGGATGATCGCGCCGCCGATGAAAGTGCCCTGCCAGAACGCGTTGATGCCGAGCAGGCCAAGGCTGTTGCGGATCACCTCGATAAGGGCGGCGCCGACGATGGCGCCGAGCGCGGTGCCGACGCCACCGGCGAGATTGGCGCCGCCGATGACGGTGGCGGCGATCACCTGCAGCTCCATGCCGTTGCCGAGATTGGTGGTGACGGCGCCCAGCCATCCGGTCTGGATGATGCCTGCAATCCCCGCCGACAACGCCGAGATCATATAGACGACGACCTTGATCTGCTTGACGGGAACGCCGGTCAGCGTCGCCGCATGCTCATTGCCGCCGATGGCGAAGATGTGCCGGCCGAACTTGGTCAAGCGCAGGATGAAGCCGGTGATCAGCGCCAGAATGATCATGTAGAGCACCGGATTGGCGATGCCGAACAACCAGGCGCCGCCGCCCAGCGCCAGAAGCTTCTGATGGTCCGGTCCGAACTGGAAGACCACCGTGTTGTTGGACGCGACCATGGCAAGGCTGCGCGCCACCGACAGCATGCCGAGCGTGACTACGAAAGGCGGGAAGCCGAGATAGGCGATGAGCACGCCGTTGAAGGCGCCGATCACAAGCGCGGTGGCGATCGAGGCCAGGATGCCCACTTCGATCGAATAGCCGGCATGCATGGTGACGGCGAGCACCATCGAACACAGGCAAAGCACCGAGCCGACCGACAGATCGATGCCGCCGGTGATGATGACGAAGGTCATGCCGAGCGCCACGATGGCGATGAAGGTGACATTGCGCGTGATGTTGAAGAGATTCTTCGACGTGGCGAAGGAATCGGTGGCGACGGACAGGAACAGGCAGGCGAGGATGACCGCGATCACCACCCAGAAGGTCTGGTTGGAGAAGAGCCGCGACAGGAAGGTGTGCTGCTTCTGCGCGATCGTCTGGTCAAGTGTGACTGCCATTATCGACCTTTCCTGAGAGGCGGGGGCGCGAGGCTCCGCGCAATCACGCAACCTGTTCGATGGCGCCGGTGATCAGCCCGGTGACTTCCTCGGGCGAGCTCGATGCGATCTTCTTGTCGGCCACCTTGCGGCCGCGCCGCATGACGATGACGCGGTCGGCGACGTCGAACACGTCGGGCATGCGGTGGCTGATCAGCACCACGGCGATGCCCTGGTCGCGCAGGTGGCGGATGAGGTTGAGCACCTCGGCGACCTGCCTGACCGAAATCGCCGCCGTCGGCTCATCCATTAGCACGATCTTGGCCTGCGACAGCATGGTGCGGGCAATGGCCACCGCCTGGCGCTGGCCGCCCGACATCTGCTTGACGAGGTCGCGCGGCCGCGTTTCGGATTTCAGCTCGGCGAAAAGCTGGCCGGCGCGCTTGTACATGGCGCCATAGTCGAGGATGCGGAGCGGACCGAAGCCACGGCGCAACTCGCGGCCGAGATAGACATTGGCCGCGGCCGTCAGATTGTTGCAGAGCGCGAGGTCCTGGTGGACGATCTCGATGCCATGCTGGCGGGCGTCCGCGGGCTTGTGCAGGACAAGCTCCTCGCCGTCCAGCCGCATGGTGCCGTGGCTCGGGTGGAAATTGCCGGCGATCATCTTCACCAGCGTCGACTTGCCGGCGCCGTTGTCGCCCATCAGGCCGACGACCTCGCCGGCCTCCAGCGAAAAAGATACATCGTTGACCGCCTGGATGGCGCCGAAATGCTTCGAGATGTTGGCGAGTTCGAGAACCGACACCAGCCTTATGCCTCCCCATCTGGGCGCAGCTGTCGCCGACCTTTGCCGGCGCCGCTTGCGTCCTGCGCCGTCCATCTCCTCCCGAACGGCGCGTCCACGCATTTAGGCAAAAGCGGACAAGGGCGTCAATCAATTGTCTGACGATTAATTTCGAGACTCGACGAAAAATCGGTTTTGTAGGACAAATAGGAATTGACGCTGGCGAAAAGCCGATATTAGCTAAGTCTCGGAGGAAGATCTTGCTCCTTGTCCGCCTATCCGGCGGAGGGCGGGCAAATGGTTTGAAGGTCAAGGATCCGGCTGCGCCAGTATTCGGGCGAACGGATCGGCAAATGCTTATCAGCCCGGCGCAGGACGCGAACATCATGAGATCCTCGTCGTCATGGTTCTTATGCATCCGGGCTGATCAGTGTGGCGGGCACGCGGTGTCCGTCTGTTTCAAGGGAGGACTGATATGAGGAAAACACTTTTGCTTGCCGCCGTCGCCGCCATGGCGTTGGGCGCCGGGCCGGCTTTGGCCAAGAAACAGCTCGTCATCGTCGTGAAAGGTCTCGACAATCCGTTCTTCGAAGCCATCCATCAGGGCTGCGAGAAGTGGAACAAGGAAAACGCCAGCTCGGAATATGAATGCTTCTACACCGGCCCGGCATCGACCTCGGACGAAGCCGGCGAGGCGCAGATCGTGCAGGACATGCTGAGCAAGCCCGACACGGCGGCTATGGCGATCTCGCCGTCGAACGCGCCGCTGATCGCGCAGACGATCAAGAGCGCCAATCCGTCGATCCCGATCATGACGGTCGACGCCGACCTTGCCAAGGAAGACGCCGCCCTTCGCAAGACCTATCTCGGCACCGACAACTACTTGATGGGCAAGAAGATCGGCGAGTACATCAAGAAGGCCAAGCCGAATGGCGGCACGATCTGCACCATCGAGGGCAATCCGGCGGCCGACAACATCCTGCGCCGCGCGCAAGGCATGCGCGATGCGCTGTCGGGCAAGGAAGGCCTCGCGGCACTTGCCGGCGAAGGCGGCTGGACCGAAGTCGCCGGCTGCCCGGTGTTCACCAATGACGACGGCGCCAAGGGCGTGCAGGCGATGACCGACATCCTCGCCGCCAACCCGAAGCTCGACGCCTTCGGCATCATGGGCGGCTGGCCGCTGTTCGGCGCCCCGCAGCCCTATCGCGACCTGTTCAAGCCGATGGCCGACAAGATCGCCAAGAACGAGTTCGTCATCGGCGCCGCCGACACGATCGGCGACGAGGTGGCAATCGCCAAGGAAGGCCTGGTGACCGCGCTGGTCGGCCAGCGGCCGTTCGAAATGGGCTACAAGGCGCCGTCGGTGATGCTCGACCTCGTCGGCAACAAGAAGGTCGACGATCCGGTCTTCACCGGCCTCGACGAATGCACCAAGGAAACGGCCGACACCTGTATCCAGAGGTAGGCGCTGGTCGCATCCAGAACCAATGTAAAAGGGGCGCCGCGAGGCGCCCCTGACTTTTTCAAAGTTGCATTCTTGATGACGGGCGCTTTCGTCTCAGATCTTCTGCTTCACGCCGTCCTTCGAAGGCATCAGGTCGACGCCGTTGAGCTTGCCGATATGGGTGGCGAGCATCGGCACATACTGTTCCGTGGGACCGGTGGCGAAGGCGGTCGCAAAGGAATTCTTGGTTGCGTTGCCGAGCGGGTTGGCGATGCCGGCCGCGCCCGCCATCGATTCCAGATAGGTCAGGTCCTTGAAGGCGTTGGCAATGCTGAACTTGTGCGCGTCGCGGTCGCCCTCCAGTGTCCAGCGCATGAAGGTCTGGTAGAAGCCGCAATCCATGCGGCCGTTGCGGATGACGCTGTCGAAGCGCGGCGGCGAGATGCCGACCTTCTCGGCCAGCGCCAGCGCTTCCGAATAGATCGCGGCGTAGCCCAGCGAGATGAAGTTGTTGAGCAGCTTCATGCGGTGGCCGTCGCCGGTGTCCCCGATGTGGACGATGCGGCCGGCCCAGGTCTCGATCACCGGCTTCAGCTTGGCGAACACCGTGTCCGGCGCGCCGACCATGGCGTCGAGCGTGCCTTCCCAGGCCTCCTTCGGCGTGCGGCTGAGCGGCGCATCGACATAGTCGACGCCGAGCGCCTTGAGCTCGGCGGCCAGGGCCACGGTCGAGACCGGATCGGAGGTCGAGCAATCGACGACGACCGAGCCTTGCTTCAGGCCCTCCTTCAGCCCGCCGGGGCCGCGGATGATCGTCTCCACCTCGCGCGATCCGGTGACGCAGATGAAGACGACGTCGGAGGCAGCGGCCACCTCCTTGGATGTGGCCACTTCCTTGGCGCCGCGTCCCAAAAGATCTTCCGCGGGCTTGCGGTTCTTGCGGCCGAGAAAGGTCAGCGGATAGCCCTTGTCGACGATGTTCTTGGCGATGCCGTGCCCCATCAGGCCTAGGCCGATGAAACCGATTTTCTCGCGGGCAGCGGTGGTGCTCATGTCGTCTCTTCCCTGTCTTTCGTGGTGATGGGCCCGCGCGGCGGGCGATTGTCGAGAACGCTTCCTCGGATCGCGGGTGGCGGGTGATTGCGGAATGCCATATTGTCTGACAATACACATAATTCCCAAGCCTTGTGGAGAGCAAAATGACGAAGCGGATCATGTTCACCGGCGGCAGCGGCAAGGCTGGCCGGCATGTCGTTCAGTATCTGGTCGAACATGGCTGCCAGGTGCTCAACATCGACACCAGGCCGCTCGACAATCCGAAAGTGCGCACGCTGATCGCCGACATCACCGACAGCGGGCAGGTCTTCAACGCGCTGTCGAGCTATATGGGCCTGCACGAGTTCGATCCGTCGCTGAGAGCACAGCCGGTCGACGCCGTGGTGCATTTCGCCGCAATCCCGCGCATCATGATCACGCCGGACAACGAGGTGTTCCGCATCAACGCGATGGGCACCTACAATGCCATCGAAGCGGCGGTGAAGCTCGGCATCCGCAAGATCATCATCGCTTCCTCGGAGACGACCTACGGCCTGGTTTTCGCCAATGAGCCGCGCAGTCCGACGCATTTCCCGCTCGACGAGGATTATGACGTCGACCCGATGGACTCTTACGCGCTGTCGAAGATCGTCAACGAGAAGACGGCACGGGCTTTCGCGCTGCGCAGCGGCGCAGACATCTATGCGCTGCGCATCGGCAACGTCATCGAGCCGCATGAACATTCGCTGTTCCCGAAATGGTTCGCCGATCCGGGCTTCCGCAAGCGCATCGCCTGGAGCTACATCGACGCGCGCGATCTTGGCCAGATCACCTTGCGCGCCATCGAGAAGGACGGCTTGGGCTACCAGGTGTTCAACGCGGCCAATGACGACACCTCATCGGACCTGCCGACAGCGGAGCTCTTGAAGCGCTTTTATCCGGGCGTGCCGGTCAAGGCTGAGCTTGGCGAGTATGAGACGCTGCTTTCGAACCGCAAGGCGCGCGACGTGCTCGGCTTCCGGCCCGAGCACAGCTGGCGCAAATACGTCAAACCGGCATGAGACGGCGCCAAATGCCAGTTGATCTGTGCACATCCTCGTGCGTTAGGGCAAAGCGGGCCTGCCGTGCTTGACAGCTTCTGAAAACGGGATTTTCTGGACCATATGCGGGACGCGAAGCCGAACAACGAAAAAAGACTGACGAAAACGGCAGCTCTGGAGCGTCCAGCCGGCGTTCGACGGGCCAACGCGCCACGCATTCCGGGCGCCAGCGTACACACCTCCTTGGCCAGCGAGATCGGGCTAAGGATCGTGCGCGGCGATTATCCACCGGGCACCATCCTGCCCAACGAAGCGAAATGGTCGGAGACCTTCGACGTCAGCCGCTCGGCGGTGCGCGAGGCGATCAAGATGCTGATGGCGAAGAGCCTGCTGGCCTCGCGGCCGAAGATCGGCAGTTGGGTCGAACCGAAGGAACGCTGGAACCTCCTCGACCGGGACGTGCTGTCCTGGTACGCCACGTCGCCGGACCGCGAGGTTTTCCTCAAGACCGTGCAGGAATTCCGCCATATCATCGAGCCGGAAGCCACCGCCTTCGCGGCGCTGCGGCGCACCGACGAGCAGATGGCCGAGATCAGCCAGGCCTGCCAGGAGATGGGCGAGGCGACCAACCTGCAAGAGCGGACGCGGGCCGACACGCGCTTCCATCTCGCCATTCTCAGGGCCTCGGGCAACGACCTGCTGGTGCCGCTGGGGGTGCTGATCGAATCCGCCTTCGACCACCTCTTCGCCTACACGACGCGCGAACTGGACGATTTGCACCATGCCCAAAAGCTGCACGAGGCGATCGAGAGGAATATTCGCCTGCGAAGACCGGATGCGGCGCGCAACGCGGTCCGTAAGCTGCTGGCCAATACCGACGAAGTGATCCAGTCGCGCTAAGGTCCGTCGATATTCAGCTGAAACCGGCTTGCGAATGGCGGCTTCCTGCGCTTGCGGTCCCGTTGCAGCACCTAGTCCTGCTTCTCGCGGCCAAAGGCGACGCGCAACTCGTCCTTCGCTTTTTCCAGCACCTTCCTGCGCTCGTCAGGCAAGTTCTTGCCGGCGCGGTTGATGTAGAAATTCAACATCGACATGGCGGATTGGAACGGCTCCGCCTTGCGGCGGTCGCTGTGCTCGGCCGAACGTTTCAGCGACGCGGCGATCTTCTTGGCGTCGTCGGATTCAAAGACGTGATCCTCGAGATCCATCGCATCGCTGTGCTCGGTCACGTCAGCCGACCATTTCTTCCTGGCGGTCATGGTGAACTCCTTTCTTCAGGCAAAACTCCATCGGGTGAGGCGGGTTCCGCTTCTGGAGCCACGGAATTATGCCTCGTGGCGCTGCTCGGCCCGGGAAATGCGCCGATAGTGCGCTCAAACACGCGATCTCGAAGAAATCGCGGACAGGAGACGCCGTGACGACAGTTCCAGGAAACGCGGCAAACAGCGCCGGCATCGACAGCTTCTATGCATGGATGCGGCTTGGCATTTCCCTGCTGCTGGCGACAATCGGCGGCGTCGGCACCTGGGCGGTGGTCGTGGTCCTGCCCGCGGTGCAGGCCGAATTCGGCGTCGACCGCGCCGCCGCCTCGATGCCCTATACCGCGACCATGGTGGGCTTCGCCGCCGGCAACGCGCTGATCGGACGCGCCATTGATCGTTTCGGCTACTGGATACCGGCGCTCGCCGCTTCGCTCGCGCTTGGCGCGGGGTTTCTGCTGGCGTCGCTTGCGAATTCGATCCTTGGCGTCACGCTTGCGCAAGGCCTGCTGATCGGAGTGGGGTGCTCGGCGATCTTCGGGCCGCTGATCGCCGACGTCTCGCACTGGTTCAGCCGCCGCCGCGGCGTTGCGGTGACGGTGGCGGCGTCAGGCAACTACATTGCCGGGGCGATCTGGCCGACGGTCATGCCTTATATGATGCAAGGCCATGGCTGGCGCTTCACCTATGCGACGATAGGAGTCATCTGCCTCGTCACCATGGTGCCGCTGGTCCTGCTGCTGCGGCGGCGCGCGCCGCATGAGGGGATTTCCGGCGCGCCGCGCGGCCGGCCGGTGCAGCCGATCTCGCTGTCACCCTCGCAGTTGCAGGTCCTGCTGGTGATTGCCGGCTTCGGCTGCTGCATGGCGATGTCGATGCCGCAGGTGCATATCGTCGCCTATTGCATGGATCTCGGCTACGGCGTCGCGCATGGCGCCGAGATGCTGTCGATCATGCTGGCGGCCGGCGTCATCAGCCGGGTCGGCTCGGGCTTCCTCGCCGACCGCATCGGCGCGGTGAAGACGCTGCTGATCGGCTCGGCGCTGCAGTGTCTGTCGCTGCTCTTCTACATCCCGTTCGACGGGCTCGCCTCACTCTATGTCGTCTCGCTGGTCTTCGGCCTGTCGCAAGGCGGCATCGTGCCCTGCTATGCCATCATCGTGCGCGACTATATGCCGGCAAAGGAAGCCGGCCAGCGCGTCGGCATCGTCCTGATGGCGACGATCTTCGGCATGGCGGTGGGCGGCTGGATGTCGGGCTGGATCTACGACCTCACCGGTTCCTACGCCGCCGCCTTCCTGAACGGAATTGGCTGGAACCTCGTCAATCTCGGGGCCATCGCGCTGCTGATGTGGAAAGCCAACCGAAGCGCCGAGGCGATTGCCTGACACGCCTCGGTTAAACCGGGCGCCGAAGCCGGGTTGCTTGACAACAGTTAACGCATGCGCGACCTCAATCGGCAGAGCTGACCTGGTGGCGCGATGACACGGACGCCGATCGTGATGTTGCGGCCGCGCGTCGAAGAC
The DNA here is from genome assembly GCF_006439375.1 of Mesorhizobium sp. B4-1-1. Classification (NCBI taxonomy): domain Bacteria; kingdom Pseudomonadati; phylum Pseudomonadota; class Alphaproteobacteria; order Hyphomicrobiales; family Phyllobacteriaceae; genus Mesorhizobium; species Mesorhizobium sp. B4-1-1. The sequence goes on from NZ_VFTH01000021.1 coordinate 14,406, forward strand.
GGGAGGACAGGGCCTTGACCAAGCCGCGTTCCCGCCGTGGCGGCGGCCGTCCGACCATTGCCGATGTGGCGCGCAAGGCGGGTGTCGGCGCGATCACCGTGTCGCGGGCGTTGCGTGAGCCCGGGCGGGTATCGGAAGACCTTCGACGGCAGATACAGGCCGCGGTCGACGAACTCGGCTACGTGCCTGACCCGAATGCCCGCGCGCTTGCCTCGGCGCGCGCCGAGGTGTTCGGCGTGCTGGTGCCTTCGCTGACCAACAACGTCTTCGCCGAAGTGGTGCGCGGCATCTATGACAGCCTTTCCGACAGCCCGTTCCGCATTCAGATCGGCAACACCCATTATTCGGGCCTCGAGGAAGAGCGGCTGTTGCAGGTTTTCGGATCGCAACGCCCGGCGGCGCTGATCGTGGCCGGTATCGACCAGACACCCAGCGCGCGACGACTGCTGGAGAATGCCGGCTGCCCGGTGGTGCAGGTGATGGAGACCGGGCCGGACCCGGTCGACATGATGGTCGGCTTTTCCCATTTCGACGGCGGCAGGACTGCCGCCGAACACCTTCTGCAAGCCGGATACCGTAAGATCGGCTTCATCGGCGCGCGAATGGACCCGCGTTCGCAGCGACGCCTTGCCGGCTATCGCGCCGCCATGGAGGCTGCCGGCCTTTTCGATCCGCGGCTGATCACCACGACGCCGGTGCCGTCAAGCGTGACGCTGGGCCGCGAGTTGTTCCGCGACGCGCTGGCCAAGATACCGACGCTGGACGGCGTGTTCTGCAACAATGACGATATCGCGCTTGGCGTTCTGTTCGAATGCCATCGCGCATCGATCGACGTGCCGAAGCAGATCGGCATTGTCGGCTTCAACGATCTCGACATGATGCAGGTGTCGTTTCCTTCGATCACCAGCGTGCGCACGCACCGCTATGAAATCGGCACCCGCGCCGTCGCCATGGCGCTTGCGGCGATCGCCGGCAACCGGCCGGAACAGCGGATCGCCGACCTCGGCTTCGACCTCATGCGGCGCGAGAGCACCGCGCGTTAGACCGTGATAGCGTTTCGTCGAATCGCCATCACGCTCTAACTCTTTGTTGGAGCATGACCTTGTCCGAAAACCGGTTCCCACTTTTCGGGATCATGCTCTAGGGCGGCGGCGGAAACGCCGAGCCAAAGCTACGCACTGTTCCTGGAGGCACTCTGACGAACACGGAAAAATGACGAAAGCGGCGCTTTACAGGCTTTTATGGTAGCGCTACCATTTGTCTGTAAAATCAACATCCGGCAAGGTTCAGGCTTGTTTATTATACATAAGCAACAGCTCAAGCTTGTTTATTATGTATAATATGATAGTTTTCTGAATGTCCCGGACGGCGAAGGAAGGGGAGAAGGCGGGGCGATCCACATCACCCGGCGAGCGTTTCGGTTTGGCAGGAGGGGTGCCCGCCGAGCATGTCAGGACTTCATAGTTCAGCAGATCTGCAATTGGGAGGAATACCGATGATCAAGTCACTCGTTGGCGGCGTCGTTGCCGCCACTGCATTCGTCATGCTCAACTCGGCAGCGATCGCCGCCGGACCGGAAGTCGTCTCCGGCCCCGCAGCGCAGCCGGACTGCTTCTCGCCATGGTCGGCGGACACCAAATTCTTCAAATTCCCCAAAAAGGAAGGCCCGTTCCGCATCGCCTTCTCCAACGGCTATATCGCCAACACCTGGCGCATCCAGATGGTGCAGACGGCAAAGGCCTATGCGGCGCAGCCTGACGTGAAGGCCAAGATCAAGGAATTCAAGGTCGTCTCGACCGGTGAGGATGTGCCGGCGCAGATCTCGGCGATCAACAACTTCATCGATTCCGGCTATGACGCGATCGTCACCGACGCGCAGAACCCGACCGCCTTCGGCCCGGTCATCAAGCGCGCCAAGGAAGCCGGCATCGTGCTGGTCGCCTTCGACAACATTCTCGACACCAAGGACGCCATCAACGTCAATGTCGACCAGAAGGGCCTCGGCGAGTTGTGGGCCAAGTGGCTGGTCGACAAGGTGCCGAACGGCGGCAAGATCCTCGAAGTGCGCGGCGTTGCCGGCACTTCCGTCGATACCGACCGCCACAACGGCATCCATGAAGTGCTGGACGCTTCCGGCAAGAAGTGGGATGTCACCGAGGTCGCCGGCAAGTGGGACGACGGCGTGGCGCAGAAGGTCACCGCCGATGCCATCGCCACCAACGGTCCGTTCGACGGCATCACCGGCCAGGGCGGCGACACCGGCATCGTGCAGGCGATGATGGACGCCAAGCATCCCTTCGTGCCGTTCGGCGGCGAGACCGAGAACGGCTTCCGCAAATTCTGCGCGCAGCATTCGGCTGACGGGCTGAAGTGCACGTCGGCGGGCTCCGGCCCGGCCCAGGTCGCCGTGGCCATCAAAACCGCGATCGCGGCGCTGGAAGGCGAGGTGGTGCCGCAGGAAGTGAAGCTGCCGCTGGCGATCGCCTCGGATCCAGACATGAAGGACGGCACCGATTACTTCCCGAAGGAATCCGACAATTTCTTCGTCGGCAACTCCTTCCCGACCTGCGGCATCAATTTCAGCGCGCAGGAAATCATGGGCCAGACCAAGGCGGACCAGTAAGCTTCCAAATCGATGACTTGGCGCCGCGGGTCAGCCGCGGCGCCGCCTCATGCAGATACAATTGGAGGCTCAATGGACGGTGCGGTTCCGCTCTTCCGCATGGAAGGCATATCCAAGCGCTATGGCGGCGTGAGGGCCTTGGAAAAGGCCGATCTTGAAGTTACCGCCGGCAGCATCCACGCCATTCTCGGCGAGAACGGCGCAGGCAAGTCGACCCTGATCAAGATCATGGCGGGCGTCGTGGCGCCCGACGAGGGCCGCATGACGCTGGATGGACGCGAAGTGAGCTTCGCCTCACCGGCCGCGGCAAATCAGGCCGGCATCGTCTGCATCTTCCAGGAACTGTCGCTCATTCCCGAGTTGAGCGTCGCCGACAACATCGTCATTTCCGATCCGCCGAAGCGCTTCGGCATGATCGACCGCAAGGCGCAGCGGCGCATCGCGGAAGAAGCGCTGGCACGCGCCGGCGCTTCCGATATCCATCCTCGGGCCCTGGTCAAGGACCTGCCGCTGTCGCGCCGGCAGATGGTGGAGATCGCCAAGGCGCTGGCTCGCAAGCCGCGCATCCTGATCCTCGACGAAGCGACCTCGGCGCTGACGGCGGCGGATGTCGCCAGGGTCTTCGAGGTGTTGAAGCGGCTGCGCTCGGAAGGACTGGCGCTGCTCTACATCTCGCATCGCATGAACGAGATCGCGGAACTCGCCGACCATTGCACGGTGTTCCGCAACGGCCGCAATGTCGCCAGCTACCCGGCCGGCTCGAAGAGCGACAATGAGGTGGTCGAACTGATGATCGGCCGCGAATACAGCCATATCTTCCCGCTGAAACCCGTTGCCGCTGCGGCCGCCACGCCGGTGCTCGAAGCGCGCAATCTGTCCTGGGCCGACCGGCTGGACAATATCTCGCTGAGCGTCAGGGCCGGCGAAGTCGTGGGCCTGGGCGGTCTCGACGGACAGGGCCAGCGCGAACTGCTGCTTGCCTTTTTCGGCGTGCTGCGCGGCCTGCGCGGCGAGGTGCTGATCGACGGCAAGCCGGCTTCCATCTCGAGCCCGCGCGCCGCCAGCGACGATCGCGTCGGCATGGCGCTGATCCCCGAGGACCGCAAGACCGAGGGGCTGATGCTGCCGATGACGGTGCGCGAAAACCTCTCCTTCGCGGCGCTCGACCGGCTGGCCAAGGGCGGCATCATCGATCGCGCCGCCGAGCAGCGCCTGATCGACGACATGGTCGGGCTGCTGGCCATCAAGACGGCGGGGCTCGATATTCCCGTCGGCGCGCTCTCCGGCGGCAACCAGCAGAAGGTGGTCATCGCCAAATGGCTGATGCGGCAACCGCGCATCATCCTGCTCAACGATCCGACGCGCGGCATCGATGTCGGCACCAAGCAGGAGATCTACCAATTGATGCGCAAGCTGGCGGATGCCGGTGCCGCCATCCTGTTCTATTCGACCGACTATGACGAACTGATCGGCTGCTGCGACCGCGTGCTCGTGCTCTATGACGGCAGCGTCAAGCGCGAGCTCGTCGGCACCGAGATCACCGAGCACGCGCTGATCGCCAGCGCGCTCAACATCCATGGCGAAGGCGCCGATATGCAGCAGGGAGCGGGCGCGTGAAGGATTGGCGCTACTTAATGGCCGAGCAGCGCGGAACGCTGCTGGCGCTCGGCATCTTCATCGTCATGTTCATCATCTACACCACGAACCACCCGGCAGGCTTCACCGCCAACGTCGTGCAGACAGCCGCCAACAAGGGCGTTCTTCTGGCCTTCGTCGCCATGGCGCAGACGCTGGTGGTGATCACCGCCGGCATCGACTTGTCGGTGGGCATGATCCTGCTTCTCACCAATTGTCTCGCCTCATGGCTGGTGACCGGCACGCCGCTCGAGACCACGCTCGGCGTGATCGCGGTCCTTGCCGCGGGCCTGGTCTGCGGGGCGATCAACGGCGCCATCGTCATCTATGGGCGCCTGCAGCCGATCGTCGCCACCATAGCCACCGGCGCCGTCTTTTATGGCATCGGGCTTCTGCTGCGGCCGTTTCCGGGTGGATCGGTCAATGAGGATCTGGCCGACGCGCTGACGGGAAAGCTCTTCGACGTGATCCCGACCTCGCTGGTCGCGCTGCTGGTCGTCGTGCTGGTCGTCTGGGTGCCGTTCAGCCGCTCGGAATTCGGCCGCGCGGCCTACGCCGCGGGCTCGTCGGAAACGGCGGCTTACATGTCGGGCGTGCCGATCCGGCGCGGCAAGTTCCTCGCTTATGCGCTGGCCGGCCTGCTGGCCTCGGTCGGCGGGCTGTTCCTAACCTTCTTCACCTATACGGGCGAGGCGGCCTATGCGAGCGGCAATGCCTACACGCTGTTCTCGATCGCGGCGGTCGTGCTCGGCGGCGTTTCGCTGTTCGGCGGCAAGGGCAGCGCGATCGGCGCGATTTTCGGCGCACTTGCCTTTCGCACCATCGGCGACCTGTTGTTCGTCTTCGATTTCGATCCGCTCTGGCAGCCGCTGTTCCAGGGCGTTATCCTGTTGATCGCGGTCAGCCTCGGCGCCTTCGCGCTGTTTCGGGTGCGCAACCGGCTGGAGTGGTTCCTGTGAGCGAAACGACACTCGGTGGCCTTGCCGGCCGCATGCCCAAATTCATCCGGCGCGCCGACCCGGCGGTGCTGACGGCCTTTGCCTGCATCGTGATCCTGCTTCTGCTGGGCAGTCTCTATTCGCGCAGCTTCCTTTCGCCGGAATATCTGCTGCAGCAATTGAAGGTCGCATCCTTCCTCGGAGTCATAGCAACCGGCATGATGCTGGTCATCCTGCTCGGCCAGATCGACCTCTCCGTGCCATGGGCCGTGGCAGCCGGCGCCATGATGGCCTGCGCGGCCGCGGCCTACGGGTCGGCCGGCGTCGCTCTCGCCATCCCCTTCGGCGTCCTGTGCGGCGTGGCGATCGGCATCGTCAACGGCATCGGTGTCGCCTATCTGCGCATCCCCTCGATGATCATTACCTTGGCTACCAACGCGGTCGCGCAGGGGCTGATGGTGGTCTACACGGGCGGCTTCTCGCCACAGGATTCGGCGACGGCGGCGATGCGCTATCTGGCGACCGGTTTCACCATTCCGGGGGTTCCCAACGCCGTCATCATCTGGGCGCTGATCGGCGCCGCGATGGTCTTCGTGCTCACCCGCACCAGCTTCGGCCGCGCCGTCTACGGCATCGGCAACCGCGAGCGCGCCGCCTACCTTTCCGGCATCGACACGCGCCGCATCGTGATGATCGCCTTCGCCGTCTCGGGCGGGCTGTCGGCCTTTGGCGGCGTGCTTCTGGCGGGCTATGCGTCGAAGGCGGCCCAATCCATGGGCGATGCCTATCTCCTGCCGTCGATCGCCGCCGTCGTGCTGGGCGGGACGTCGATCCTCGGCGGGCGCGGCTCCTATCTGGGCACGGTGGCCGGCGTGATCCTGATCACGCTCCTGCAATCCATCCTCTCGGTCATGCAAATGCCTGAAGCGGGACGGCAGATCATCTATGGTGTCGTCATCGTCGCCATGCTTCTGCTCTACGGGCGCGCGCCGGCAAGCCGCTGACCGTGGACGAGGCGAGCGCAAGACCGCAGATACCGGAGCTTGGCATGAACGACCTTCTGGCGGCGCCGGCCATCGTCGTGATGGGTGTCGCCGGCTGCGGCAAGACGGCCGTCGGCGAGGCGCTCGCCAAGGCTCTCGGCGCCGACTTCATCGAAGGAGACAGGCTGCATCCGCCGGAGAACGTGGCGCGCATGGCGCGCGGCGAGCCGCTGACGGACGCGCTGCGCGAGGGCTGGCTCGACGCCATAGGCGAGCACATCGCGGCGTCCGTCGCCGGCGGACGGACAGCCGTGGCGGCCTGCTCGGCGCTAAAGCGCGGCTACCGCGACCGGCTGAGCCGCTTCTGTCCCGACACAGTCTTCCTCTACCTGAAGATCGACCGCGAGACCGCCTGGCGCCGGGTCGCCAATCGCAAGGGCCATTTCATGCCGGCAAGCCTGGTCGACAGCCAGTTCGCCACGCTGGAAGAGCCTGCCGCGGACGAACGGGCCGTGACGGTCGACGGAACGCGAAGTGTTGCCGGGATCCTGAAAAGGATCGTTGGTTAGAACGGTTCGGGCGCTTCAGGCGCCGTCATTGCCGATCGCGGCTTCCGTTGGCTGCTCGGTCAGCCGCACGGCGCTCGACCAAGCCATCATCTGCTCCGGACAGGGTTCGAGCGTTTCCAGCATATGGTCGCGTTTCGACAGGATATATCCCGCCTGGACAGCGAGGTTCTTCGTCGCGGTGTCCCTTGCCGGCGACGCCGGCGCCCGTGCACCCGCGCTCAGTTCGCTGACGATCGCGCGATATTGGCGAAAGGGGACCGTTTCGATCGTCGCCATATGAAACAGCGCCGCGCCCGCGCGCGCGGCGAAGTTTGCCGGCGCCGAGGCGAGATGGGTCCAGCCGCGCTCGCCCATGGCGGCCTCGGTGAAGGTGGAGCCGGCATAGACGGTGTTGGTCATCAGCACCACGCCGTTTGCCTTCAGGGTCTTCTGGATGCGCGTGGTGACCTGGTAGGCGTCGGTGCGCTCAAAGACGATCCGGCTTTTCAGGAAGCGGTTCTCGACCTTGACCAATGGCGGGTTGATCACGTGGAAGCCGAATTTGCTCGGCGAGAAGCCGTGGTACTGCGCGCTTACCTGATGAGCATCGACGCCGGCCTCATGCAAGGCGCGCTTGCCCATGATCGTCTGCGCCGTGAACTGGTCGCACCATATGATGGCGCCGCGCCCGTTGCGCAGGGCTTGTTGGAGGACTTCGAGGCCTTCCAGCCGGATCGCCGGGGACCAGCGCCAGCCGGCGACGAGATGCGCCGCAAGCGTCAAGCGCCGGCGGTGGATGGCGGCGAGTTGCGCCTCGAACATGGTTTTCGTGTCGACGGCATTGCCGAGCACGGCCTTCACCGCGACGTCGTAGCGGACAAAATCCTTGCGAAAATGACGCCTGCGCCTGAACCTGGACCCCCAGCTGCAGATAGGCCCCCACCAGGAGACCGGCAGCATCGCCGCGACGCCGAGATAGAAACAGGACAGCAGACTCTCGCGCAGGTCCCGATTGGAGAAACGGCGCAGTTTTCCGGGGCGGACAACCTTGCGGCTGAAGAAGCGAACGGACTCGTTGCGCTCCGGCACCGGCACGTCGGCAATGATCTCGGTGTGATAGATGTCGTTCGACGATGGTTGCCGGCTGGCCTTGCGGGAATTGCCAAGCCAAGGCAGCCTCATGCGTCAGAGCCCTGTTTCATCCTCCCAGCCGCTTTACTGCCTCCGCGGTAGACTGGCAACCGAGGGCGACAAGTCAGGCCGGCGACTTGTCGTTGGGCGCAATTGCGGACGGAAGGCTGCGGCGAAGGGCGGAACCTGGCCGCTACCGCTTCCTCGAATTGCTTCAAATCTGGGAGGTGAGCTCCGCCGGGAAATCGTCGTTGTCGGCGTCGCGCATGGCGGCGAGGCTGCGGTTGTCGAGCACCTCGGCGATCGCCTGGCGCACTTCCAGCATCATGTGGCGGACCTGGCAGGTGGCCTCGTCGCAATCCTCGCAGCGCTGGTATTGTGTGCGGCTGGCGCAAGGGATCGGCGCCAGCGGGCCGTCGAGCACGCGCACGACATGGCCGATCTTGATCTCGGAAGCGGGCCGCGCGAGGCGGTAGCCGCCTTCCTTGCCCTTGCGGCTCTGGACGAAACCGGCATTGCGTAGTTCGCCCAGGATCGCATCCAGGAATTTCTTCGGGATGTTGTTGGCGACGGCGATGTCGTTGACGAATGCAAGCTGGCCAGCCGGCAGGCCGGAAAGATGCACGAGGGCCTTGAGGCCGTATTTGCCTTTTTTGGTCAGCATGCCCGATTCAGTTCATCAAACCCCAATGCGCCTGCATCTGGCGGTTGTTTGTGTGCAAATCATGACAGTTTGACCGCCTAACGTCGCCCTGGCCCAATAGTTTGCCCCGCAGCTTAGGCACAAACGCGTTGATTCTTCGTAACGTTTTTCACGTTGGGGGCCGGGCTTTCCCCTGCGAACTCATGCAACCCCGCTTGCATGGAGAAAGCCGGCAAAGCCGGCTTCTTGCTCTCTTTGATTGTGGAGCTTTTTCAGCGGCTGCCATATGCCTGATCGAGCAGTCCGCCGGCGGCGAAATGCTCCTTCTGCACCTTTTCCCAGCCGCCGAACACCTCCTCCACGGTCAGCAGCCGTACATCCGGGAAGTCGGCCTTGTGCTTGGCGGCCACCGAGGCGTCGCGAACCCGCAGGCCGTTCCCGGCGGCGATGTCCTGGCCTTCCGGCGTGTAGAGAAAGTCGAGATAGGACTTGGCGAGATCGCGGCTGCCATGCTCGTCGGCGACCTTGTCGACGATCGCTACCGGAAACTCGGCCAGCAGGCTGACCGAAGGCGTGACCTGCTCGAACTTGTCGTCGCCATACTCCTTGCGAATGCCGCGCGTCTCCGATTCGAAGGTGATCAGTACGTCGCCGATCTCACGCTGCACGAAAGTGGTGGTGGCGGCGCGGCCGCCGGTGTCGAAGATCGGCACATTGTTGAAGAGCTTGGTGATGAACTCCTTCACCTTGGCGTCGTCGCCCTTGAAGGCTTCCTTGGCGTAGGCGGTGGCGGCGAGATAAGTGTAGCGCGCATTGCCGGACGTCTTCGGGTTCGGGAAGATGACCTGGACGTCGTCGCGCACCAGATCATTCCAGTCCTTGATGTGCTTGGGGTTGCCGGCGCGCACCAGGAAGGACGGCAGCGAATAGAAGGGCGAGGCGTTGTCGGGGAAATCTTTCTGCCAATCGGCTGAGACCAACCCTTTCTTGACCAGGAAATCGACGTCGGTGACCTGGTTGAAGGTGACGACATCGGCACCAAGACCTTCGGCGATCGCGCGCGCCTGCGCCGAGGTGCCGGCATGCGACTGATCGACGGTAACGCCGGCGTGCTTGGCGATGAAGGCCTTGTTGACGTCGACGAACAGCTCGCGGCCGACGTCATAGGATGCATTCAAAAGTTTGTCGGCCGACCAGGCTTGGGAGGACGCGAGGACGAGACCGGCAAAAGCTGCAATGCCGAGCAACAGACGCTTCATGAAAACAGGGCTCCTTGGAAATGGATCAAGCTATGGCGAGACCATAGTCGGGAAAGCCTGGTGCGACGAGGCACGCGCTCCGAGAGGTGGGCGAGGGCCTGGAAAATATCTCGCCAAAACAGCTCTTTGCTAGGATTTTCTTCCAAGTGGATTCAAAGGCTGCGCCAGGCTGGCGCCGGAGGAGCTGTCAGGCTGAAAGACAGCTCAGGACGTGGGAAAAAGCTTCCAGCGTCGCGGCCTGAAAGCCACCCGGCTCTTCTGTGCCGCGGGATGGTCGACCGGCAGTTCGATCTCGACGCGCTGGCGCTCACCGCCGATTTCGAGCTCGACGCGCCTGGTACCGGCAACGCGGCGGCTGGCGGCAACCGTGCCGGCGATGCAACCGCTGCAGCCGTCGAGCAGTTCGACGTCATGCGGGCGGAAGTGGAGAACCGCCTCGCCGGAGGGTGCATGCGGCGCCTGCAGCCCGATCGGCCGGTCGGCGATCCAGATCTCGCCGTTCTCGACCTTGACCGGCAGCGAACTCGACTCGCCGATGAAGGAATAGACGAAGGGCGAGTTCGGCGTGTCATAGATATCGTCGGCGGTGCCGACCTGCTCGATGCGGCCCTGGCTCATGACCACGACGCGGTCGGCGAGCTCCAGCGCCTCTTCCTGGTCATGCGTGACGAAGACGGTCGTGTGGCCGGTGCGGTCGTGGATCTCGCGCAGCCAGCGGCGCAGCTCACGGCGAACCTGCGCGTCGAGCGCGCCGAACGGTTCGTCGAGCAAAAGCACCTTGGGCTCGATCGCCATGGCGCGGGCCAAAGCCACGCGCTGGCGCTGACCGCCGGAAAGCTGCGCCGGATAGCGCTTTTCCAAGCCCGACAGTTGGACGAGGTCGAGCAGTTCCAGCGCCCGGCGGCGGATTTCCTGCGCCGACGGCCTTGCGGCGCCGTGCCTGACCTTCAGGCCGAAGCCGATATTGTCGGCAACCGTCATGTGGCGGAACAGCGCGTAGTGCTGGAAGACGAAGCCGACATTGCGCTCCTGGATCGATTTCTGCGAGGCGTCCTCGTCACCGAAGAAGATCGCGCCCTTGGTCGGCCGCTCCAGGCCAGCGATCAGGCGAAGCAGCGTCGTCTTGCCGGAGCCCGACGGCCCGAGCAGCGCGATGAGCTCGCCGGACCTGATGTCGAGCGACACGTCGTGGAGCGCCGGAAACCGCTCGAACTCCTTGCGCACGTTGACGACGCGAACTTCCATGCAAATCCCTCAGTTCCTTGATGCTGTCGTTGCTCCCAAAAGCGCCAGGCACTCTTGGGCGACAGGTAGCGTTCAGTGGCCACGCGTCGCGGCTAGCTCGGCGCCGTAGCGCATTTCGAGAAGCGTTTTCAAGACCAGCGTCACCAGCGCCAGGCCGGCGAGCAGCGAAGCGACGGCAAAGGCGCCCACGGCGTTGTATTCGTTGTAGAGGATCTCGACATGCAGCGGCATGGTGTTGGTGAGGCCCCGTATGTGGCCCGACACCACCGAGACCGCGCCGAACTCCCCCATGGCGCGGGCGTTGCACAGAAGCACGCCGTAGAGCAGTCCCCATTTGACGTTGGGCAGCGTCACATACCAGAAGGCCTGCCAGCCGCTGGCGCCCAGCGAAAGTGCTGCCTCCTCATCGCCGTTGCCCTGTTCCTGCATCAGCGGGATGAGCTCGCGCGCGACGAAGGGGAAGGTGACGAAAATGGTAGCCAGCACGATGCCGGGCACGGCGAAGAGGATGACGATGCCATGCGCCTTCAACCAGGCGCCGAGCAGCCCTTGCGCGCCGAAGAGAAGCACATAGACCAGGCCGGAGATGACCGGCGAGACCGAGAAGGGCAGGTCGATCAGCGTGGTCAGGAACGCCTTGCCCTTGAATTCGAACTTGGCGATCGCCCAGGCTGCCGAGATGCCGAAGACGACGTTGAGCGGCACGGAGATCGCCGCCACAAGCAATGTCAGGCGGATGGCGGAGCGCGTGTCGGGGCCGGAAAGGGCGTCCGTGTAGGCGCCGATGCCTTTGGCAAGCGCCTCGTGGAAGACGATGATCAGCGGCAAGAGCAGGAAGACGGCGAGGAAGGCGAGGGCGATTGCCATCAGCACGGCCTTGACTGGCCGGCTTTCGGTTATCGCTGCCGACTGGCTCTCGTGATGCGGCGCGTAGGATTTGATCTCGGGATCAGCCATAGCGCTTGCGGCTCCATGTCTGGACGAGATTGACGACCAGAAGCATCAGGAAGGACAGCGCCAGCATGATCGCGGCGATCGCGGTCGCCGCCTCGTAATTGTATTCCTCTAGCCTGATCACGATCAGAAGCGGCGCGATCTCCGACTTGAAGGGCAGGTTGCCGGCGATGAAGATGACCGAGCCGTACTCGCCGACGCCGCGCGCGAAGGCGAGCGAGAAGCCGGTGACGATCGCCGGGGCGAGGCCTGGGAAAAGCACGCGGGTGATGATCTGGAAACGGCTGGCGCCGAGCGTGGCGGCGGCTTCCTCGACCTCCTTGTCGATCTCTTCCATGATCGGCTGGACGGTGCGCACGACGAAGGGCAAGCCGATGAACACCAGCGCGATGACGATGCCGAGCGGCGTGTAGGCGACCTTGATGCCGAGCGGCGCCAGGAGATGGCCGATCCAGCCATTCGGCGCATAGAGCGTGGTCAGCGCGATGCCGGCGACGGCCGTGGGCAGCGCGAAGGGCAGGTCGACCATCGCGTCCGCGATGCGGCGGCCGGGAAAGCGGTAGCGGACCAGCACCCAGGCGACGACGGTGCCGAACACGACGTTGACGGCAGCCGCCAGGAAGGCGGTGCCGAAGCTTATCTTCAGCGCGTTGAGGGTGCGTCGGTCGACGGCGATCGCCCAGAAATCGGCCCAGCCCAGCGCTGCCGAACGCCAGACCAGCCCCGAAAGCGGGATGAGGATGATGAGCGTGAGGTAGGCAAGCGAGAAGCCGAGCGTCAATCCGAAGCCCGGAATGACACTCGGCTGTCGGAATCGCCACCCCGCCTTGGCGGGTGCTGTGGTCATGCTGTTCTGGATCGTCCCTTCTATTCAAACCAGAATGGCTTTGCGCGGTCGCATTCGTCCGGCATGCCCGTGAGGCTCACCGGCCATCCGGCTCACTGCGCCGGCTTGTAGATCTGGTCGAATATACCACCGTCGCCGAAATGGTAAGGCTGCGCTTTCTTCCAGCCGCCGAACTGCGGGTCGTCGATGGTGACCAGCTTGATTGCCGGCAGCTTGGCAAGGTCCTCCGCCGTCACCAGGTCGGGCTTGGCCGGGCGATAGTGGTTCTTGGCGATGATGGTCTGGGCTTCCTTGGAATAGAGCCAGCTCAGATAAGCTTCCGCGACCTTGCGCGTGCCCTTGGCATCGACATTGGCGTCTACGACGGCGACCGGCGGCTCCGCCAGGATCGAGGTCGGCGGATAGACGATATCGAAATTGTCGGCGCCGAATTCCTCGAGCGCGAGATAGGCTTCATTCTCCCACGCGATCAGCACGTCGCCCAGGCCCTTCTGCGCGAAGGTCACCGTCGAGCCGCGCGCGCCGGTATCGAGGACCGGGACGTTCGCATAAAGCTTGCCGACAAACGCCTTGGTCTTGGCTTCGTCGCTGCCGTCATTGGCGTTTGCATAGGCCCAGGCGGCAAGATAGTTCCAGCGCGCACCGCCGGAAGTCTTCGGGTTCGGCGTGATCACCTGGACACCGTCCTTCACCAGATCGCCCCAGTCGTGGATGCCCTTGGGATTGCCCTTGCGCACCAGGAAGATGATGGTGGAGGTGTAGGGTGCCGAGTTGTTCTCGAACTTCGTGCGCCAGTCCGGGTTGATCTTCTTCGTCTTCGATACGATGGCGTTGATGTCGCCTTCGAGCGCCAGCGTCACGACGTCGGCGTCGAGGCCGTCGATCACCGCCCGCGCCTGGGCGCCCGATCCGCCATGCGACTGCTGGATGGTGACGGTTTCACCGGTCTCCGCCTTCCAGTGCGCGGCAAACGCCTCGTCATAGGCTTTGTAGAGCTCACGTGTCGGGTCGTAGGACACATTCAGAATGGTCGTGTCGGCGAACGCGAAACCGAGCGTGCCGAACTGGACAGATGCGGCGACCAGCGCGCCGAGCAGTTTCCTGAAATGAGGTTTGGTCATTCCCGCCTCCGTTGAACTGCTACGAACTCTACTGAGTTTATAGAATTTAGATGCATTGAATGTTGCCTTTTTCGCCTCCTCGAAGCAATTTCTCGCCGAGCTTGGGCCAGTTGAGGAAATAACTTCCTCAACGCTGACCGCATGGGTTCCATCAGCCGAGCCAATTAGAAACGCTCGGGGGCAGGCCAAGCCTGGGCACGCCTTAAGGTGCGGTGACCGGAAAATCGAAGCGCTGTTTTGGGAAAGGTTCTTTGGCCAGGGTGAAGTGCCACCATTCGCGCGCATAGTTGCGGAAACCGGCGGCACGCATGGCGGCAAGCAGCATCTTGCGGTTCGCTGTCGCTTCGGCGGGAAGAGGGTGGTGCGCCGTCTCGCTCATCGGATCGAAGCAGTCGAAACCGGTGCCGAAGTCGAGCATTACGCCGTCCGGCGCGCCGCAGGCCGGATGAACCGGGCTCGCCGCTTCCAGCGTCGCGATGGCAAGGTCGACGGTAGAGCCGCGCGAATGGCTGGACAATTCGCCGATATAGCCCTCGGCGACGAGGTCGCCGCGCTGAACGGTCGGATACCATTGCGGATCCGGCGGGCCGCCTTCTTTTGTCCATTTGCCCATGTCGGCGACGGCGCGCGCCGGACGATAGCAGTCGAAGACGACCAGCGTCAGGCCCTTTTCGGCAATGGCTTTCTGGACGCTGGACAGCGCCTTCGCCGCCTGCGCGGTCAGGATGCAGACCGGCGCGTCATAGCCGTCGGCCTTGCGGTGCAGGAAGTTTTCAAGGCCGGCGTAGCGGATATCCTGGCGGATGGTCGGGTCGACATCGGCGAGCCTGACGAAGCCGGCGGGCAGGGGATCGGCGTGAACTGGGAGCGAGACAGCCGTTAGGACAGCCAGCGCTGCGAGAAATGCTCCGAACATCAGGCTGAGAAACGCAATCTTCTGAATCGCTTGCCGCATCCTATTCGACGAAAACCTTCACGCTCGCCGCGCGGCCGGCCGCGTCGATCACAGTCAGCGTCGAATAGCCTGTACCGTCCGGTTGCCAGGTCGCGGTGCGGCGGCGGTCGATGCCGGCGAGCGGCTTGCCGTTGGCCAGCCAGCGGAATGGTGCGCGGCCGCCCTGCAGCTTTAGCACCAGCGGCGTGGCATCGGCGGAATTCGTGCCGAGGTCCACGCGGGCGCCATTGGGTGGGAAGACGATCGTCGGCGCGGGCTCGGTGGCGGTGGCCTGCACCAGACCGTCGGCGCCCGCGCCGAAACGGGCGAGCGTCACCGGCAATTCCTCGCGCTTGGGGTTGAAGACGCCCGGCGGTCGGCTGGGCAGCGGCACGCCGGCAAGGCCGGAACGGACGAAGCCCTCGAACAGGATCGGAGCTGCCGAGACATAGCCCGACAGGCCGGGGATCGGGCTGGCATCGGCGCGGCCGACCCACACACCCAGCACGTAGCGGCCGTCGAAGCCGACGGACCAGGCATCGCGATAGCCGTAGGAGGTGCCGGTCTTGTAGGCGATGCCGCGCTGCATTGCGCCTTCCGGCGGCTTCACGCCTGACAGGATGTCGTTGATCTGCCAGGCGGCCTGGTCGTCGAGGATCGTTGCGGTGGTGCGCTCGGCAGTGGCCGGCTCGGTGCCGTCATGCAGCGTATGCATCTTGCCGCCATTGGCGAGCCCCGTATAGAGCTGCACCAGGTCGCGCAAGGTCACGCCGACGCCGCCAAGCCCGATCGCCAGGCCCGGCGCTTCGTTGACCGGCAGGATCGGGTTGACGCCGGCCTGGCGAAACCGTGCCGTCAGCCGCGCCGGACCGACGGCGTCTAGCACCCGGATCGCCGGCACGTTGAGCGACAATTGCAGTGCCTGGCGGATCGAGACGTCGCCCTGGTAGCCCATGTCGAAATTCTTCGGACGGTAGCCGCCGAAATCGGCCGGGCTGTCCTCGATGATCATCTCCTGCGCCACCAGCCCCTGCTCGAAGGCAAGCCCGTAGATGAAGGGTTTCAGCGTCGAGCCGGGCGAGCGCACCACCTTGGTCATGTCGATCCATCCGGAGCGGCTGGCGTCGAAGAAATTGGCGGAGCCGACTTCGCCGAGGATGTCGCCGGTGCGCGCATCGGCCATGACCATGGCGACCGAAAGTTTCGGGCCGAGCTTCCTGGCGGCATCCCTTGCCACCTGTTCCAGCCCCTGCTGCACGCTTTTGCGGATGGTGAGCTGCAGCGGCTTGCCGGGCACGGCCTTGGGCAGCATGGCATAGGAGGCATGCGCGGCCAGCGCCGGCAGTTTTCTGCGCAGGCCGGATACGTCGTCGAGCGTGGCTCGCTGCGCTTCGCGCTCGCCGAGCAGGCCGGCCGAGACCATGCGGGTGAGCACGCGGTCGCGCGCAGCGTGGGCAATGTCGAGGTTGCGGTCGGGCCGGCGCCTTTCCGGCAATTGCGGCAGCGCCACGAGAAGGGCGGCTTCCGACACGGTGAGCCGCTTCGGCTCCTTGCCGAAATAGGCGAGCGAAGCGGCGCGCACGCCCTCGAGATTGCCGCCATAGGGCGCCAGCGTCAGATAGCGTTCGAGGATTTCCTGCTTGGTAAGTCGCCGTTCGATCTGGATGGCGCGCAGCATCTGCTTGAGCTTGGAACCGAGGCTGCGGCTGTCGCGCGGCTCGATCAGCCGGGCGAGCTGCATCGACAAGGTCGAGCCGCCGGAGACGATATGGCCGCTGGTGACGAGCTGGCCGGCGGCGCGGCAGAGCGCCAGCAGATCGACGCCGCGATGATCCCAGAAGCGCTTGTCTTCGTAGGTGACCAGCATGTCGACGAATTGCCGGTCGACCTGGTCGAGGCGGGTTTCGAGCCGCCAGTAGCCGTCCGGCGTGGCGAAGGCGCGCAGCAGCTGGCCGTCGCGATCCTGGACCTCCGTCGAGACCGTCAGCTTCGCCGGCAGTGGCGGCGGAAAGGCGCGGTCGAGTTCCCAGAGCGCGGCGATCGAAAACGCCGCGAATCCGGCGAGGCAAAGGCCTGCGATCGCGGTTCGTTTGAGGATTTTTCTGGAGAGCACGGTGCTGCCCCTCATCCGCCTGCCGGCACCTTCTCCCCGCATTGGGACGGGGAGAAGGTGACTGCGACCTTGCTATTCCGACTTGACTTCCATCACGCCGGTGGCGGTGCGGGCCGAGTATTGCGGCCGGTACATATCCTCCACCGTCGCCGCCGGATGGGCGTAGGTACCCGGCGTCACGGCGCGCACGACATAGGCCAGCGTGATGTTGCGGTCGCCGTCGCCTTCGTTGGGGTTGAAGGCGGCGACGAAGCGGTCGTCGCGGAACTCCAGATGTGCGGCGTCGGTCTGCGCCAGCCAGGAGAAGTTCGACAATTGCGCGCTGGAAACCAGGCTCGGATTGTCGATCTCGAAGCCGGCCGGCAACAGGTCGGTGATCAAGAGCCGCGACGGCCACTTGTTCTGCTCGTAGACCTTGAGCACGACCACATAGCGCTCGTTCTGCCTGGCCTCCGTGACATTGGCCTCGGTGCCGTCGAGCTTGTAGTAGGTGCGATCGATGGTGAAGCCGTCGCCGCCGGCCGGCAGCGGCTCGACCGGCGCGGCGACCGCGGTGACCACTGCCTGCAGCGGCGTCGCGCCGGTGTTGGCGATGGTGAGCGGGCTGTCGGCCAGCTCGCTGCCGGCGACTTGGTCGGAATAGCCGCCCGAATGCGGCGCGCCGTTGACGGAAAGCATGATGGAATCATTGCCTTCCTTCAGCGCTCGCGCGGCGAGCAGCATCCAGGATTCGTCCTGCGTGCTTGTCCAGCGGGCATCGGCGCGCGCCACGCCCACCAGCTTGATCAGCTGCGGCATGATGCTCGGCACCGGCTTCGATTCCGCCGCCAGCGCCAGCATCGCCGCGCCGTCGCGCAGCCGCGAGCCGTAGTCCGAGCGATAGTAGTCGTAGTCGGTTTCCGATTGCGCCAGCCGCAGCGCCGTCTGGAAGGTGGCTTCCGAACGTTGCGTATCGCCGTAGAGCGCGAGGCTCGCCGCCAACTGAGCGACCGCCATCGGGCTGGAGAAGGCTTCGAGTTGCGTGTCGGCGTAGTAGCGCAGATCGCCGATCGAGGCCTTCTTGTTGCGGGCGAGCACGTAGAGCGCATAGGCGATCTCGCTGCCCTTGTCCTGGACGTCCTGGTCGTAGCCCAGCGAGTTCTGCAGGTTGTTCAGCGCCTGGTTCATCGCCAGCGCGGGCACATCGTATTTCTCCTCGCGCGCCCGGGTCAGGAACTCGGTGACATAGGCGTCGAGCCACAGGTCGCCGGAGCCCGGCCCCCAAAGGCCGAAGCTGCCGCTCGACGACTGATAGGACAGCACCTTGTAGATCGCGTCCTGGATGCGTTGATGCAGGTTCGGATCGCTCTCCATGCCGATGCTCTTGGCCATGTCGTTGACATAGAGCAGCGGCATGGCGCGGCTGGTGGTCTGCTCGGCGCAGCCATAGGGATAGCGGTCGAGCGACATAAGAAGCGACGGCACGTCGAGCGCGGACGACTGCGAAACGCCGACGCTGACCGAGGCGCCGTCGAGCACGCTGGCGGCAAGCAATTCCTTGTCGACGCGCAGCGAGCCGCCATTGGGCTTCAGGTCGACGACCATGCGGTTGGTGACCGGAAGCTGCGCCGGCCGCACCGGTAGATAGAGCGTCTGCTCGACCTCGGTGCCGTCGGCATGCGCGAGCTTGACGGTGAGGGAGGCGTCGCCCGCGGTCTTGGCGACGAGCGGGAAGGTGAGCGATTGCCGCTTGCCCTGGGCGAGCGTCAGCTTCTCGGGCAGCGGCTTGTCGCCGGTCGAAAGGTCGCCGGTCGTGGTGACTGACAGCGCATAGTCGCCGGCCGGGCCATCGGTGTCGGCAATGTCGAGGCGCATGGTCGCCGCATCGCCCGGCGCCAGGAAGCGCGGCAGACCGGCGGTGATCACCACCGGATCGCGCACGATGACGTCGGTCTGGGCATGGCCGACCGCATCCTTGGTCCAGGCGACGGCCATGACGCGCACGGTGCCGTTGAACTGCGGGATGTCGAAGTCGATGCGCGCCTTGCCGTTGGCATCGAGCTCGACGGGGCCGGAGAAGAAGGCGACCAACTTTTCGGTCGGCGGGCTGCCTTGCGCCTGCATGTTGGCTCCGTCGCCGCCGGTGCGTATCTTGCCCATGGTGCCGAGCGAGCCATCGATCAGGCGTCCGTAGAGGTCGCGGATCTCCAGCCCCAGCATGCGCTGGCCGAAGAACCAGTCCTCTGGATCGGGCGCCTTGTAATTGGTGAGGTTGAGGATGCCGACATCGACGGCAGCCACCATCACATAGGCATTGCTGCCGGCCTGGGCGCCGCTGACGGCGACCGGGATCGACAGCTGCTGGCGCGGCAAGGTCTTTTCCGGCGGCGTCAAGCTGACCGCCAGCTTCTTCGAGCCCGGATCGACCGACAGCCATTGGATGCCGATGGCGCGGGCCGGCATGCGCGATTCCTGCGCGTCGCCGGGCCGGAACAAGGTCGCGGTGACATAGGCGCCAGCGCCCCAGTCGTCGCCGACGGGGATGTCGACGGTGCTGCCGCCGGCCGGCACCGAAGCGGTGACCGTCTTCAAAAGCTTCTCGGCGCCGATGGTGACCAGAAGTTCGCCGGCAAAATGCGGCGAGACCTTCAACTTGGCCACTTCGCCGGCGGCGTAAGTATCCTTGTCGAGGGCGATCTCCAGGCCGTCTGGCGTCTCGGTGGTGGTCGAGGCGACGTACCAGCCGGCGTCGAACTCATAGCTGGTCGCCGGACCGTCGGGATCGGCGGTCTCGACCTCGAGCCGGTAACGGCCCCAGTCGACGGGCAGCGATACCGTCGCCTCGCCATCGGCCTTCAGGTCGACCGCGCCGTTGGCTACGGCCTTGGTGAGGTTCACCGCCTCGTAGTTCCAGGAATTGTTGGAACGGTACCATTGATAGTTCCGCTCGACCTTGACCAGCGACCACTGCGCGCCCTTCAGGTCCTCGCGCTTGCCGTTCGGGTCGACGGCGATGATGCTGAACTTCGCCGTGCCGCCTTGCGGCACCTCATCATCCGCGAAATCGGGGCGAACGCCGATGACGTCGCGCTGTGGGCGAACGCCGATGTCGAGCGAGCGCTCGACGGCGCGGCCGCCGGCCTCGCGCATCCGCACGGTGACCTTGGCATTGACCAGCTTGGTGGTCGACGGCAACTGGTCGATCGTGACCGGGAAGGTCGCCTTGCCGTCGTCGCCGACGACGGGAAGATTGGCGAGAGGCGTCACGGTCGGCTCGCTCGACTGCTCGTCGGCCAGGCCGAAGGTGAAGTCCTTGAAGCTGTCCCAACTGCTCGTGGTCGACAAAGTCATCTCGCCTTCGAGCGCCAGGCCCGCGGCCGGCGCGCCGTAAAGGAAGCGGCCGTCGACGGTGGCGTTGGCGGTCTCGCCTTGGGCGATCTCCTTCTTGTCGGCGGTCAGGTCGAATTCGATGCGATCCGGCACGAAATCCTCGACCAGGAACATCTGGCTGGCGACCGGCGCCTGCTTGGGATCGGTGTAGATCGACACCGTCCAGGTGCCGCGCATGGCGTTGGCCTCGAGCGGCAGGTCGACGGCGTGGCCGCCGGCGGACTCGCCATTGCTGATGACGCGGCGGTTCTCGACGCCGTCGGGACGCGTGAAGATGAAGGTCAGCGGCAGGTTCTCGACCGCCTTGGCGGCGCCGTCGCGGGCAAGGGCGGCGACGTGAACGTCCTCGCCGGCGCGGTAGATGCCTCGTTCCGTCCAGGCATAGACGTCGAGCGCGCCTGGCGAGGCGCGCCCCTCGACGCCGCGATCCGAAAGATCGAAGCCGGCCTTGCCCATGTCGAGGAAGACGAAGTCGTTGTCGCCCTGCTTGGCCATCAGCACGGCCGGCACCATGCCGTTCTCGCCGCGGGTGAGGCCAGGATTGAAGACGGCGTGGCCCTCGGCGTCGGTGGTCGCCGCGCCGAGTATCTCGTTGTTCTTGGCAAGCAACGTCAGTTCGGCGCCGGAAATCGGCTTGGCCGAGCCCAGCGAACGGGCAAAGACGTTGAGGCCGTCCTGGCCGGTATAGGTGGAAAGGCCGATGTCGGAGACCACGAACCACTGCGTGGCGCGTGAACCGTAGTCGTCGCTCTTGTCGTCGACCGGCTGCGCGGTCAGCACATAGACGCCGGGCTTGCGCTGCGGGATCGCCTCGTCCACCGGAAACGAAGTGGTAACCTCCTTGTTGAGATCATTGGCGATATCGAGCGTGCCCGACCAGACCGGCGCGCCCATCTGGTCGGAAATGGTGGAGATGTCATAGCCGTCGAGCTGATGCAGGAACTGATAGCCGGACAGAAGCTGCGCCAGCGAACGATCGCCGATGCGGTAGAGCGTCATCTTGGCGGCGTTCATGTTGACGGTGACGACCGGAATGCCGCGGCGCGCGCCGGCCGGCAGCACGAAGCTGTCGCCGGTGAAGCGGGCGGAGGGAGCGCGGTCCTGGACGTAGATCGACAGCACGACGGGCGCGGCGATCGTTTCGCCGATCGCGGCGGGCAGGCCGGCGCGGAATGTCACGTCATAATGCTGGCCGTGCTCCAGGCCTTCGACGCAGATCTGCTTGTCCTTGGCCTCGACGGCCTTGGGCGCGGCGTTGTCGACGGTCACGAACTGCGAGTAGTCGACGCCGGTCTTGACCAGTTCCTCGGAAAACTGGGCGCAGATGCGCGGCGACGAGGAATCGGCATCGACGGTGTGCTCGATGACGCGGAAACCCTTGCGCGCCTTGAGGTCGGCATAGTCGGCCTGGACGGCGGGCGAACTCACCAGCGCAAGGCTCGCCTCATAGGCCTGCAGCGAGGGCCGGTACAGATCGCGCTTGTCGAGGCCGGCGCCAAGCAGGGCCAGCGCCTCGGCGCGGGTCTTTGCGGTGCGCACCAGCTTGTAGGCGTTGAAGGCCGCCGAGGTGGCGTTCATCGGGAACGTCGAGGGTTCGGTGGTGTTCGAGGCCGGCTCCACGGCGAGTATCTCGCGCGCCAGCGCCAGCCACAGCGCGCCGTCATCGGGCAGGACCGAGACCGCCGCCTGGTATTTCTGCATGGCAAGGCGATGGTCGCCTGTAAGTGCTGCCTGCTCGGCGGCCGCCTGCAGGGCGGCAAGCCCCTCGGTCGGCTTGTCATAGGCGGGATCGGTCAGCTTGTTGCGGAGCTGCTGAGCCTGGTCGGCCATCCAGTTGGGGAAGAAGGCCAGGGCCGGCGGGGCGCCGATATCCGGATCGCCATCGACATTCGCGACCTTGCCGGCGACGGCGCCGGTAAAGGATTTCAACTGGTTATAGTCGGATTTGAGAAAACACCATTTGGCCTTGGTGTTGTAGGTGAAGGCACGGCAGGCGGGGTCGCCGAGGCACGTGGTCTTGCACTGGTCGAGGCTGACATTCTGCTCCGACCTCAGGTCGAAACCGAAATAGTCGGAATTGTCGGTCGTCACAATTCGCCGGGCTTCGGCCGCAAGTGCCGTGCCGCTGAAGGCAAAAAAGATAACGAGAAGGAACGAGAGACCACGAGCCGCGCGCATTGCCACATCATCCTCCAGACATTGCCAGCGTCCAGGCATGATCAAGCTTCTGCAGGCTTGTCAACGCCGGGGCGCCGCAGGTTTATCACCCGCGAACGGTTTCCATGCCGGCCAAAGGCCGGTATTTCGACAGAACCTCTGTGAGACGGATCACACTTTTTTGCGAAAACGCAAAAGGTGTGACTTCCAAGCCCGGTCTATTTCAGACAATTGGATTGTGGCCCCTTTACGAACGTTGCGGAACTTCATTCCAATTTTAGTTTTGTCGACTAGGTTGTCTTAATGCCGGCGCATGAAACGCAGATGTCAGGAGGGTTCGCGCCAGGGCGCGGGCTTCCGCGCGCCCTGCTTTTCGCGCTCATCTGCTCGACTGTGCTGGCCGCGGAGGTACGGCAGGCGGCGGCTTTCGAGATTTTCGGCATCAAACTTTGGGGTTCGTCCAAGGACGAGGATGCCGACATCGTCGATCCGCTGCGCTACTCGGTGACAATCAATGCTACTGACGCCGACAAGGATCTGGTCAAAAAGCTCGAAAATGCCTCGGCGCTGAAAAACGACGAGGACCATCCGGTGTCCGGATCGCTCGGCCTGATGGCCAAGGCGCGCGGCGACCGCGAACAACTGGTCGCCGCCCTCTACGCCGATGCCCGCTACGAGGGCGTGGTCACCATCGCGATCGACGGCAAGTCGATCGACGAGTTGCCGCCGGATGCCGAGTTCAAGGGGCCGCAGCCCATTCCGGTGGTCGTCACGGTTTCCCCCGGAGCGAAATTCACGTTGGGCAACATCCGGCTGAAGGGTGATGCGGCGGGATTGGCGGCAGCCGACTTCGGCCTGATTGCCGGCGGCGATGCCGGCTCCGGCGCGGTGCTCAAGGCCGAAGCGCTGATCGTGCGGGCGCTGAAGGAAGAGGGCAGGCCGCTTGCCAAGGTGACGGACCGCGAGATCGTCGCCGAGCACGCCACCTCGACGCTGGACGTGACGCTGACGGTGGCGGCCGGTCCGGTCGCCGGCTATGGCGATACGACGGTCGAGGGCACGGAAAAGGTCGATCGCGACTTCACCGAATACATGACCGGCTTGAAGCGAGGCCAGCAATATTCGCCGCAGGAGATCGACGATGCCCGCGACCGGCTGCTCGGGCTCGAAGTCTTCAACAGCGTGACCATCAAGGAAGGCGACACCCTCGACGCCAAGGGCAACATCCCGATCGATGTCCAGGTGAGCGAGCGCAAGCCACGCTATTTCGGCATCGGCGGCACGTTCTCGAACACGGAAGGCCTCGGGCTCGAAGGCTATTGGGGACACCGCAACCTGTTCGGCCAGGCGGAGAAGCTGCGTATCGACGGCTCGATCAGCGGCATTGGCAGCAACAGCATCTCCGCGCTCAACTACAATGCCGGCGTCATGTTCGAGAAACCGGGCGTGCTCGGGCCGACATCGAAATTCTTCACCGGCATCAAGACGGTGTTCGAACACCCCGATGCCTATGATCATTTCTCGGTCAAGGGCGACGTCGGCGTTTCCTACGACCTCGACAAGAAGCAGCGGGTCTCGGCCGAATTCGACCTCGATTATTCGAAGATCACCGACGCCTTCGGCAAGCATACCTATCTGATCGCCAGCGTACCGCTGCAATATGTCTATGACAGCCGCGACAACAAGCTGAACCCGACCAGGGGGTTCCGCTTCCTCGCCTATGCCGAGCCGAGCTACGACATATTGAACGGCGCGACCTTCCTGAAGCTGAAGGGCGAGGGCTACACCTACCAGTCGCTCGACACGGCGAGCAGGTTCGTGCTCGCCGAACGCGCGACGCTCGGCTCGATCGTCGGCACCGGGCTGCAGAACGTGCCCGCCGACCGGCGCTTCTATTCCGGCGGCGGCGGCTCGGTGCGCGGCTATTCCTACCAGGGCATCGGCCCGAAGGATATCGACGGCCAGCCGATCGGCGGTCTCTCGTTCTTCGAAACCTCGGTCGAGATGCGCATCGGCGTCACCGACACGATCGGCATTGTCCCGTTCGTCGATGCCGGCACGGTCTCGACCAAATCCTTCCCCGATTTCTCGGATGTGAAGGTCGGCGCCGGCGTCGGCCTGCGTTACATCACGCCGTTCGGGCCGCTGCGCATCGACGCGGCCGTGCCGCTCAACCGCGATCCGGGCGATCCGCATTTCGGCATCTATGCCGGCATCGGTCAGGCGTTCTGACGATGAAGATTTTCCGGCGCATCCTCCGCATCTTACTCTACACGCTGCTGATCCTGCTGGTGGTGGCGATCGGCGCGCTTGTCGTTCTGACCGGAACCGAAGGTGGCCGCCAGAACCTCGCCGGCCTGATTTCGAAGGTGGCTTCGAACGAGGACCGCAAGGTGACGGTCGCCGGTATCGAAGGCATCTGGTCGGGCACATTGAGGGTCGACCATGTGGTGCTGGAAGACCGCGCCGGGCCCTGGATGGTGGCGCGCAAGGTGGCGCTCGACTGGTCGCCGACGGCGCTGCTTTCCTGGAATTTCAATGCCGATCGCTTTGCCGCCGAGCGCATCGAACTGGCGCGGCTGCCACAGCCAAGCCAGCAGCCATCACAGGGCGGCTCGACGAGCCTGCCGGTTTCGATCGACGTCAAGCAGATCGACCTGCCGGAGATCGCGCTGGGACAGGAGCTTGCCGGCAGCGGCATCGCCGAACTGGCCGCCAAGGGCTCGCTCAAGGCGGATCCATCGCCGCTGGCGATCGAGAGCCTGCTGAACGTGAGCCGTCACGACGGCAGAGAGGGCAATGTCGACGCCAAAATCCATTTTGCGCCGGCCGACAACAAGCTCGACCTCGATCTCAAGGCTTCGGAGCCGGCGGGCGGCATTATCGCCAACCTGCTCAAGCTGCCGGATGCGCCGCCCGTCAACATCGTGGTTTCCGGCAGCGGACCTTTAGCTAACTGGAGCGGCGTCGGCACCTTCATGGTCGACGGCCAGATCATCAGCCAGTTGACCGGCCGGCACCAACTTACCGACAAGGGCCATCGCATCGAGGCCAAGGGCGACGGCCAGTTCGAAGGGTTCCTGCCGGAGAGGATAAAGGCGCTGTTTGCCGGCAAGACGAGCTTCGACCTCGCCGGAACGGCGACCACGTCGGGCGGGGTCGATATCGAACGCGCTACCATAGAGAGCGATGCGGTGCATGGCGCCGCGACCGGCAATGTCGATCCGAAGGGCGCCAGCGACCTCTCCGTCGATCTCTCCGCCAAGGACAAGCCGGTCACTATCGATGTCGGCAACAGCGCTGCACCGATCCTGGTCGCGGTCGAAAAGGCAACGGTGCGCGCCTTTGGCGACGGCAAGGCGCCGATGGTCGATATCGGTACGTCGCTTGCCTCGGTGGCCGTCGGCGGGACCCAGCTCAACAACATTACGGGCGAGATCCATTCCGACGGCTTCGATATCGAGAACCGCAGCGGCCCGGTCAGCATCAAGCTCGCGGCCGCCGGCCTGAAGACGGACGTGGCGACGCTGGCGCCGCTGGTGACCGGCAAGCTCGCCGCGGATCTTTCCGGCACGATCAGCCGCGAGACCGTGACCATCGAGAAAGGCACCTTGCGTAGCGATGCGCTCAACGCCGCGCTGACGGCGGGCGTGTCGCTCGCCGATCTGTCGATGACGCTGAAGATGAATGCCGACGCCGTCTCGAAGGCATTGCCGCCGCAGATCAGCTCGCTGCTCGGCGAGCGGGTGACGTTTTCGGCGACCGCGACCCGCGACCCGCAGGGCGCGTTCGCCGCCAATTCGCTGGAGATCAGCTCCGGCTCGCTCAGCGCCAGCGGCACCGGCAGCATGCAGGGCTCGGACATCCAGGCCAGCGTCAAGGGCACGTTGGGCGACGTCTCGCCGCTGTCGTCGCTCGCCGGCACGCCGCTTGCCGGCGGGGTCAACTTCGCGCTGAGCGCGAGCGGTCCGCGTTTGGCGCCGGATTTCACGGTGTCGGCCGACAGCGCCAGCCTGACGGCCGCCGGCCGGACGGTGAAGGACATCAAGCTCTCGGCCAAAGGCAAGGCCGACATCGCCAATCCGTCGGCCGACATCTCGCTGACCGGCAGCGCCGAGGGGCAGGCGCTCGATATCGAGGCCTCGCTGGTGACCGCCGACGGCAATCGCTCGATCAAGGGGCTGAGCCTGGCGCTTGGCGACAACAAGGTTTCGGGCGATCTCGCGCTCGACGACAAGTTCCTGCCGCTCGGCACTTTGACGCTTGCCGTGCCCGACATCGGGCCGCTTGCCGCCCTGGCCAATCAGACCGCGACCGGCGACATCAACGGCACGATCGCCTTTGCCAAGGAGGGCGAGGCCCCGACCGTCACCATCAATGCGGCCAGCACGTCGATCGCGCGCGGCGAGCTGGCGGCAAAGACGATCACCGTCGACGCGCTGATCGCCAACTACCTGAAGGGGCCCGCGATCTCGGGCACGATCAAGGCCGACAGCGTGACCTCCGGCAGCACCGTCATCAGCGGCATCGGCATCGATTTGAAGCGCGACGGCGACTGGACGAACTTTACCGGCGGCGCTACGGCGTCCGGCATTCCGGCCACAGCCACCGGGCGGGTGAAGATCGCCAACGGCACGACGAGCGTTGAAATCGCTTCCGGCGAGGCGACGGTGCGTGGCATCAAGGCGGCCATCGCCGAACCATCCAGCCTTTCCATCGCTAACGGCGTGACCTCCATCGAGAAGCTCGCGCTCAATCTCGGCGGCGGTTCGGCGACCGTTTCCGGCAGCGCCGGTCAGACCCTGGACTTGACGGCAAGCCTCGCCGACCTGCCGGTGGCGCTCGCCAATGATTTCGTGCCCGGCCTCGACGGGGCGGGAACGGTGGAGGGCACGGCGCACGTCACGGGTCCGTCGTCCAGCCCCGACGTTCAGTTCAATGCCAAGGTGGCGGGCGCCGAAACCAGCCAGACCCGCCAGGCCGGGCTCGGGCCGCTGGATCTGGACGCTGCCGGCGGCTATACGCTGGCGGGGGGCGTGGCCCTGGACCACGCCACGCTTTCGGGCCAGGGGATTTCGGGCAAGGCCGCCGGCACCTTGAACCCCAACGGCGCCAGCGATTTCTCCCTCGACCTTACCTCATCCGGACCCAGCCTGCCGTTGACGGTCGGCAGCGCCCAAAGCCCGGTCAAGATCGCGGTCCAGTCCTTGTCGGCAAGGATGGCGGGCGAGAGCACGCAAGCGCGGCTCGATGTGTCCGCGATCCTGCCTTCCATTGCCGCCAGCCAGGCGAAGGTGGACGGTCTCACCCTGGTGCTGCATTCGGATGCCTTCGACCTCAAGGGGCGGGCAGGTCCGGTCTCCGGCACGGTATCGGTGGACAGGATCGGCCTCGACAATCCCATGATCGCGCCGCTGATCGCCGGCAAGGTCACGGCCAAGGTCAATGGCCGCTTGACGACCGATGCCGTCGCCGTCAACAGCGGCTCCTTGAAAAGCGACGCACTCAACAGCCAGGTCGCGGGCCGGATATCGCTGGGCGACGGCGCGGTCGACCTCAATCTGAAGGCCGATGTCGCTTCTTCGGCCCTGCCGGCGGCGGTGCGCGGCATGCTTGGCGAGAGCGCTGCGTTGAGCGCCTCGCTGAAGCGGGATGCCAATGGCAATGTCAATGTCGACGGGCTGAAGCTGAATTCGGGCGCGCTCACCGCCGATGGCCAGGCGAGCCTTGCCGACAGCAAGCTGGCCGCCGGGATCAGAGGCGCGTTGAACGACGTTTCAGGGCTCTCGAAAGACGCCAAGGGCGCCATTGCCTTTGCCCTGAATGCGCAAGGTCCGGTCACCGCGCCCGACCTGTCGATGACGGTGAGCAGCGACCGGCTTTCGGTGGCGGCGCGCGAGATCACCGGGCTGAAGCTGACGGCCACCGGCAAGGCCGACGCCGCCAATCCGGCGGCCAATGTACAGCTCACCGGCAACGTCGCCGGACAGAACCTCGAGGGCAGCGCGGTGCTCGCCACGACCAATGGCAGCCGCGCCATCAACGGGCTTCTGCTGTCGCTCGGTCCGAACAAGATCTCCGGCGACCTCATCCTCGACGATGCCTTCGTGCCGGTCGGCACCGTTTCGCTCGACCTGCCCGATGTCGGGCCGCTCGCCGCGCTGGCCCTGGAAAAGGCCGAGGGCAATGTGCGTGGCACGATCGCTTTCACCAAGGCGGCCAACGGACCCAACGTCGCGGTCAAGGCGAACACCTCGGAGATCAAGCGCGGCGATCTCTCGGCCAGGAATGTCGCCATCGACGCGCAGATCGCGAACTATATGGCAGCACCGGTCATTGCCGGCACGGTGCGCGCCGAGAGCGTGACGTCCGGCGGGACCGCCATCACCGGCATCGATGTCGATCTCAAGCGCGACGGCGACTGGACCGGCTTCTCGGGTGGCGCCACCGTCAAGAACATCCCGGCGAAGGCGACCGGGCGAGTGAAGGTCGCCAACGGAACGACGACCATCGAGCTCGCATCCGGCCAGGCGACGGTGCAGGGCATCAAGGCGGCGATCGCGCAGACCTCGACCGTGACCATCGCCAACGGGGTGACGACGCTCGACCGGCTGGTGCTCAACCTCGGCGGCGGCACGGCGACGGTGACGGGCAAGGTCGCGCAGGCGCTCGACATAAATGCCAACCTGGCGAGGGTGCCGATCTCGCTCGCCAACAGTTTTTCGCCGGGTCTCGACGCGGCCGGCTCGATCTCGGGCACGGTCAAGGTCACCGGCCAGCCTTCGACCCCCTCGGTCGCCTTCAACATCGATGCTTCCGGCGTGCAGACCTCGCAGACACGTAGCGCCGGCCTCGGCGGCATGAATGTGTCGTCGTCGGGAACCTTCGCCGGCAACAAGCTCGCCTTCGACGCCAACATCAGCGACGGCGCCGGCCTCGGCCTTAAGGGTGGCGGCACGGTTGCGACGGCAGGCACGCCCACCTTGGCGCTCGACTTCAACGGCAAGGTGCCTTTTTCCTTCCTTGCCGCCAAGCTCGCCGCTCAAGGTCTGGCGCTCAACGGCACCGCCAATGTCGATGTGCAGGTGCGTGGCCCTGCATCCGCGCCGGTGATCAGCGGCAAAGTCACGACATCCGGCTCGCGCCTTATCGATGCCCGCTCCGGCCTGGCGGTCAACGATATCGCCGCCGACGTCGCGATTGGCGGCGGCGTCGCCAGGATCAACCGCTTGACCGGAAAGCTGTCGACGCGCGGCAACCTGTCGGCGAGCGGCACGGTGGGCATCACGCCGGCGCAAGGTTTTCCGGCCGATCTGTCGGTCAAGCTCACCGACGGCCGCTACACCGACGGCCGGGTGGTGACCGCCAATCTCGGCGGCGACCTGACCGTCAAGGGCCCGCTCGTCTCGGCGCCGGTGATCGCCGGCACGATCAACCTGGCGAGGACGGTCATCACCGTCCCGGAAAAGCTGCCGGGCTCGCTTTCGGCGCTGGATGTCAAGCACAAGAACGCGCCGGCTTCGGTGCGCGCGCAGGACAAGGCGCTGCGTCCGGCGACGTCCAGCGGCAGCAGCAACGGCGGCAGCGGCCTGACGCTCGACGTGACGGTCAACGCGCCGAACCAGATCTTCATCCAGGGCAGGGGCGTCGATGCCG
This sequence comes from Mesorhizobium sp. B4-1-1, assembly GCF_006439375.1. Lineage (NCBI taxonomy): Bacteria > Pseudomonadati > Pseudomonadota > Alphaproteobacteria > Hyphomicrobiales > Phyllobacteriaceae > Mesorhizobium > Mesorhizobium sp. B4-1-1. The sequence continues at coordinate 44,562 of NZ_VFTH01000021.1, forward strand.
AACTCGGCGGCTCGCTGAAGTTGACGGGCTCTGCCTCGGCGCCGCAGGCAGTCGGCACTTTCACCTTGCAGCGCGGACGGCTGATCATCCTCTCCAAGCGGCTGACCTTCACCGAGGGCACGATCGGGTTCCAGGGTTCGCTGGTGCCCTATCTCAACATGACGGCGACCACGACGACGAGCAGCGCCACGGTCACGATTCTCGTGTCGGGCGAGGCGACCAATCCGAAGTTCACCTTCTCCTCGGTGCCGGCGCTGCCCCAGGACGAGGTGATGGCGCAGCTCATCTTCGGCCAATCCATGTCCAAACTGTCGCCGCTGCAGATCGCGCAGCTTGCGAGCGCCGCCGCGCAGCTGGCTGGCGTCGGCGGCTCGACGTCGTTGCTCGAGAACCTGCAAAGCGCCATCGGCGTCGACGATCTCGATGTGACGACGGACGAAAAGGGCGGCACAGCGGTTTCGGCCGGCAAGTACCTCAACGACCGCACTTATGTGACCATACAGAAGGGCGACAAGCCGGGTTCCGGCAAGGCCACGATCGACCTCAATGTCGGCCGCGGCGTGAAACTGCGCGGCGAGGCCAACGACGCCGGCGAAGCAAAGGGCGGCGTCTTCTACGAACGCGAATATTGAGGCTGCGCGACCCTTCCAAGCCGAACCGAAGCGGCCGCTCGCCGCGGCCACAGAGCCCCTATCCTCATAAAATGTATTGATTTAATCGCCCGCGACGAATTTTGGGAAAATCCGCCTCACGCTAACAAATTTGCGTCAAGACTGTCGCTATCGCGCGAACCGTATTGCAACCAAAGATGCACATTCCCTAACATGTTCCCACTTCACACCGTGTTTTGACATCACGGCCTGGATGCGGAATGTTACAAGGCGGAAAGCCAACAATGGGAGTAAGTCATGGCAATCTACAAGAGCAATGGTGACCGTGTTCCGGATCACATCCTGAAAATGGCCGAAGAAGCCAAATCGGGCGGCGTGGACCGCCGCGAGTTTCTGGCTTTGGCAAGCGTCTTCGGCGCATCGACGGCAATGGCCTATGGCATGCTCGGCCTCGCCGCGCCTACCCCGGCCCGGGCCGAGGACGTGCAGGGCAAGAAGGGCGGCGTGATCAAGGTCGCGATGTCGGTCAAGGATCCGAAGGATCCGCGCACCGCCGACTGGTCCGAAATCTCCAATGCCGAGCGCCAGGCGCTCGAGCCGCTGGTGAAATACACCAAGGAATATACCTTCGCGCCCTACCTGCTGGCGAGCTGGGACATCAATGACGACGCCACGGAATACACGCTGCATGTGCGGCCGGGCGTCGAGTGGAACAATGGCGACAAGTTCACCGCCGACGACGTGATCTACAATTTCAACCGCTGGGCCGATAAGGGCGCGGAAGGCAATTCGATGCCTGGCCGCCTCGGCAGCCTCGTCGACGACACGACCAAGAAGCTGCGCGACGGCTCCGTCGTCAAGGTCGACGACATGACGGTCAAGCTCAAGCTGTCCAAGCCCGACATCGCCATCATCCCGAACCTGTGCGATTACCCGGCGCTGGTCGTGCACAAGACCTTCGACGAGAAGGGCGCCAACTTCAAGAACTGCCCGATCGGCACCGGTCCGTTCGAGCTGGTCTCCTACGATGTCGGCCAGAAGGTGGTCTACAAGCGCCGCGAGACCGGCAAGTGGTGGCAGGGCGAGGCCTTCCTCGACGGCGTGGAGTTCATCGATTACGGCACCGATCCGGCGGCGACCGTCTCGGCTTTCGAGTCGGGCGAAGTCCAGACCAACCACGAAACCACCGCCGACTACATCAAGATCATAGCGGATGTCGGAGCGCCGGTTTCGGAAGTCGTGACGGCAGCCACGGTTGTGTCTCGCTTCAATGTCACCAAGAAGCCCTATGACGACCAGAAGGTTCGTCAGGCGATGTTGCTTGCCGTCGACAATGCCACCGTGCTGCAACTCGGCTACGGCAATGCCGGCACGCCGGCCGAAAACCACCATGTCGCGCCGATCCATCCGGAGTATGTCAAGCTGCCAGAGGTCAAGCGCGACATCGCCAAGGCCAAGCAGATGCTGACGGAAGCCGGCGCGATCGATTTCGAGCACGAGCTGATCAGCAACGACGAGGACTACCACAAGAACACCACGGACGCGATCGCGGCCCAGTTGCGCGAGGCCGGCATCAAGGTGAAGCGCACCGTGCTGCCGAGCTCGACCTTCTGGAACGACTGGACGAAGTATCCGTTCTCGGAAACCAACTGGAACATGCGTCCGCTGGGCATCCAGGTCATCGCCATCGCCTACCGCACCGGCGAAGCCTGGAACGAGACCGCTTATGCCAACCCGGACTTCGACAAGAAGGTGAACGAGGCGCTCGGCATCGCCGATGCGGAGAAGCGCAAGGTTGTGATGAAGGACATCGAGCAGATGCTGCAGGATTCCGGCATCATCATCCAGCCTTACTGGCGCAAGCTCTACATCAACATCAAGCCCGAGGTGAAGAACCACTCGATGCACCCCACCTACGAGCACGACTTCGGCAAGGTCTGGCTCGACCAGGCGTGATCCATGGCGCGATGAATACGAGGGGCCGCGGCCCCTCGTATCTCAAGCTCCGTCGCCGCTGCACATCCTGCTGCGGTGGCGGGGCCTCATCCGCTTTTCGAAACAGGGTTGAACCTATCTGACCCCAACCCGGCCGGCAGGGGGCGCGCATGTTCTCATTCATCGCCAGACGCATCGGCACCATACTGCTCACGATGCTGTGCCTGACGCTGGTCGTGTTCTTTCTCGTCAATCTCGAGCCCAATCTCAAGAAACTGGCGATCAGCCAGACCGAGATGCACACGCCCGCCGACCAGCTTGAAAGCTGGCTGGTCAACCATGGCTACCGGCAGAATTTCTTCGTGCGCTACGGCCAGTGGCTGGGCGTCCTGCCGAAGCATCCGATCACCGATCCGGCGACCGGCAAGACGACGCAACGCTTCTCCTTCTGCAACGACCCGATCGAGCCGACATTCTCCGGCGTTCTGCAGGGCGATTTCGGTTGCTCGACCAAGTTCAAGACGACGGTCGGGGCCAAGCTTTTCCCGGCCCTCGGCGCCACCGGATTGCTGATGTTCTGGGTGTTGGCGGTGATGGTGCCGATCTCGCTGCTGATCGGCATTCTCGCCGGCATGCGCGAAGGCTCGCGCACCGACCGTGTGCTGTCCGTGGCCTCGATCGCCTCGACGGCGACGCCCGAATATGTGTCGGGCGTCATCTTCACCGTCATCTTCGCCTCCTGGCTCGGCTGGCTGAACGGTTCGGCTGCATCCGCCAGCCAAGGCATCACCTTCTACAATTTCACGCTGCCGGTGATCACGCTGGCGATCTACGGCATCGGCTATATCGCGCGCATGACACGCGCCTCGATGGTCGAGGTGATGACGCAGCAATATATCCGCACCGCCCGGCTGAAGGGCCTGTCCTTCAGCAGCGTGGTCATCAAGCATGCGTTGCGCAACGCATTGATCGCACCCTTCACCATCATCATGCTGCAGTTCCCGTGGCTGCTCACCGGCGTCGTCATCGTCGAGGTGATGTTCCGCTACCAGGGCTTTGGCTACACGCTGGTCGAAGCCGCCGGCAACAACGACATCGATCTGCTGCTCGGCTGCTCGCTGGTCTCGGTGTTCATCGTGCTGATCACGCAGCTCATTTCCGATGTCGGCTACGCGTTTCTCAATCCGCGTATCAGGGTTCAGTAGGGGCAGGGCCGATGCAAACCGAATATATCAGCGCCTTCGACGTGGTTATCGGCGTGCTCTGGCGGTTCTGGCCGGTGTGGGTCGGGCTCATCCTGGTGATGGGCGCCAGCTTTACCTACAAGAAGCGGCTCGGTCTCTACGGCCAGCTCTTCGACAGCGGCGTCGGCATCGCCGGCGTCTTCATCTGCCTGTTCTGGCTGTTCACGGCGATCTTCGCCTCGACCATTTCGCCCTTCGACCCGTTGGCGCAGATCTCGGTGATGAAGGACACGCTGCCCGGCGCGATCGAGCCGGCATCGAAGCTCGTCTATTATTTCGGTGGCGACAAGCTTGCCCGCGACGTCTTCTCGCGCATGGTCTATGGCAGCCAGATCGTGCTGATCATCGCACCGGCCGCCACCGGCTTCGCGCTGATGGTCGGCATCACGCTCGGCCTGCCGGCCGGTTACTATGGCGGCAAGATCGACACGCTCTTGTCGTTCCTTGCCAATCTGGTGCTGGCCTTCCCGGTGATCCTTCTGTTCTACCTGCTGGTGACGCCGGGCATCATGGACACGCCGATCCCCTATGCGATGGCGGGATTGTTCTTCCTGTTTCCGATCATCTTCTTCAGCGTCCTGTTTTGGACGCGGTTCAAAAACCGGCCGGATCGGCTCTATATCCTGCTTGGCATCACGCTGGTCGTCGGCGGCTGGATCTATGCGGGCCTCGTCTTCGACAAGGATCCGTTCCACATCGTCCACATCGATCCGAACCAGCTCAACATCTTCGTGGCGGTGGTGTTCGCTTCCAGCCCCGGCGTATTCCGCATCGTGCGCGGTCTGACCATGGACATCAAGACGCGCGACTATGTTGCGGCGGCGCAGACGCGCGGTGAATCGCCCTGGTACATCATGCTGTGGGAGATCCTGCCCAATGCGCGCGGTCCGCTGATCGTCGATGCCTGCCTGCGTATCGGCTACACGACGATCCTGCTCGGAACGCTCGGCTATTTCGGCCTGGGCCTGGCGCCGGAAAGCCCCGACTGGGGCACCGCGATCAAGGACGCCAGCCGCCTCTTGCGTTCCTTCATCCACCCGGCGCTGCCGCCGACGATCGCGCTGATGTCGTTCGTGCTGGGGCTGAACTTGTTGGCGGATTCGCTGCGTGAACAGTCGATGAAGGATTGATGGCGGGGCTTTCGGCCCCATCTTCCAAGAACCAAGGATTGGAGCGACCCATGAACGAGGCAGTTCGAGATCCAGGCAAGCCGACCAATGGGCCGATCATCGAGATCGAGAACCTCTCGATCTCCTTCTTCACCCGCAAGGGCGAGATCCCGGCCGTGATGGATTTTTCCTGCACGGTCATGCCCGGCGAGGCGATGGGCATCGTCGGCGAGTCCGGCTGCGGCAAGTCGACCGTGTCGCTCGGCATCATGCGTGACCTTTCCAACATCGGAAAGATCGTCGGCGGCAAGATCAAGTTCCAGGGCAAGGATATGGGCGAGCTCTCCGAGGAGGAGCTACGCTCCATCCGCGGCAACAAGATCGCCATGATCTACCAGGAGCCGATGGCGAGCCTCAATCCGGCGATGAAGATCGGCCAGCAGCTGATGGAAGTGCCGCTGATCCACGACAAGGTGTCGAAGGAAGAGGCGCATAGCCGCGCGCTGGAGATGGTGCGGGCGGTGAGGCTGCCCGATCCCGAGCGCATGATGCGCTCCTATCCGCACCAGCTGTCGGGCGGCCAGCAGCAGCGCATCGTCATCGCCATGGCGCTGCTTTCCAAGCCGGCGCTCCTGCTGCTCGACGAGCCGACGACGGCGCTCGACGTCACCGTCGAGGCCGGCATCGTCGAACTGGTCAAGGGGCTGGGTGAGAAGTTCGGCACATCGATGATCTTCGTGTCGCACAATCTCGGCCTCATCCTCGAGACCTGCGACAAGATCACGGTGATGTATTCGGGCGAGGCGGTCGAGACCGGCAAGATCAAGGACGTGTTCGACCGGATGCGCCATCCCTATACGCAAGGGCTGTTCCGCTCGATCCCGCTGCCAGGCGCGGACAAGAACTCGCGGCCGTTGATCTCCATTCCCGGCCAGTTGCCACTGCCGCATGAGCGGCCGAAGGGCTGCAATTTCGGTCCGCGTTGCCACCATTTCGTCGAGGGCGTCTGCAACGCCGCGGAAATCCCGATGGTCCCGGTCGACGGCCATGAGGGGCATTTCTCTCGCTGCGTGCGGTTCAACGAGATCGACTGGGAGGCGCTGCCGCCCGGCGCCAAGAAGGTCAACGAAAAGGTCGAGCCCGGCGCGCCGGTGCTCAAGATCGACGATCTCAAGAAATACTACAGGGTTGGCGGCAGCGAGGTGTTCGGCTCCAGCGAAGGCCGCGTCGTCAAGGCCAACGAGACGATCTCGTTCACCGCGCGCGAATCCGAGACGGTTGCGATCGTCGGCGAATCCGGCTGCGGCAAGTCGACACTCGCCAAGGTGCTTCTGGGGCTGGAGACCGCAAGCTCCGGCACGGTGACGCTGGGCAACAAGGAGATCCAGTCGACCGGCATCGAGAGACGCAATGTCGAGACCGTGTCTTCGATCCAGATGGTGTTCCAGAACCCGTTCGACACGCTGAACCCCAGCCACAGCGTCGGCTCGCAGATCATCCGAACGCTGGAGAAGTTCAAGGTCGGCAAGAATGTCGCCGAGCGGCGCCAGCGCATGCTGGAGCTGCTCGACCTTGTGAAGCTGCCGCGCGCCTTCGAGACCCGCAAGCCACGCCAGCTGTCGGGCGGCCAGAAGCAGCGCATCGGCGTCGCGCGCGCCTTTGCCGGCGACGCCAAGGTGGTGGTGGCCGACGAGCCGGTCTCGGCGCTCGATGTCTCGGTGCAGGCGGCGGTGACCGAACTGCTGATGGATATCCAGCGCAAGAACAAGACGACGATGCTGTTCATCAGCCACGATCTGTCGGTGGTGCGCTACATCGCCGACCGCGTCGTCGTCATGTATCTCGGCTATATCGTCGAGCAAGGCACGACCGACCAGATCTTCTCGCCGCCTTACCATCCCTATACCGAGGCGCTGCTCTCGGCGATCCCGATCGCCGACACGAGCGTGGTCAAGAAGCACATCGTGCTCGAAGGCGACATCCCGTCGGCGATGAACCCGCCGACCGGCTGCCCGTTCCAGACGCGCTGCGGCTACAAGAAGCTGGTGCCGGACAATCTGTGCGAGACCAAGGTGCCGCCGGTCAAGAACCTCGGCGACGGCCATATGAGCCTGTGCTGGCTTTCGGACGACGTGCTGGCGAAGATGGAGCCGGTCATCAAGTTCGACAAGGACCATGCCGCCCATGAAGGCGTGCCGGATGATGCGCACGGCACTGGCCCGGGTTTTACAGGAACGGCGCCGAACCGCCCACGAGGCAAAACGGGCAGCGCGGAAGCCGACCAGATCGGGGAGGCCGTGGAGCAGGGCGAGGCCGGCATGCGAGCCCGTCGCCACGAAGTCCGCGACGAGACATCGGAAACCGGTGTTTCAAAGCCCAAGGACACGACAAGACGTCACTAGCCTTAAAGCGCGTCGCCTGAATCCACTTCAGCGCGACGCGCTTTAATTGCCGCACTGCCGCATCTGCGCGGCGTAGTCGCGGGCCATCTGGTCGGTGGCGCGCGCGTAGCCTTGAACGCCGGCGTCACCGCGATTGCCGCGGCCATAGGCGGTCCAGCCGAGGTAGTAGGCCAGATAGAGATTGTAGGTGTCGTTGCGGGCGACGCCAAAGGTGTCGGCGGTCTTGGAGTGGTACCAGCCGACGAAGTCGATGGCGTCGGCAAAGCGCGTGCGGCGCGCCGTCCAGTTGCCGGTCTCGCTCTGATATTGCGACCAGGTGCCGTCGAGCGCCTGCGAGTAGCCCGTGGCGCTCGAGACATGGCTCCACGGGATGAAGCCGAGCAACTTGGTGCGCGGCGGGCGGGCATTGCTCTTGAAGCCGGATTCCTTGCGCACCGTCGCCATCAGCACGGGGACGGGGATGCCGTATTTCTGCTCGGTCCGTTCGGCGGCGGACTGCCAGTTGTCGAACCAGCCGTCATTCTGGTCGAAGACGGCGCAGACGTTGTTGATGTGACTGGGCGCCGTCGCGCAGGCCGAAAGCGCCAACAGCACGGAGACGGCGACAATTTTACGAAAACTCGACCTACACATTGGAAGACGAATAGGCCGAAATCATAAAAGGAGTCTTGCCAGGTTCCTTAACGCGCTCGCGGGGGCACGAGAAAGCCGAATGTCGATATTACGACCATAGGCGTCGTTATTCTCTTCGTTGTTTTTGAAAAATGCCGCCTGGGCTAAAATCCCGCCGGCAAATGGCGAATTCCTGACAGCTCGCAGGTGATGCCGGCGCTCTGATGCGCGCATGAGCGAACCAAGACGCAAGCGCGGTGCCGAGCGCACCAGCAACCGTGGGCCAGCGGCCATTCCGCAACTGCCGCGGCGGCGAGTGGAGAATCCCTACCCGCCCATGGCACTGCTGTCGGCCGACCAGATCGAGGCCATCCACCAGGCGTCGATGCATATACTGGAGAATTTCGGCATCGAGGTGATGAGCGCGCGGGCGCTGTCGCTGTTCGAGCGCGCCGGCGCCAAGGTCGATCACGGCTCGATGAATGTGCGCGTCGATCGCGGCATGGTCGAGGCGGCGCTGAAGTCGACGCGCCCGGCCTACAAGCTGACGCCCCGAAACCCGGACCACGCCATCCATCTCGGCGGCAGCACGATCAACTTCACGCTGGTGGCGGGGCCGCCCAATGTGCATGACATGGAGCGCGGCCGCCGCGCCGGCAACCTTGCCGACTATTCGGACCTCGTGCGGCTGGCGCAGCATTTCAACTGTATCCACATGCTGGGCAATCAGGTCTGCGCGCCGATCGAGCTGCCGGCGAACACAAGGCACATGGACACCTATTTCGCCAACCTGACGCTGACCGACAAATCTTTCCACGTCTCGGCGATCGGCCGGGGCAGGGCGCTTGACGGCATCGAGATGATGGCGATCGCGCGCGGGCTGACGCTTGACGAGATGCGCGACGATCCCGGCGTCAACACCATCATTTCGGTCAACTCGCCGCGCCGCTTCGACGAGATGATGGCGGAAGGGTTGATGACCATGGCCGAATACGGCCAGTCGGTGGCGGTGACGCCGTTCACGCTGATGGGCGCGATGAGCCCGGTGACGCTGGCCGGCGCGCTGGCCCAGCAGAATGCCGAAGCGCTGTTCGGCATCGTGCTCACGCAGCTGGTGCGTCCGGGCGCGCCGGTGATGTATGGCGCCTTCACCTCCAATGTCGACATGAAGTCTGGCGCGCCCGCCTTCGGCACGCCGGAAAACACCAAGGCCAATATCGCATCAGGGCAATTGGCGCGGCGCTATGGATTGCCCTATCGCACGACGCCGGGCTCGGCCTCGAACGCGGCGGACGCGCAGGGCGCTTATGAAACGCTGATGGCTTTGTGGGGCGCGGTGCTTGGCCACGGCAATCTCGTCTACCATGCCGCCGGTTGGCAGGAGGGCGGGCTGACGGCTTCGTTCGAAAAGCTCATCATTGATGTGGAGATGATGCAGCACATGATGGAGTTTTTGCGCCCGATCGTGGTCGACGAAGGCGAACTGGCCGTGGACGCGCTGGGCGCGGTGCCGACCGGCGGCCATTTCTTCGGCGAGCCGCACACGCTGGAGCGCTACGCCACCGCCTTCTACCAGCCGATGCTTTCCAACTGGCAGAATTACGAGGCCTGGCAGGAGGCCGGAGCGCTCGACACGACGGCGCGCGCGACGCGGCTGTGGAAGAAAGCGCTGGAGGAATATGTCCAGCCGGCCATGGACCCCGCCGTGTGCGAGGCGCTCGAAGCCTATATGGCGCGCCGCAAGGAGGCGATCGGGCAGGGCGAACCGTGATGGAACAGCTTCCCATCCTGATTCATTTCAATCTCTCAACTCACTGAATCAACGAGAAAAACCCCATGAAGTCGCATGCAAAGGTCGTGGTCATCGGCGGTGGTGTCGTCGGATGCTCGGTGCTGTTCCATCTTGCCCGCCATGGCTGGACCGATGTCGTGCTTCTCGAGCGCGATGAGCTGACCTCGGGCTCGACCTGGCATGCGGCCGGCGGCATGCACACCATCAACGGCGACCCCAACGTCGCCAAGCTGCAAAAATACACGATCTCGCTCTACAAGGAGATCGAGGAGCTTTCGGGACAGGCGACGGGCGTGCACCTGACGGGCGGCGTGCTTCTGGCGGCAACCGAGGCGCGGCTCGACTGGCTGCGCGGCGTCGTGTCGAAGGGGCGCTATCTCGGCATCGATCTCGAGGTGATCTCGGCCAAGGAAGCCGCGGAATTGATGCCGCTGATCGATCCCAGCCAGTTCGTCGGCGCCGTGCGCAACAAGGAGGACGGCCACCTCGATCCGTCCGGCGTGACCCACGCCTATGCCAAGGCCGCGCGCAAACTGGGCGCCGAGGTTGAGCGCTTCACCAAGGTCGAGGACATCGTGCGCCGGCCCGACGGGTTGTGGCGCGTCATCACCAACAAGGGCGAGGTGGTGACCGAGCATGTCGTCAATGCCGGAGGGCTGTGGGCGCGCGAGGTCGGCCGCATGGTCGGGCTGGAACTGCCGGTTCTCGCCATGGAGCACATGTACCTGATCACCGAGGACATGCCGGAGGTCACGGATTGGAACAAGAAGACCGGCACCGAGATCATCCATGCCGTCGACTTCGACGGCGAGCTGTATCTGCGCCAGGAGCGCGGCGGCATGCTGATGGGCACCTATGAGAAGGCCAACAAGGTGTGGTCGGAGTTCACCACGCCTTGGAATTTCGGCCATGAACTGCTGGAACCGGACATCGACCGCATCGCGCCGTCGCTGGAAGTCGGCTTTCGCCACTTCCCGGCCTTCCAGAAAACCGGCATCAAGCAGATCATCAACGGCCCCTTCACCTTCGCGCCCGACGGCAACCCGCTGGTCGGCCCGGTGCGCGGCCTGCCGGGCTTCTGGGTCGCCTGCGGCGTCATGGCCGGCTTCAGCCAAGGCGGCGGCGTCGGTCTTGCGCTCTCCAACTGGATGATCGAGGGCGATCCCGGCGCCGACATCTGGGCCATGGATGTCACCCGCTACGGCGACTGGGCGACGATGGCCTACACCAACGCCAAAGTGCGCGAGAATTACTCGCGCCGCTTCTCGATCCGTTTCCCCAATGAAGAATTGCCGGCCGGGCGCCAGCTCAAGACGACGCCGGTCTACGACCTGCTGTCGGCCAAGGGCGCGCAATGGGGCGTTTCTTTCGGGCTTGAGGTGCCGCTGTGGTATGCGCCCGCGGGCGTCAAGGATGAGTTCTCATGGCGGCGCTCCAACGATTTCGCCCATGTCGCCAATGAAGTGGCGGCGGTGCGCGGCGGCGTCGGCCTGTCGGAGATCTCGAACTTCGCCAAATACAAGGTGACGGGCGAGGGCGCCTCAGCCTGGCTCGACCGTGTGCTTGCCTGCAAATTGCCGAAGCCCGGCCGCATGACGCTGGCGCCGATGCTGAAGCAAGACGGCAAGCTGATCGGCGACTTCACGCTCGCCAACGTTGGCGACGGCGAATGGTTCATCGCCGGCTCCGGCGTCGCCGAGCAATACCACATGCGCTGGTTCGAGGCGCATCTGCCCAAGGACGGCTCGGTACACATTGAGGCGCTGGGGCAGAAACTCACCGGCCTCGCCATCGCCGGACCGAAAGCGCGGGAGGTGCTGGCGAAAGCCAGCCGCGCCGACGTCTCCAATGCCGCATTCCCATTCATGGCAGTGGCGCGGATGGATATCGGCATGGCGCCGTGCCTGGTCGGGCGCGTTAGCTATACCGGCGATCTCGGCTACGAGATCTGGGTGGCGCCCGAATATCAGCGCGCCGCCTTCCAGTCGCTGCTGGCGGCGGGCGAGGAATTTTCGATCGGCCTGTTCGGCTCGAGGGCGCTCAATGCGCTCAGGCTGGAGAAGAATTACGGCTCATGGGCGCGCGAGTACCGGCCGATCTACGGGCCGCTCGAGGCCGGGCTCGACCGTTTCGTCGCCTATGGCAAGGATGCCGATTTCATCGGCAAGGCAGCGGCGCTCGCCGAGCGCAAAGGGGGCGGCAAGCTTCGGCTGCGCAGCTTCATTGTCGATGCCACCGATGCCGACGTCATCGGCGACGAGGCGATCTGGCATGACGGCGTCGTGCTCGGCTGGGTCACGTCCGGCGGCTATGCGCATAATTCGAGGAAGTCGGTCGCCTTGGGCTATGTGCCCAAGGAGATCGCCGACAGACCGGATGGGTTCGAGATCGAGATCCTCGGCAAGCGCCATGTGGCGCGCATCCAGGCGGCTCCGCTGTTCGACGCCAATTTCGAACGGATGCGCGCCTGAAGCGCTACGGCTTCGCCGATTCGCTTCAGATTCTTGGCTTTGTGCATGCTTTGTCAGCCGCGACGGTTGTCCAGCGCGAAGGCGCCTGGGCCGGCGAATATAAGATAGAGGAAGATGAAGCAGAAGGAGATCGCCAAGTCGCCGCCGTTGTTTACGGGGAAGAAGTCGCGCGGGAAGTGCGCCATGAAATAGGCGATGGCCATTTCGCCAGCCAAGAGGAAGGCGACCGGGCGGGTGAAGAGCCCGAGCGCCAGCAGGATGCCGCCGGCGAATTCGAGAATGCCGGCCGCCGTCGTTAGCCCGGTGAGGGCGTGCGGCTGAGCGCTGACCGGGAAATTGAACAGCTTCTGCGAGCCATGTTCGATGAACTGCAACGCGGTCATGATGCGCAGCACGCCCAGCGCCTGCGGCCGGTACTGAGCAAGGCTCTCAAAAAGCTTCATCTAAACTCCATTTTACCCCCGCCTTTACCCCCGCCCGGCCATAAATTGTCACCGGGCAATGGACCACTCACTTCCCATGGCCCCACCATCAACAATCGGTGAGTGAAAATGGGTTCACCTCCCAATAAATGTTCTCGCAATGGTTGCATATTTATCCCTATGGTTGTATTGATATGCCGAGACATCAAACCATACGGGTCCGCTTTGCCATGAAAAAAATCCTCATCAGCCTATTCGCAATCCTTGCAGGCACCAGCTTCGCTGCGGCCGCTGACGGGGGCTGCGATGCCTTCAAATGGCCGGTTGCGCGCGAGCAGGCCTTGTTCCCAGCGGCGCCGGCCGCCCAGTCCGGCACCTCCCTGACAGTCGGGCAAGCGGTGGATTTCTCGCTCGAGGCCGTCGACACGGTCAGCTTTGAAGTGCCGCCGGAACGCGCACCGGCAGCCGGCACGTTCGGCGCGACGGCCAGCGTGGCCGTGCCGCCTGATGGCGAGCTGCAGCTCAGCCTGTCCGACGAGGCCTGGATCGATGTCGTGCAGGACGGCAAGACCGTAAAATCGGCGGCTTTCAGCGGCGTCAAGACCTGCCCGGGCATCCGCAAGAGCGTGCGCTTCAAGCTCGCCGGCGGCGCGGCGATCATCCAGATCAGCGGCGCAAAAAAGGCCGATCTGAAGGTGGCTGTGCTGACGCCGGAGTGATCCGGCGCCAGCCCATCCAAGCAAGCGCTGTTACCGCGTCGACGCCAGCAGCGCGAAATGCGCGCCTTGCGGATCCTGGCACTGGATGATCCACTGGCCGCTCGGCACGTCCATCGGTCCCATGATGACCTTGCCGCCATTGTCGGCGACGCGCTTGGCGGCAGCGTCGATGGCATCGACGTTGAAATAGAACTGCCAGACGGGAATCGGGATTTGCGGCGGCTTGTTCATGATGCCGCCGCCGGATTCGGGGCCGGCGCCAAAAGTCTGGTAGATGCCCATCTCGCCCATATCGAACTGGCCGGCGCTCTCCCAGCCGAACTGGCTGGAATAGAAGTCGAAGGCGGCTTTCCAATCCGAGGTGTAGAGCTCGTGCCAGCCAACATGGCCGGGTGTGGTCGCCGGCACCGGCGGCTGTTCAGGCTGATTGGGCTGAAGGAACATGAAGGCCGCGCCTTGCGGGTCGGCGACGGCGGCGAAGCGGCCGACGCCCGGAATGTCGTCCGGCGCGCGGTGCACCGCACCGCCGGCGTCCTTGAGCGCTTGCGTCGAGGCGTCGACGTCCTTGGTGTAGATGTAGCCCACCCAGGCCGGCGGCATACCCATCTTGGCGGGTTCCTCCGGCATCGTCATCAGCCCGCCGACGCCGCGCACGCTGGAATTCATCACGATGTAGCGCGGCATGCCAGGCGTCTTGTCGAAGGGCTCGGCCCGCCAGCCGACAACGGCGGTATAAAAAACCTCGGCGGCGTCGAGGTCGGTGGTCATCAGTTCGTACCAGAAGAAAGGTTGCGGGGATTTCGGCATGGTCGGTCTCCTCACCGGTTCAGGCAGCGATCGCGGTTCGATCCATCCTAGGACGATCCAGGCGACAGAAATCCGACATCTGGGCCGGAATTCGAGGACGGCAAGGCACCAGCGCATATCGCCTAGGGCGCGCAGCGGTTTTGCGACGACGACATGCATCAAAGCGCGCCTCGCTCCGATCCGTTCCTGCGTGATGCTTTAGGATTCGCAATCTTGCGCGCCATGGGGTTTTCGACTTTGCTTGTTGCCGATGAGGGGTTTCGATCCATGCGCCACATGTCACTGACGCCGGAGCTTGTCGCTCTGTGCCATCGGGAGGAGGTCGACCCTGGCCCCAGCGGGGATTGGACACAGCTAAGCGACGATGATTTCCGGGCGCTCGCCACGCGTCTTGCCGGCGAGGCCGATGAAGGTCCGCTCTGGGTGTTCGCCTATGGCTCGCTGATCTGGAAACCGGCCTTCGAGTCCGTCGAGCAACGACGCGCCGCCGCGCATGGCTGGCACCGCTCCTTCTGCCTGGATCTCGTGCGCTGGAGAGGCAGCGCCGAGCAGCCCGGACTGATGATGGCGCTCGAACGCGGCGGACGCTGCGATGGCGTGATCTACCGCCTGCCGGACGGTGACAGGTCCGCCCAGATCGAAAGGCTGCTGCGGCGCGAGATTGACGATCACGAGGCCGTCAGTTCGGTGCGATGGGTCCCAGTGCGCACCGTGCAAGGATCGCTCAGGGCGCTCGGTTTCTGGGTCGGCGTCACCGGCAGGGGGACGTCTCTCGGGCAGCCGCTGGAGAGCGTAGCAAAGATATTGGCTCGCGCGTGCGGCCATGTCGGTTCCGGCGCCGAATATCTCTACAACACCGTCAGCCACCTTGAGACATTCGGCATCCATGACCGCAATCTGTGGCGGCTGCAGGAACTGGTGGCGGACGAGATCCGGTCGATCCATGGCCACAAGGTCACAAGCCGTGCCATAGCAGAGGTCACCGAGGTGGCTATAACATGACTTCATTTGTCATATTTTTGCTCAACCAATACAGTGGCTTGGCCGAAAATTGACCAATTGATAAAAAAATAAAACGTGCTAGCCTTCCCAAAACGACAACAAGGGGAGCTGGAATGGCGACTGGTCATTTCATCGAAGGCATTGCCGGCGGCCGGCTGTCTTCCGAGCAATATGCCGACAATTTTTCCGACCTGCATCCGCCGCTCGATCATCATGAGGCGCTGGTCGAATCCGATCGCTGCTATTTCTGCTACGACGCGCCGTGCATGAACGCGTGTCCGACTTCGATCGACATCCCTCTGTTCATCCGCCAGATCGCGACCGGCAATCCACTGGGCTCGGCCAAGACGATCTTCGACCAGAACATCCTTGGCGGCATGTGCGCCCGCGTCTGCCCGACCGAGACGCTGTGCGAGGAGGTCTGCGTGCGCGAGGTGGCGGAGGGCAAGCCTGTGCAGATCGGCCGGCTGCAGCGCTACGCAACCGACGTCGCCATGAGCGAGGACAAGCAGTTCTACAAGCGCGCCGAGCCGACCGGGAAGAGCATCGCCGTGGTCGGCGCCGGGCCGGCCGGGCTGGCTGCAGCGCATCGCCTTGCCCGTCATGGCCATGAGGTGACGATCCTGGAGGCGCGGCCGAAGGCCGGCGGCCTCAACGAATATGGCATCGCCGCCTATAAGAGCGTCGACGATTTCGCCCAGGCCGAGGTCGACTATGTCACAGCGATCGGCGGCATCGATATCCAGAACGGCAAGGCGCTCGGCCGAGACTTCCAGCTTGCCGACCTGATGCGTAACTACGATGCGGTGTTCCTTGGGCTCGGGCTCGGCGGCGTCAATGCGCTGCGCGCCGATGGCGAGGACGCGGATGGCGTCACCAATGCGGTGGAATTCATCTCGGAACTGCGCCAGGCGAGCGACCTTTCCAGCCTGCCGGTCGGCCGGCGCGTCGTCGTCATCGGCGGCGGCATGACGGCGATCGATGCCGCCGTGCAGTCGAAGCTGCTCGGCGCGGAAGAGGTGACGGTCTGCTACCGGCGCGGCCAGGAGCACATGAACGCGTCCGCCTTCGAACAGGACCTGGCCGCCGCCAACGGCGTCACCATCCGTCACTGGCTGCAGCCGAAGCGCGTTATTGCCGAGAACGGCAAGGTTTCCGCGATCGAGCTCGAATACACCGCGATCAGCGGCGACAAGCTCACTGGCACCGGCGAACGGCTCACGCTTGTCGCCGACCAGGTGTTCAAGGCGATCGGCCAGAGCTTCGTGCCGGCACATCTCAACGGCAGCGGCGAGCAGATCGACCTCGAAGGCGGACGCATCAGGGTCGATGCGGAAGGCCGCACTTCGCTGGCAAAAGTCTGGGCCGGCGGCGACTGCATCTTCGGCGGCGACGACCTGACGGTTTCGGCGGTGGCTCAAGGGCGCGACGCCGCCGAGAGCATCCATCGGGCACTGACCTCTAACGGGAGGGCATGAGCATGGCAGACATCCGCAACAATTTCGTCGGCATCAAGTCGCCCAACCCGTTCTGGCTGGCCTCGGCGCCGCCGACGGACAAGGCCTACAATGTCATCCGCGCCTTCCAGGCCGGCTGGGGCGGCGTGGTGTGGAAGACGCTGGGCGAAGAGGGCCCGCCGGTCGTCAACGTCAACGGCCCGCGCTACGGCGCGATCTGGGGCGCCGACCGCCGCCTGCTCGGCCTGAACAATATCGAGCTGATCACCGACCGCGACCTGCAGGTCAATTTGCGCGAGATCAAGCAGGTCAAGAAGGACTGGCCCGACCGCGCCATCGTCGTCTCGCTGATGGTTCCCTGCGTCGAGGACGCCTGGAAGGCAATCCTGCCGGTGGTCGAGGACACGGAAGCCGACGGCATCGAGCTCAATTTCGGCTGCCCGCATGGCATGTCGGAACGTGGCATGGGCGCGGCCGTCGGCCAGGTGCCCGAATACATCGAGATGGTGGTGCGCTGGTGCAAGCAGAATACCCGAATGCCGGTCATCACCAAGCTGACGCCGAATATCACCGATGTGCGCAAGCCCGCGCGAGCGGCACTTGCCGGCGGCACGGACGCGGTGTCGCTGATCAACACCATCAACTCGATCACCGGCGTCGATCTCGACAGTTTCGCCCCGCAGCCGACCATAGACGGCAAGGGCTCGCATGGCGGCTATTGCGGTCCGGCGGTGAAGCCGATCGCCATGAACATGGTGGCCGAGATCGCGCGCGATCCCGAAACGCATGGCCTGCCGATCTCCGGTATCGGCGGCATCACCACCTGGCGTGACGCCGCTGAATTCATGGCGCTCGGCGCCGGCAACGTGCAGGTCTGCACCGCGGCGATGACCTACGGCTTCAAGATCGTGCAGGAGATGATCGCCGGGCTGGAGAACTGGATGGACGAGAAGGGACACGCCTCGCTCTCCGACATCATCGGCCGCGCCACGCCCAACGTCACCGACTGGCAGTATCTCAACCTCAACTATGTCGCCAAGGCGCATATCGACCAGGATGCCTGCATCAAGTGCGGCCGCTGCCACATCGCCTGCGAGGACACCTCGCACCAGGCGATCACCAGCATGGTCGACGGTGCCAGGCATTTCGAGGTTATCGAGGCCGAATGCGTCGGCTGCAATCTCTGCGTCAATGTCTGCCCGGTCGAAGGCTGCATCACCATAGAGCCGCTGGCCGCCGGCGTGATGGACCAGCGCACCGGCAAGCCGGTGTCGCCGATCTACGCCAACTGGACGACGCACCCCAACAATCCGATGGCTAAGGTGGCGGCGGAATAAGCTTGGTTCCTCGCCCCACGCAGAGGGGAGAGGTGGCCCGGCGAAGCCGGGACAGAGAGAGGGGTCTTCGGGACGGCCGGACACCGCCGAGGCCCCTGATTGCCTGTTGCCATTCCTTGCGCCTCGTTTGCGGCTACGGCGTGCCACATTTCCAAGCGGGTGCGAGAAACCCTAGTTCGTCGAAGCGGCGTGTGTCGGAAATCACCAGACGTTGTCGCTCACATTGCCGTTGTTGTTAATTGGCGAGCAATTCTCGTTTTACCTATTGCGGATAGAAATTATCCACGATACTCTCTATCCATGAATTGGAGATCGGCACGATGAAGCTGGGCGAAGGCGTTGAGGCGGCCATCCATTGCGCGGCGACGCTTGCCAGCGTCGATGGCAACAGCACCATGCCTGGCGCCGCGCTTGCCGAGTGCTTCGGGCTGTCGCCGAGCTATCTCCTGAAACATCTCAACCAACTCACGGCGGCGCGCATCCTGGAATCGGTGCCAGGGCCGGCGGGCGGCTATCGGCTGGCGCGGGCGGCGGAACAGATCACGCTGCTCGAGGTCGTGCTGGCCGTCGAGGGACGGGAGCCGGCGTTCCGCTGCGGCGAAATCCGCCAGCGTGGCCCGGTCAAGATCGATGCCTCGGCCTATGTCAAACCCTGCGGCATCAACGCCGCGATGCTCAAGGCCGAGCGCGCCTATCGGGCAGCGCTCGCTGAAGTGAGGATTTCTGACATCGTGGCGGAGTATGCGGCCGAAGGCGATCCGCGATCCTATGCCGCGAGTTGCGCTTTCGTCGAGCGCCACCAGCGGCTCCAGAAATCCGCTTCGCCGAAGCAGATTTGAACCTCTAGACCATCCCAAGCCCGAAAGGAAAAAGACGATGAAACCGAGACTGCAGTTCTTTGCCAGGGCGCCCGAGATCATGAAGGCGGTGTCGGCGCTCAACAAGGCCGTCGACGAATGCGGATTGGAAGCGAGCCTGCTGCATCTGATCAAGCTGAGGGCCTCGCAGATTAATGGCTGCTCTTATTGCGTTGAAATGCACAGCCGCGAGGCGCGGCGCGACGGCGAGACCGAAACGCGGCTCTATCTGGTCGCTGCCTGGAAGGAATCGCCGCTGTTTTCCGAGCGCGAACGGGCCGCCCTTGCGTGGACCGAGGCGGTGACGCTGATCGCCGACAATGGCGTGTCGGACGAGCTCTACGCCCGCACGCTCGAGCATTTCTCGGAAGAGGAACTGGTCAAGCTCTCTGTCGCGCTCGGCATGATCAACACTTGGAATCGGCTCTGCATTCCGTTCCACGCCATCCATCCGATGCCGTCGGCCAAGGCCGCCTAAGGATATCCATCGATAGCGTGGGCCTGCGACGGGCTCGCGCTTTTCATTTTCAGGATCAACGACATGTTTGCGAATTTTCAGAACGAGATTCTGGTCGCGGCGCGGCTGCTGCTGGGCGGTGCTTTCGTCTTTGCCGGCCTGCGCAACATCCAGAACAGAAAGCTGGTCGCTTCGTTGATGGTCGCGCGTGGCGTGCCGCAGGCGGCACTGGCTCTGTGGCTGGGCATCGTGCTGCAAGTCGTTGCCGGCGCGCTGGTGATCGCCGGTCTTTGGACCGCTTTGGCAGCCGCCGCGCTGATCGTCTTCCTCATCGTCGCGACGCCGATGTTCCACAATTTTTGGGACCATCAAGGGGCGGACCGCGCCTCCCGCATCAACGGTGTCGTCAGCAATGTTGGGCTGGGTGGAGGCTTCCTAGCGCTGGTCGTGAACTATCTCTGACCCAACGGCCAGCGCAATCGATGGCCGGCGTTAATCGCTCCGTCGCGATTGTCCTGTATGAAAGCTGCGGGTTGGCGCGGGTGGAGCGGCGATGGAGCAGGGCTGGACAGCATTCTGGGCGCGCGTCTCGGAAGCCTTCCATCAGGCGCTGTTTCCGTTCCGGGCAATCGCCGAAGCCTTGGGCGGGCATCCGAGCGACATCCAGATCTGGTGCTTTCTCTGCGGCGCCTTCTTCCTGGTGCTCGTCGCCATACAGACCTATGGCGATGCCGTGCTCAGGCGACGCGGCGTCTTGGCCGCCGGCAGGGTTATAAGCATCGACAAGTCGAGCGACGGGCCGGATACACCGGTTATCGAATTCGCCGACCGGGAGGGCAAGATGTGGCGTTTCGACTCGAGCCTGCCGGTCTACAAGACGACCAGGACCGTCGGCGCGCCGGTCGAGGTGATCTACGATCCGCTTCACCCGAAGCGGGCACGCGAGGTGGGCCGCCGCCTGACGAAGGCGATCCACCTCCTTGTCTGGTACGCGGTCGTTATCGGGCTGATGCTGCTCGCCTTCCTGCCTGGTTTCCTTCCCAATTGATCCATTTGCCGCTCAGGCGGCGTAGCGCAGGCCGCCGTCGCAAGTCAGCACCTGGCCGGTCATGAAGCCGTTGGAGACCAGGAAGGCGATCGCCTCGGCGACGTCCTCGGCGCGGCCGATGCGGCCGACCGGTGTCTTGCCGGCATATTCGGCAAACACAGCCTGGCCGCTGATCGTCCGGCAAAAAGTCCCACCAGGGCGTGTCGATGACGCCGGGCGCCACGACGTTGACGCGCAGCGGCTTCAGCTCGACAGCCAGGATCGGCGCGACGGTGAGCAGCATGCCGTTGATGGCGCCGATACCGGCGACGCCGGGCGCTGCAATCTGCGCCGAGACGGCCGAGATGAAGGTGACCGATCCGGCCTTGTTCATGGTCGGCAGGGCCGCCTGCAGACAGGACAATTGCGGCCGGATCTTTTCCTCGACGCCACTGCCGATATCGGCGAGGTCGAGCGTCGCGAACGGCCCCAATCCCTTGCCGCCGCTCGCGGCGAGGACAAGGTGATCGAACGGCCCGAGACCGTCGAAGAAATGCCGAACCTCGCCCGGCTTCGTCGCGTCGAACGCGGCTTTGCCGACGGTGCCGCCAAGGGCCTTCCACGCGCCTTTGAGCTTCTCCTCGTTGCGGCCGGTGATGGTCACTTTCATGGTGGGGCCGACCAGCCGTTTGGCCGTGGCAAGGCCGATGCCGGATGAGCCGCCGATGATGACACAGTGTTCGATGGTCTCGCTCATGAATGTTGTTCTTTGGATTTGGAGGATGGACGCTCGATCAGTTCGAGGCTCAAGGTCCGCAGCCGGCGGCGGGCTTTCTCGTCATAGGCCTGCGCGTCGGCGCGCGATTCCCGCTGGCCGTCGAAATAGAGGCCGCTGCGCCCTTCGAGCGCGGGCGACGTCGCGAGGTTGAGAATGGCGTCGGCGCCGGTCTCGACCGAGCTCCACGGCGTGACGCCGGCCTGCCGGACCATGGTCGTGTCCATGTAGCTAGCCGGGTGCAAGGCGTTGACGCTGACGCCGGCGCCGTCGAGCTGCTGAGCCAGGTCGACGGTGAACAGGATCTGCGCCAGCTTGCTCTGGCAGTAGGCGCGCACGCCGCTGTAGCCATGCGTCAGCATCACGTCGTCGAAGTCGATCGCCTGCTGGCCGGCCGAGGCGACATTGACGATGCGCGCCGGCGCGCTTGCCTTGATGAGCGGCAAGAGTTCCGAGGTCAGCAGGAAACCGGCGAGATAGTTGACGGCGAAGCGCAGTTCATAGCCGTCAATGCTGACCTGCCGCTTCGCGCCCTGGCCGCCGGTGCCGACGCCGGCATTGTTGATCAAGACGTCGATCCGGTCGGTCTTTGTTCGCACGGCTTCGGCGAGGCGGCGTACTTCGACAAGCGAAGCGAGGTCGGCTGCGAGAAATTCGGCCTTGCCGCCTTTTGCTTCTATGGCGGCCGCGGTCGCCTTGCCGCGGCCTTCGTCGCGGCCATGCACCAGCACGCGCGCGCCGGCCGCGCCGAGCCGCTCGGCGACCACGCGGCCGACGCCGTCGGTCGAGCCGGTGACGAGAATGGTTTTGTCCTTGAGTTCCATGTTCGGAGCCTCCTTGCGCTGCTCTGAACGCAAAGATGGGACACGGCGCGAGGCTTAAACAGTTCAAACTTTATCCTGGTATCGGTACTGCTATAATAGATGCATGGATGCCATCGCCCATTCCCCCGAAGATCACCGCCGGCGCGAACTCGGCGCCTTCCTGCGTTCCCGCCGCGAGCGGCTTTCGCCCTCGGAGACCGGCATCGCTGCCGGTCAGCGGCGGCGCACGCCCGGGCTGAGGCGCGAGGAAGTGGCGATGATCGCCGGGGTCGGCACAACCTGGTACACGTGGCTGGAACAGGGCAGGGACGTGCGTCCTTCGGTCGAGGTGCTGACCGCGCTCTGCCAGGCATTGCGGCTCGACGGCGCCGAGCAGCGGCATTTGTTCACGCTCGCCGGCCGCCAGCAGCCGGAGCAGCGGCGCATCGTACAGGTAAAGGTCGAGGGACCGTTGCTGCACATGCTGCAGAGCCTGGTCCTGCAGCCCGCCTATGTCGTGGGCCCGCGCTGGGACGTGCTGGCATGGAATGACGCGGCCGTCGCCATCTTCGGCGACTACGGCCTGCTGGAGGGCGATGCCCGCAACATCATCCACGGGGTGTTCACCGATCCGCACCGGCGGCATCTGCTGGTGGACTGGGAACAGCTGGCGCGCGCGACCCTTGCCGCGTTCCGCGCCGAGAGCGCGAAATACACCGGCGATCCGGACTTCGAGCGGCTGATCGCGCTGATGATGCGCTCAAGTCCCGAATTCCGCGAGTGGTGGCCGCAACGCGATGTGGTGCACCGGCTCTCCGGCCTGAAGCATCTGCGCCATCCGATCGCCGGCGCCATGACGTTCGAGCATATGAGCCTGTCGATCGACGACGGCTCGGACATGCGATTGATCGTCTACACGCCGCTTGCCGAGCAGAACTCGGTTGTGAAGCTGCAGAAGCTGCTTGAGGGGCTTCCGGGCGAACGGCGCAGCGCGTGAGGTTCGCTGACGGCACGTCTCGGCTTCGTCATCCACGGGCGCAGCGGGAGCGAAGCGGACGCGGAGACCCGAGGATCCATTCCGTTACTTTTGCGATGGAGTGCAGCGGTGCAGAATTCTGCACCGTAGCGGCGCTCCGAGGTCACGGAATGGATCCTCGGGTCTGCGTCGCTTCGCTCCTTGCTCCGCCCGTGGATGACGAAGTGTTGGACGCTTCGGCTAATCTCCATGGGTCGGCAGGTCGTTCGCTAGCCCTTCGGCTTCAGCCCATCCAGGAACAGCTGCTCCAGGAAGCGCGCGGCGTCCTCGAAGCGCCCGTCGCCGCCGCGATCGACGCCGAGCACGGCGCGGACCTGGACGTCGAAATCGGCATAGTGCTGCGTCGTCGCCCAGATCGAGAAGATCAGGTGCCAAGGATCGGTGCGGGCGATCTTGCCGGCGCGCATCCAGCCCTTGATGACGGTGGCCTTCTCGTCGACCAGGGTCTTCAGCTCTCCCTCCAGCATCGGCTTGATGCGCGGCGCACCCTGCAGGATCTCGTTGGCGAAAAGCCGGCTTTCGCGCGGGAAGTCGCGCGCCATCTCGAGCTTCCTGCGGATGTAGCTTCTGAGCTCCGTCAGCGGGTCGCCGATGTCGTCGAGCTCGCGCAAAGGCGCCAGCCAGGTGTCGAGCAGGCGCTGCATCAACGTCTCGTGAATGTCTTCCTTGCGGCGGAAGTAATAGAGAAGGTTCGGCTTCGACATGCCGGCGGCTTCGGCGATCTGGTCGATGGTCGAGCCGCGAAAACCGTTGGCGGAGAAGACTTCGAGCGCGGCTTCCAGGATGAGCTCGCGCTTTTCCTGCTGGATGCGGGTGCGGCGGGGAGCGGAGCTTTCCATCGTGTCCGTCATCGTTGCAGGCCGGCTTCGCGTGGGCTCTCTGGACCAATTGTCTGGACCAGTTTTTCCCTGGGCTGTGGAGCGCGATTTCGATGCCGCATTTCCGCTAGTAATCCCTTGACCGCCGACAGGCGGCACTAACGTTTGTCCAACCGGTCAAAATTTTGCGTAGCACGAAAACGCAGCAAAGACCAAGCGTTGGCCGCACCGAAACACGCTTACAAGGGGAAGTCTTGGTCATGTCCAACCGGCTGAAAGTCACGCCGAACGATCTCAGCGCATTCTGGATGCCGTTCACGGCAAACCGGCAGTTCAAGCAGGCGCCGCGCATGTTCGTGTCCGCCAAGGACATGCACTACACGACCAGCGACGGCCGCAAGGTGCTGGACGGCACCGCGGGCCTGTGGTGCGTGAACGCCGGCCACTGCCGGCCGAAGATCACCGAGGCTATCCAGAGCCAGGCCGCCGAGCTCGACTATGCGCCGGCCTTCCAGATGGGCCACCCGATCGTGTTCGAACTGGCGAACCGCCTGGTCGACATCGCGCCCAAGGGCATGGACCATGTCTTCTTCACCAACTCCGGTTCGGAATCGGTCGAGACCGCGCTCAAGATGGCGATCGCCTATCACCGGGTCAGGGGCGAGGGCTCGCGCACCCGCCTCATCGGCCGCGAGCGCGGCTATCACGGCGTCAATTTCGGCGGCATTTCGGTCGGCGGCATCGTCTCCAACCGCAAGATGTTCGGCACGCTGCTCGGCGGCGTCGACCATCTGCCGCACACGCACCTGCCGGAGAAGAACGCCTTTTCGAAAGGCGTGCCGGAACATGGCGCGGAGCTCGCCAACGAGCTTGAGCGTCTCGTCACCCTGCATGACGCCTCGACCATCGCCGCCGTCATCGTCGAGCCGGTCGCCGGCTCCACCGGCGTCATCCTGCCGCCGAAGGGCTATCTGCAGAAACTTCGGGAAATCTGCACGAAGCACGGCATATTGTTGATTTTCGATGAAGTGATCACCGGCTTCGGCCGTCTCGGCGCGCCGTTCGCGGCCGACTATTTCGGCGTCACGCCGGATATCATGACCACCGCCAAGGGCGTGTCGAACGGCGTCATCCCGATGGGCGCGGTCTTCGTCAAGAAGGAGATCCACGACGCCTTCATGACCGGCCCGGAGCACATGATCGAGTTCTTCCACGGCTACACCTATTCGGGCAATCCGATCGCCTGTGCCGCGGCGCTCGGCACGCTGGACACCTACAAGGAAGAGGGCCTGCTGACGCGCGGCGAGGAACTTGCGCCTTACTGGGAAGATGCACTGCATTCGCTGAAGGGCGAGCCGCATGTCATCGACATCCGCAACATCGGCCTGATCGGCGCGATCGAGCTGGCGCCGATCGCCGGCAGCCCGACCAAGCGGGCGTTCTCGGCTTTCGTGAAGGCGTTCGAGCGCGGCGCGCTGATCCGCACCACCGGCGACATCATCGCGCTGTCGCCGCCGCTGATCATCACCAAGGGCCAGATCAACGAACTCATCGACCATGTTCGCGATGTGCTGAGGTCGATCGACTGACAAGCCGGCGCGGACACCCTTGCCGTTGAGGGGAGGGTGTCCGCGAAGCCGCTGGCTGAGGTCGACGCCGCCGCGCCGACCTTCGGTGTGATTAGGCAGGCTGCGCGCCGATGCCTGTCAGGATCACCCGCTTGATGTTTTCCTTGGCTTCCCGCCATTGCCGGTCGGAGAGCGACTTGCCGCCGTTCAGCGTCTCGATCTGGTGGCCGAAATCGGCGTAGTGCTGGGTCGTGGCCCAGAGCATGTAGAGCAGATGACGCGGGTCCACCGGGTCCATCTTGCCCTCCTCGATCCAGCGCCCGATGATCTCGACGCGGCCGTCGGTCCATTCGCGCAAAGTCGATTCCATATAGTCCTGAAGCACCGGCGCGCCGTGCATCACTTCCGAGGCCCAGACCTTCGACCCGTCCGGGTGGCGGCGCGATATTTCCATCTTGGCGTCGATATAGGCGCTGATGCCGTCAACCGGGCCGCGCGCGGCGTCGAAGCAATTGGCCGCCTGCAGCCAGATCTCGAAAATATTCTGGACGACGGACCGGTAGAGCTCCTCCTTGGTGGCGAAATAATAGTGGAGATTTGCCTTTGGCAGCCCCGCCAGATCGGCGATCAGCTGCATCGTGGCGCCGCCGAACCCTGCCTCCGCGAACACCTTTTCAGCGGCGAGCAGGATGGCTTTTTCATTCTCCCGCCTTATATCCTGGCGTCGCATGGGACGGGTGGGTTCGGTCATGTCTCCCCCAAGATTCTCGTTGACCGCTTGGTCAGCTTGTGTAGTCTGAAAGCTGACCATACGGTCAGGATGCAAACCACTCAAGGGGCGACAAGACCCCTGGTGAAAATGGGAACCGCAAATGGCCGCACCCGGCGAAAATCTGCGAATCAATTCAGACCGTTTGTGGGATTCCATCATGGAGATGGCGAAGATCGGCCCCGGCATTGCCGGCGGCAACAATCGCCAGACCGTGACCGACGAGGACGGCGAGGGCCGCCATCTTTTCAAGCGCTGGTGCGATGCCGCCGGGCTCGAAATGGGCGTCG
Organism: Mesorhizobium sp. B4-1-1; assembly: GCF_006439375.1. Lineage (NCBI taxonomy): Bacteria > Pseudomonadati > Pseudomonadota > Alphaproteobacteria > Hyphomicrobiales > Phyllobacteriaceae > Mesorhizobium > Mesorhizobium sp. B4-1-1. The sequence continues at coordinate 70,882 of NZ_VFTH01000021.1, forward strand.
ACGAGATGGGCACCATGTTTGCCCGCCGCGAGGGCACCGATCCCAGCCTGCCGCCCGTCTATGTCGGCAGCCATCTCGACACGCAGCCGACCGGCGGCAAATATGACGGCGTGCTTGGCGTTCTGGGCGGGCTGGAGGTCGTGCGTTCGCTCAACGATCTCGGCATCAAGACGAAACATCCGATCGTCGTCACCAACTGGACGAACGAGGAAGGCGCGCGCTTCGCGCCGGCGATGATGGCGTCCGGCGTGTTCGCCGGCGTGCTCGACCAGGCCGACGTCTACGAGCACACCGACAAGAACGGCAAGAAGTTCGGCGAAGAGCTCGAGCGCATCGGCTGGAAGGGCAGCGAGAAGGTCGGCGACCGAAAGATCCATGCCTTCTTCGAACTGCATATCGAGCAGGGGCCGATCCTCGAGGACGAAGGCATCGATATCGGCGTCGTGACCCACGGCCAGGGCCTGAAATGGCTGCAGGTGACGCTGATCGGCAAGGAAGCGCATACCGGCTCGACGCCGATGCCGAAGCGCCGCAATGCCGGGCTCGGCATGGCGCGCGTCATCGAGCTGGTGCATGAGATCGCCATGGACTACCAGCCCGACGCCGTCGGCGCGGTCGGCCATATGGAAGTCTATCCGAACTCGCGCAACATCATTGCCGGCCGCACGGTCTTCACCATCGACATCCGCTCGCCCGAGAAGGAGGTACTCGACGCCATGGATGGCCGGATCCGTGAAGGCATCGACACGATCTGCGACGCGCTCGACATCAAATACAAAATCGAGCAGGTCGGCCATTTCGATCCGGTCACCTTCGACAAGAACTGCGTCAAGGCGATCCGCGACGCCGCCGAGCGGCTGGGTTACTCGCATCGCAACATCGTCTCCGGCGCCGGCCACGACGCCTGCTGGATCAACCGCGTCGCGCCGACCGCGATGGTGATGTGCCCCTGCGTCGACGGGCTCAGCCACAACGAGGCCGAGGAGATCACCCGGGAATGGGCGGCCGCCGGCGCCAACGTGCTGTTCCACGCGGTTGTCGAAACGGCGGGAATCGTCGAATGACCGACTAGAGCAATCGCCGTTTCACGGAAACGCCGATTGCTCTATCTCTTTGTTTTAACGCAATTTCGGACGGAAAACCGCTTCACACTTTTCCTGAAATTGCTCTGGACCAATCACCTCGCAACACCGCTCGCAAAGAAGCGCGAAAGAACAGGGGAACAGATATGACCAAAGTCATCCGGAACGGCACCGTCGTCACCGCCGACCGTACGTGGAAGGCCGACGTGCTGATGCAGCACGGCAAGATCGTCGCCATCGGCTCGAACCTGCACGGTGACCACGAGTTCGACGCCACGGGCTGCTATGTCATGCCGGGCGGTATCGATCCGCACACCCATCTCGAAATGCCGTTCATGGGCACCTATTCGGCCGACGATTTCGAATCCGGCACGCGCGCGGCTCTTTCCGGCGGCACGACCATGGTGGTCGATTTCTGCCTGCCGGCGCCGCAGCAGTCGCTGCTGGAGGCGCTGCAGATGTGGGACAACAAGACCTCCAAGGCATCGTGCGACTATTCCTTCCACATGGCGATCACCTGGTGGGGCAAGCAGGTGTTCGACGAGATGGCTCAAGTGGTCGACCGGGGCATCACCTCGTTCAAGCACTTCATGGCCTATAAGGGCGCGCTGATGGTCGACGACGACGAGATGTATGCGTCGTTCCAGCGCTGCGCCGATCTCGGCGCGCTGCCGCTGGTCCATGCCGAGAATGGCGATGTGGTCGCCGCACTCTCGCAAAAGCTGCTCGCCGCCGGCAACAACGGCCCCGAGGGCCATGCCTATTCGCGTCCGCCGGAAGTGGAAGGCGAGGCGACAAATCGCGCCATCATGATCGCCGACATGGCGGGTGTGCCGCTCTATGTCGTGCATGTCTCGTGCGAGCAGAGCCACGAGGCTATCCGCCGCGCGCGCCAGAAGGGCATGCGGGTGTTCGGCGAGCCGCTGATCCAGCACCTGACGCTCGACGAGAGCGAATATTTCGACAAGGATTGGGATCATGCGGCGCGCCGCGTGATGAGCCCGCCCTTCCGCAACAAGCTGCATCAGGATTCGCTGTGGGCCGGCCTGCAGGCCGGATCGCTGCAAGTGGTGGCGACCGATCACTGCGCCTTCACCACCAAACAGAAGCGCAACGGCGTCGGCGACTTCACCAAGATCCCGAACGGCACCGGCGGGCTCGAGGACCGCTTGCCGGTTCTGTGGACGAGAGGCGTCAACACCGGGCGGCTGACGATGAACGAGTTCGTCGCCGTGACCTCGACCAACATCGCCAAGATCCTCAACATGTATCCGAAGAAGGGCGCGATCGTCGAAGGCGCCGATGCCGACATCGTGGTCTGGGATCCGAAGCGCAAGAAGACGATCTCGGCCAAGAAGCAGCAGTCGGTGATCGACTACAATGTCTTCGAAGGCGTCGAGGTGACGGGCCTGCCGCGCTTCGTCTTCTCGCGCGGCGAACTGTCGATCGAGGAGGCGGACGTCAAGGCCAGGGCCGGCCATGGCGAGTTCGTCGCCCGCGAGCCGAACGCCGCGGTCAACCGGGCGCTGTCGACCTGGAAGGAGATTTCCGCGCCGCGCAAGGTGGAGCGAACCGGCATTCCGGCCACCGGGGTCTGACCATGCGGGCTCCTTACCTGCTCCTGGCGGTCGCCGCGATGCTGGACGCTGGCCATGCCCAGGCGGCGGGCATAGACCTGTCCAAGCCTTATGGCGACAAATATGGCTGCATCAACCGGAACGGCCAGGAGGTCGCCGCCGACAAGATGCTGCTTTTGACCGACAAGGAACTGATCACGGCGGCCAGCGCCTGCACCTTCAGCGACAGCCAGGCGCAGGCCGATGGATCGCTGGTGATGACGGCAAAATGCGAGGCGGAAGGCGAAGAGGGGCAGGCGCCGACCAAGTTCACCATCAAGCGCAGCGCGAAGAACGCGAAGAAGCTGGTGGTGGCCGATGAAGACGGCAATGTGATGGGCGAAGTCTCCCGGTGCAAGTAACGGCGGTCCCACCAGCCTCAGGCGACCAGAGCATCCAGTTCCGGCAGCAGGACGACGCTCTCCTGCTCGTTGGGATCGGTGCGGGCAATGACGGCCGAGGACGGGGCGTTGCTCAGATTGGCCGGCAGATGCGGCACGCCCGCCGGAATGTAGAAGAGGTCGCCGGCCTTGACGACGATATGATGCTCGAGCCGGTCGCCGTACCATGTGTGGACTTCGCCGGAGAGGACGTAGATGGCCGTCTCGTGGCTTTCATGCATATGCGCCTTGGCGCGGGCGCCGGGCGGCATAGTGAGAAGATGCATGCAGATGCCGGACGAGCCGACGGTTTCGGCGGCGATGCCGGCGAAATAGCTCAGCCCCTGCTTGCCCTGATAGGTGCTTTCGGGGCGAACGAGATGACAGGTGGGTTTAGGCGACATCGGCAAGGCTCCGGGCGGCGTCGATCGGGTGGGACAGGACGAGTGGAAAGCAACGCTATCATAAAATCAACCGGATTGCGGACAGCGCGGCAACGGCGGCGAAAGGCAGGCTGCGCCCAATGACCGAACAGCCGCCAGCCGTCGTTTCGGCAAGCAAGCTCGGCCTCACCTTCCAGACCAATGACGGTCCGGTGCAGGCGCTCTCCAATGTCGATCTGACCATCCGCAAAGGCGAATTCGTCTCCTTCATCGGCCCGTCCGGCTGCGGCAAGACCACCTTGCTGCGTGTTATCGCCGACCTGGAGAAGGCAACCTCGGGCGCGATCTCCGTCAATGGCATGACGCCAGATCAGGCGCGCGAGAAACGCGCCTATGGCTATGTGTTCCAGGCGGCGGCCCTGTTCCCGTGGCGCACGATCGAGCGCAATGTGGCGCTGCCGCTGGAGATCATCGGTCTCTCCCAGGCCGAGCAGGCCGAGCGCATCAAGCGCACGATGGAGCTGGTAAACCTCTCGGGCTTCGAGAAGAAATATCCCTGGCAGCTTTCCGGCGGCATGCAGCAGCGCGCCTCGATCGCACGTGCTCTCGCCTTCGATGCCGACCTGCTTTTGATGGACGAGCCGTTCGGCGCGCTCGATGAGATCGTGCGCGACCATCTGAACGAACAGCTTCTGGAACTATGGGAGCGCACCAACAAGACGATCTGCTTCGTCACCCATTCGATCCCCGAGGCTGTGTATCTCTCGACGCGCATCGTGGTGATGTCGCCGCGGCCCGGCCGCGTCACCGACATCATCGAATCGACGCTGCCGAGGAAGCGGCCGCTCGACATCCGTGAGACGCCGGAATTCCTGGCGATCGCCGCGCGGGTGCGGGATGGCTTGAGGGCAGGGCACAGCTATGATGATTGAGGGGCGGGAGGATGAGCTCTCTCCTCTCCCCTCCGGGGAGAGGGTGGCCGCGCAGCGGCCGGGTGAGGGGACGGCCACTCGCGCCTTCGTCATCCTAGGGCGGAGCAGGCGCGCCACCCCGCGTGTTAAGGAAGCCGGCCACCGCGATTTCGTCATCCTAGGGCGTAGCGACGCGAAGCGGAGCGCAGACCCTGGGACCCATTCCGTGACGCTGGTCGAAGGGTCAAAACGATGCAGAATGGCCGCTAAACGCCGCAGGGCGAAAGGTGCCTTGTTCCGCACCGTTGCGGAACGGAGGGGTAACGGCATGGATCCTAGGGTCTGCGCCGCGTCGCTTCGCTCCTTGCTCCGCCCTAGGATGACGAAGGCGTGTGGCCCGCGAGGCGCCGTGAATGGATAACTTCCGCTCGAAAATCATCCCCGTCAGCACCATCCTCGCCGGCGTGGTAATCCTCTGGTATGTCTTTGCCGTCATCCTCAACGCGCCGTTCCAGCGCGACCTCGACCGCCGAGCCAAGGAGACGCCCGGCACCGTCGAGTTCATCGGCAAGACGCTTTTGCAGCCGAAGCCGACGCTGCCGGCGCCGCACCAGGTGGCGGTGAACTTCTTCGAAAACACCTTTTTGCGATCCGTCACGTCGAACCGCAGCCTGGTCTACAACGCCTGGGTGACACTGTCCTCGACACTGCTCGGCTTTGCCTTCGGCACGGCGCTCGGCATCTTGATTGCGGTGGGTATCGTGCATGTGGCGACGCTCGACCGCAGCCTGATGCCCTGGATCATCGCTTCGCAGACCATTCCGATCCTGGCGGTGGCGCCGATGATCATCGTGGTGCTGGCGGCGATCGGCATCACCGGCCTGATCCCCAAGGCGCTGATCTCGACCTATCTGTCGTTCTTTCCGGTCGCCGTCGGCATGGTGAAGGGCCTGCGCTCCCCCGAGCTCATGCATCTCGATCTTATGCATACCTATAACGCCAGCGCCTCGCAGACATTCTGGAAGCTCAGGGTGCCGGCCTCGGTGCCGTTCCTGTTCACCTCGATGAAGGTGGCGGTGGCGGCAAGCCTTGTCGGGGCCATCGTCGGCGAGCTGCCGACCGGAGCGGTCGCCGGTATCGGCGCGAAGCTGCTCGCCGGCGCCTATTACAGCCAGACCATCGATATCTGGTCGGCCCTGGTTGCGGGCTCGATCGTCGCGGCGCTGCTGGTGATGGTCGTCGGCATTGCCGGCCGCCTCGTCGACCGCGCCATGGGCGGGAGGCCGGCATGAGCTGGTTGAAACCGTCCTGGCAACCGGTGCTGGCGATTGCGCTGTGCCTCATCGCCTTCGCGCTCGGCGCAATGTCGAAGCCGGAAGCCGCCGCGCTGGCGAAGCCGGCCGCAACGCTGGCCTATCCCTATATGGGCGCGAAGGGTTTGATCATCGGGCTGTTGCTCATCGCGGCACTGGTCTCGATGGTGCGGCTCACGCCGATCGTTGAGGCTATTCTGCTGTTCGTCGGCGCCCATGCCGCAGCCTGGCTTTTGATCAAGGGCATAGCCGGTTTCGAAGGCACGGCGCTGGCGCCGTATTTCCTGCTGCTTGCCGCCGCCTGGCTGCTTGCCTGGCGCTGTGTCGCCTTGCTGTCGTCACTACGCCCCGCGCAGGGCTGGGCGAAGACTGCGCTGCGCCTGATCATCCCGGCGATCTTCGGTGCCTGGATCCTGATCATCTGGGAAGCGGTGACGCGCGGCGCCGGCATCCCCTTCATCCTGTTGCCGCCGCCAAGCGCCATCGGCGCGCGTATCGCCAACTCGCTGCCGGTCCTGGGGTCGGACGTGCGCCAGACGATCTTCAAGGCGGTGCTGATCGGCTACATCGTCGGCAACCTCGCCGGCTTTATCGTCGCCATCCTCGCCGACCGCGTGCCGTTCCTGCGGCGCGGCCTGCTGCCGATCGGCAATATGGTTTCGGCGCTGCCGATCATCGGCGTCGCGCCGATCATGGTCATGTGGTTCGGCTTCGACTGGCCGTCCAAGGCCGCGGTCGTCATCATCATGACCTTCTTCCCGATGCTGGTGAACACGGTCGCCGGGCTGGCCGCATCCGGGCATATGGAACGCGACCTCATGAGCACTTATGCATCGGGCTATTGGCCGACCTTGCTCAAGCTCAGGCTGCCGGCCGCAATGCCGTTCATCTTCAATGCGCTGAAGATCAACTCGACGCTGGCGCTGATCGGCGCCATCGTCGCGGAGTTCTTCGGCACGCCGGTAGTCGGCATGGGATTCCGCATCTCTACGGAAGTCGGGCGGATGAACATCGACATGGTGTGGGCCGAAATCGCAGTTGCAGCACTTGCGGGTTCGGTCTTTTATGGCGTGGTCGCTCTCATCGAGAGAGCCGTCACGTTTTGGCATCCCTCTGTCCGAGGTGGATAGGGGCGGTGGGTTTGGGTACTAACTTCAGAGGGTAATAACATGAAAAGACTGCTGATTTCTGCTTTGGCCGGCGCCATGTCGCTGGCCGCCTTCCAGGCGATGGCCGCCGACAAGGTGACACTGCAATTGAAATGGGTAACGCAGGCCCAGTTCGCCGGCTACTATGTCGCCAAGGCCAAGGGCTTCTATGACGCCGAAGGCCTCGACGTCGACATCAAGCCGGGCGGTCCCGACATCGCGCCCGAGCAGGTGATCGCCGGCGGCGGCGCCGACGTCATCGTCGACTGGATGGGCGGGGCGCTCGCCGCCCGCGACAAGGGCGTGATGCTCGTCAACATCGCCCAGCCGTTCAAGAAGGCGGGCATGGAACTGGTCTGCCCCAAGGACGGACCGATCAAGACGGAAGCCGACTTCAAGGGCCACACGCTCGGCGTCTGGTTCTTCGGCAACGAATATCCGTTCTACGCCTGGATGAACAAGATCGGCCTCAAGACCGATGGCGGCCCTGACGGCGTCACCGTGCTCAAGCAGAGCTTCGACGTGCAGCCGCTGATCCAGAAGCAGGCCGACTGCATCTCGGTGATGACCTATAACGAATACGGCCAGGTGCTGGATGCCGGCTACAAGCCGGAAGACCTCACCGTCTTCAACTACTCCGCCATGGGCAACGACCTGTTGGAGGACGGGCTCTATACGCTCGAGGAGAAGCTCAAGGATCCGGCCTTCGAGGACAAGATGGTGCGCTTCGTGCGCGCCTCGATGAAGGGTTGGAAATACGCCACGGAGAACACCGACGAGGCGGCCGGAATCGTCGTCGATGCCGGCGGCCAGGACGAGAACCACCAGAAGTTCATGATGAAGGAAGTGGCCAAGCTGATCGACAATGCCGACGGCAAGCTGATCCCGGCCGCTTACGAGCGCACCGCCAAGGCGCTGCTCGACCAGAAGATCATCAGCAAGGAGGCGAGCGGCGCCTACACGACCGCGATCACCGACAAGGCGATCAAGTAAGCTCCGTTCTCGACGCGGAAGCTGGAAAGGGGCGGGCGACCGCCCCTTTTTCTTGGGTCGCGGTAAAATAATTGTGTGCCGGGATACATCCGGGCACCCAACCGTTGCATCGATGCATCCGCGCGCCGGGGAGCCGTGTAGGATGCTGCAACCAACGGAGGTTCTCATGCGCATCCTATCCGTGCCGATGCTCTCGGCTTTAGCCGTCTCGACCGCCTTTCTCCTCGCATCGCCGGCCATGGCCGAGACGATAAAGTTCAAGGCGACGCTCGACGGCGGCCAACAGAGCCCGCCCGTGACCACCAAGGGCAAGGGAACCGCCACATTCACCTTCGACAGCACAAGCAAGAAGCTCAGCTGGAACGTCAAATATTCCGGCCTCAGCGGGCCTGCCGTGGCCGCCCACATCCACGGACCGGCAGACATGGGCGCGAACGCGGATCCGGTGATCCCGTTCAAGAAGCTGAAAAGCCCGATCAAGGGGTCGGCGACGCTGACCGACGCGCAGGCAGCCGACCTCGAGGCCGGCAAATACTACGTCAACGTCCACACCGCCAAGAACAAGGACGGCGAGATCCGCGGCCAGATCGAGAAGGCAATGTAGCGCCCGATAGGATCGCGATCAATTCGGACGTCGGCGCAAGGAGCTCTGCCTATGCCTTTGTCGACGCTCAAGCCTTCTCACGGATTTGCGTCAGCGTGCGGGTCGGCGTGATCGCCTCGGGATCGAGCTTGATCTCGACGATCGCCGGCTTGCCGCTGGCGCGCGCGCGCTCGAAGGCGGGCGCGAAGTCGGCGGTCTTTTCGACCGTTTCGCCATGGCCGCCATAGGCGCGGGCCAGCGCAGCGAAGTCCGGGTTCTTGAGCTCGGTGGCGACGACACGGCTTGGATACTCCCGCTCCTGATGCATGCGGATCGTGCCGTAAATGCCGTTGTTGACGACGATCACGATGATCGGCAGGTCATACTGGACAGCCGTCGCGAACTCCTGGCCGTTCATCAGGAAGCAGCCGTCGCCGGCGAAGGCAACCACGGTGCGATCCGGAAAAAGCGACTTGGCGGCAACGGCCGCCGGCGTGCCGTAGCCCATCGAGCCGGACGTGGGCGCCGCCTGCGTGCCGAAGCGGCGGGAGCGGTAGAAGCGATGCACCCAGGTGGCGTAGTTGCCGGCGCCGTTGGTGAGGATGGCATCCTCCGGCAGGACCTTTCCCAGATAGTCCATGATCGGGCCAATCTGGACTGGGCCAGGGCCGGTCTGGGGCGGCGTCGACCATTCGAGATAGGCGGCGTGCGCGTTTTCCGTTTCGGCCGCCCAGGTGGGCTTGGCCGTTGGCCTGCGCTTGGCGAAAGCCTCGACGAAGGCGGCGGGCGAAGCGTTGATCGCCACTGTCGGCCGGTAGACGCGGCCGAGCTCGCCGGCATCGGCATGGATATGCACCAGCGCCTGGTCCGGGTAGGGGCTCTTCAGCAGCGTGTAGTCGGAAGACGGCATCTCGCCCAGGCGGCCGCCGAGTAAGAGCACGACATCGGCCTGCTTGATCCGCTCCGCCAGCTTCGGATTGATGCCGATGCCGACATCGCCGGCGTAGTTCGGATGGAGATGGTCGAACAGCATCTGGCGGCGGAAGGAGCAGCCGACCGGCAGCGACCAGGTCTCGGCGATCGTGCGCATATGCGCCACGGCTTCCTCGTTCCAGCGCGTGCCGCCCAGAATGACGAAAGGACGCTTGGCATTGCTCAGCAACATCTCCAGCGCATCGAGCTCGGCCTCGCCTGGACGCGTCTCGACAGGCGTGTGCGGCAGGGCTTCCGGAGCCTCGACCTCGCTGGTCAGCATGTCTTCCGGCAGCGAGATGACCACAGGGCCCGGGCGGCCGGAGGTCGCGACCGCGAAGGCGCGGGTGACGAATTCCGGAATGCGCGCGGCATCGTCGATCTCGACCACCCATTTGGCGATGTCGCCAAAGAAGCGCTTGTAGTCGACCTCCTGGAATGCCTCGCGCTCCTTGGCGTGGCTGGCGACCTGGCCGATGAACAGGATCAGCGGCACCGAATCCTGCATGGCGATATGGATGCCGGCCGAGGCATTGGTGGCGCCGGGGCCGCGGGTGACGAAGCAGATGCCGGGCTTGCCGGTCAGCCGACCCTGGCAGTCGGCCATCATCGCGGCGCCCCCTTCCTGGCGGCAGACGATGGTGCGGATCGAAGAGTCATGCAGCGCGTCGAGCACCGCGAGATAGGATTCGCCCGGAACGCAGAAGATGCGGTCGGTGCCGTTCGCTTCGAGCGCCTCGACGATCAGTTGTCCGCCTGTCTTCATTTTGCTCTCTCCAATTCGGCAAGGATTTCGTCCGTGTGCTCGCCAAGGCGCGGCGAAGGGCGCTCATAGACGAGCGGCGTGCCCGACATCACCATCGGCGCGCGCACCGAGGGCAGGCGATTGCCGTGGCCGTCGTCGAGGTCGAGCCGCATGCCGCGCGCGATGGTCTGCGGATCGGCGAACATCTGCCCGATCGTGTTGATCGGGCTCGCCGGCACGCCGGCGGCTTCCAGCTTCGCCAGCAACGGATCGCGATCGAACGCCGCCAGCGTCTCGACGATCCGCTCGCGCAGCTTCACGCGGTTGGCGACGCGGGCAGGGTTGGTGGCGAAATCCGGATTGGCGGGCAGGTCGGCGATGCCGACGGCGGCGCAGAACTTGCCGAACTGCCCGTCATTGCCGACCGCGAGGATGATGTGGCCGTCCCTCACCGGCAGGACTTCGTAGGGGGCGATGTTCATATGCGCATTGCCCATCTGCACCGGCGACTTGCCCGAGACCAGATAGTTGAGGTTCTGGTTGCCGAGCGCCGAAATCTGGCTGTCGTAGAGCGCCATGTCGACATGCTGGCCCTCGCCGGTCTTTTCGGCATGGCGAAGTGCGGCCTGGATGGCGACCACGGAATAGAGGCCGGTGAAGAGATCCGAGATGGCGACGCCGGCCTTCTGCGGCTCGCGGCCGGGCTCGCCGGTGATCGACATCATGCCGGCCATGGCCTGGATGATGAAATCGTAACCCGCGCGGGGCGCATAGGGTCCATTCTGGCCGAAGCCTGTGATCGAGCAATAGACAAGCCGCGGATTGATCGCCTTCAGGCTTTCGTAGTCGAGGCCGTATTTCTTCAGGCCGCCGAGCTTGAAGTTTTCGATCAGCACGTCGGCCGTGGCGATCAGCCTGCGCAGCGTCTCGGCACCCTCGGGCTTGGAGAAATCGACGGCGATGGAACGCTTGCCGCGGTTGCAGGCATGGTAATAGGCGGCCGAAAGGTTCTCGCCGTCATGGCTCATGACGAAAGGCGGACCCCATTTGCGGGTATCGTCGCCGCCATCCGGACTTTCGACCTTGATGACATCGGCGCCGAGATCGGCCAGCAATTGCCCGGCCCAGGGGCCGGCCAGGATGCGGGCAAGTTCGATAACGCGGATGCCTTTCAGCGGAGGGGCGGTCATGGATCACCGTGTTCTAACGAAACGCAGGCTCTAGCAACACGCACCGGCCGTGTCACGACCCATACGATAGGCCACGCCGGATCAGGATTTCAGCACGCCGTCGGCCCAAGCGGCGAAATCATTCATGACGGAGTCGCGGTTGATCTCGTTCAGGCTTTCATGGCGGGTTTCCGGATAAACCTTTGAAACCAGATTCGAAAAGCCCAATGCCCGCATGCGCTTTGCCAGGTGATTGACGGCCTTGCCGTAGTCCGACGCGGGGTCCTTCTCGCCGCCGACAAGGTTGACGAAGAGATCGCGCCGGACGCCGGCAAAGCTCTGGTCCTTGCCGCCATGAAGCGCCATGGTGACCACATCGCGCCACATCGAGACCGACGCATCCCAGCCGCAGAGCGGATCGGCGACATATTTGTCGACCTCGACCGGGTCGCGCGACAGCCAGTCGAACAAAGTCCGGTGGCCGGGCACCGCCTTGCCCCAGGCCTGGAAGGTGAGCTTGGGCAAAAGCCGAGACGGCACGTCGGAGCCCAGCCGCATCCGCTCCCAGCCGAGGATGCCCAACGCCAGCTGACCGAGCAGGCCCTGCGAGAAATTGCCGTTCCAGATCGCTGCGGCATGGACACGCTCGGAGTGGCGCAGGACAAAGTTCAGCGCGATAGATGCGCCGAGCGAATGGCCGAAGATGATGACCGGCAAGCCGGGATGCTCGGCCGCGATCAGGTCGTGAACGGCATCGACGTCGGCGATCACCTTGGCGATGCCGTCGCCGTCGGCGAATTTGCCGAGCGGCGCGTCGGGCGCCTTCGTCGCGCCATGGCCGCGATGGTCATGGGCATAGACGTGGAATCCGCGTGGCCCCAGGAAATCGGCAAAGCGGGCGTAACGCGCCGCGTGCTCGGCCAGGCCATGGTTGATCTGGATCACGGCGCGCGGATTTCCGGCGGCTTCTTTCACATAAAGGTTGAGGTCGGCCCCGGTCGGTGAAGCCAGCCTGGTCTGTCTCTCGAATGGCATGTCTCGCTCCCTCGGCGACTGTTGGGCGAGGCGTTTGCCGGCGTCAAGAGGATGAGCGCGCTTGCCGAGATGCTACGCCGGCAATCCGTCATCTCGCAGAGGCACTCAGGGCACTTGCGAATACGCCGACGGAAGCGCTCAGCTGGGGATTGTTTTTTCGCGCGGTGAAAAAGATCGCAATTCTGACACGCCGGCTGTTCTAGTGTGACGAATCCAATACGGTTCAATGATCGCCGGGAGAGCGGGATGCGGGTTTGGGCATTGTGGGGTTCGATGGTGCTGACGACGCTGGCCGGTGCCGGCACGGCGCATGCCGACGTCAAGATGAGCGGCACCTTCGTGGCCGACAGCGGCTGTCCAGCGACGCAGGCCATCAAGAGTGGCAAGAACCCCGGCAATGTCTCGACCGAGGCCGGCAAGAGCTACGAGCTGCTTGCCGGCAACAAGGACGAGCCCACGCACTACCTCATCCAGGTGCCGGGTGCCGATCCCGAGCGGCGCTGGGTGAAGATCAGCTGCGGCCATGTCACCGGCGGCGGCGCGTCGGTCACGCCGGCGCCTGCCGGCCAGACTAAGCCGTCATCGTCTGCCTCCGAAAAACCCGAATATGTCTTTGCGCTGAGCTGGCAGCCGGCTTTCTGCGAGACCAAGGCAAGCAAGCCCGAATGCAAGGCGCAGAACCCGAGCGAGTTCGACGCCTCGCACTTCACGTTGCATGGGCTGTGGCCGCAGCCGAACGGCAATTTCTATTGCCAGGTCTCGGCGGGCGACAAGGCCAATGACAATCCGTCGCATTGGGCAGACCTGCCGCCGGTCGATCTCGACGCAAAGACGCGTGCCGAACTCGACCAGGTGATGCCGGGCACGGCTTCCAGGCTCGAGCGCCACGAATGGATCAAGCATGGCACCTGCTACGGCAAGAGCCCGCAGGACTATTTCTCAGACGCGCTGAACCTGATGCGGGCGGTGAACGCCTCGACGGTGCGCGACCTCTTCAACAAGAACATCGGCAAGCAATTGACCTCGGACCAGATCCGCGGGGCCTTCAACGAAGCCTTCGGTCCCGGCGCAGGCGACCGCGTGCGCGTGTCCTGCCTGGTCGACCCGTCGAGCGGCCGGCGCCTGATCGGCGAGATCACGCTCGGCTTGTCCGGCCCGGTTGGCCCGGACAGCAAGCTCGCCGATCTCCTGATGGCGTCCGCGCCGACGGCCAAGGCTGGCTGCCCGAAGGGCACGGTCGACGCGATCGGCTTTCAGTAGGCGGCAATTAATTCCTTGATCAGGCCGTTCTTTTGTCAGCCCGACCCTGTCAGGCTGATCTGGGGGCCGCCTGCAGGATGATCGCCTCGCTGCCGGGCTCGCCGACCCACGCGGTCGCGGCCGCTAAGCTTGACCTTGTAGAGGCGCTGGTCGGCCAGCGCGAAGATGTCGGCGAGGCAGCGCGTCGTCTCGCCGACGGTGGAGACGTTTTGAACGCGAATGGTTAACCACTGATTTCACGCTACGGCCGGCGGCGGCGAAAAGCCGTGGGCGGAGTCGGGGGCGCAAACCGGCGAATCCGCACCGTTTGGCCGCCGGCGTGCCGAAAGCGATTGCCGTTCGGCGCTTCATCGCCTACATAGCGCGCAACCCCCATCCACCTTGACACTTCAGTTCCAGGGAAAGCGCGCGTGGCTCGCCAGTTCATCTATCACATGTCAGGCCTGTCGAAGGCCTATGGCACCAAGAAGGTGCTCGATAACGTTCACCTGTCCTTCTATCCGGACGCCAAGATCGGCATTCTCGGCCCCAACGGCTCGGGCAAGTCGACGATCCTGCGCATCATGGCCGGGCTCGACAAAGAGTTCCAGGGCGAGGCGTGGCTGGCCGAGGGCGCAACCGTCGGCTATCTCCCTCAGGAGCCGCAACTCGATCCGAACAAGACCGTGATGGAAAACGTCATGGAAGGCGTCGCCAGGAAGACGGCTATCATCGAGCGCTACAACGAACTGATGATGAACTATTCCGACGAGACGGCCGATGAGTCGGCCAAGCTCCAGGACGAGATGGATCGCCTGAACCTGTGGGACCTCGAGCAGCAGGTCGAGATGGCGATGGACGCGCTGCAGTGCCCGCCAGGCGATTCCGAGGTGACGAACCTTTCAGGCGGCGAGCGCCGCCGCGTCGCGCTTTGCCAGCTTCTGTTGCGCCAGCCGGATCTGCTGCTGCTCGACGAACCGACCAACCATCTCGACGCAGAGACCACGGCGTGGCTGGAAAAGCACCTGCGCGACTATCCGGGCTCGGTGCTGATCATCACCCACGACCGCTACTTCCTGGACAACGTGACCGGCTGGATCCTCGAACTCGATCGCGGCCGCGGCATTCCCTACGAGGGCAACTACACCAAATATCTCGACGCCAAGGCCAAGCGCCTGATCCAGGAAGGCCGCGAGGACGACGCTCGCCAGAAGTCGATCTGGCGCGAGCGCGAGTGGATCCAGTCCTCGCCCAAGGCGCGTCAGACCAAGTCCAAGGCGCGTATCAAGGCCTATGAGGAGTTGGTCGAGCAGTCGCAGAACCGCAAGCCGACCGACACGCAGATCGTCATTCCGTCGAGCGAGCGTCTCGGCAACGTCGTCATCGAGGTCGAAGGCCTCAACAAGGGCTTCGGCGACGAGCTTTTGATCGAGAACCTGTCGTTCAGGCTGCCGCCGGGGGGCATCGTCGGTGTCATCGGCCCGAACGGCGCCGGCAAGACGACGCTGTTCAAGACCTTCACCGGCCAGGAAAAGCCGGATGCGGGCACCGTGCGCATCGGCGAGACGGTCAAGCTCGGCTATGTCGACCAGAGCCGCGATGCGCTCGATGGCAACAAAACCGTATGGGAAGAAATTTCCGGCGGCGCCGAAATCATCAAGCTCGGCAAGCACGAGATCAACAGCCGCGCCTATTGCTCGTCCTTCAACTTCCGCGGCGGCGACCAACAGCAGAAGGTCGGCAACCTCTCCGGCGGTCAGCGCAACCGCGTCCACCTGGCCAAGATGCTGAAGGGCGGCGGCAACGTGCTTCTGCTCGACGAGCCGACCAACGACCTCGACACCGAAACGCTGGGCGCGCTGGAAGACGCGCTCGAAGCCTATGCCGGTTGCGCCGTCATCATCAGCCACGATCGCATGTTCCTCGACCGTATGGCCACTCACATGCTGGCCTTCGAAGGCAACGCGCATGTCGAATGGTTCGAAGGCAATTTCGAGGAATATGAGAAGGATAAGCTGCGTCGCCTGGGCGCCGAAGCGGCGGCCCCGCACCGCATGACGCACAAGCGGCTGACGCGGTAGCATCAGTCTGCAGGGGCGGCGAACAGGGCGAGGTTCTCACATGACCGACTGGTCCGCCGTCCAGTATCTGAAGTTCGAGGATGAGCGCACGCGGCCCGCGCGGGATCTGGCGGCGCAAGTCCCGGTCGATTTTCCGCGCCGCGTCGTCGATATCGGTTGTGGGCCGGGCAACTCGACCGAGCTTCTGGTCGAGCGCTGGCCGGATGCTGAGGTCAGCGGCTTCGACACCTCGCCCGACATGATCGAGGAGGCGCGGGCGCGGCTGCCGAATGTCAATTTCGAGCTGGCGGACGCGGCCAAGTGGCAGCCTGAGCATCCCGTCGACGTCATCTTCGCCAATGCCGTCTTCCAGTGGCTGCCGGAACATCCGGCGGTGTTCCAGCGGCTGATGGGGCTATTGGCGCCGGGCGGCGCCCTGGCCGTTCAGATGCCGGACAATCTCGGCGAAGCCTCGCACCAGCTGATGCGCGAAACCGCTGCGGAAGTGCCGTTTGCGGCCAAGCTCAAGGGCGCCGCGCGCGGGCCACTGCCGCCAGTGTCCTTCTACTACGATCTTCTGTCGCCGCTCGCCGACCGTCTCGACATCTGGCACACCGTCTACAACCATCCGCTGGCCGATGCCGAGGCGATCGTCGAATGGGTCAAGGCGACCGGCCTGAAGCCCTTCCTCGATCCGCTCGATGCGGATGAGAAGAACCTGTTCCTTGACAGCTATACCGCCAAGATCGCCAAGGCCTATCCAAAGACGGCGAACGGCAAGGTGCTTCTGCGCTTCCCGCGGATATTCATCGTCGCCAAACGCGTCTAGGTTCCCCCGCTTCCGAGGCGCTTGACCGGTTCGCGCCGTCATGCGCATTTCATCCGTCTGGACGATGGTCGACTATCCCACAGGGAAGGACCACGGGGCAGGGGGTGAGCGATGACATTGGGCAAGACGGGTCTCGCATGCGGCCTGTGCATGACCGCGCTGATTTCTTTTTCCATCGCCGCCAAGGCCAAGCCGGCACGCTGCTTCACCACGGATGACGGCTATTATCCGTGCAACTACAAGGCCTTGGACGGCAAAGGCAGCTTCCGCGTCTCGGCACCGGGCTATCCCACGATCACGCTTGAAATCGACCAACCGGGCTTTGCCTTCGGCTATGCCAGGTTCGGCAGCCGCAACCGATCGCTGCCCGGGCAGTTCGTGCGCAGCCGCGACGACGGCGCCTGCTGGAACAATCCGCAGACCAACACCAAGGTCTGCGCCTGGTGAACGCCTACCGGGAAGCCCGTGATTTAAGCTGGCATAAACCGGGCAAATGCGACAAGGGTTGCGCCGGGCCATTTCCGCGCCCACATCAAAGCCCGTCACGCCCGGGCCTCGGATGGATTGGACATGCATCGCGTCATCATCAGCGGCATCGGCGCCGAAATCCCTGAACCCGTCATCACCAATGAAGAGCTGGTCGAAAGCTTCAACAGCTGGGTCGACACCGAGAATGCGCGCCGCGCCGACACCGGCGAGCCGCTTTTGCAGAAATCGGACAGCGACTTCATCGTGCACGCCTCGGGTGTGAAGAGCCGCCATGTCGTCGAGCGCGAGGGCATCCTCGATCCGACCCGCATGTCGCCGCGCATTCCGGCACGGCCGGACGACGCGCTGTCATTGGAGGCGGAGTTCGGCATCGCCTCGGCCAGGAAGGCGCTTGCCCATGCCGGGGTCGACGGATCGGACATCGACCTGGTGATCTGCTCGGCCTCGCATCACCAGCGGCCCTATCCGGCCATCGCCATCGAGATGCAGGAGGCGCTTGGCACCAAAGGCGCCGGCTTCGACATGGGGCTTGGCTGCTCTTCCGCCGCTGCGGCGCTGCATGTCGCCGTCAACCTGGTGAGAGCGGGGGCGCACAAGCGCATCCTGGTGTCGACGCCCGAAATCATCACCGGCCATCTCAACTTCCGCGACCGGCAGACGCATTTCATCTTCGGCGACGCCTCGGTCGCCATGGTCGTCGAGGGACTGGCGCAGGGCGAAAAGCGGCCGGGGCGTTTCGAGGTGCTCGACACGCGCACCTGGACGCAGATGTCGAACAACATCCGCACCAATCTCGGTTACCATACCCGCACGGCCCAGGACGATCCCTACACGATCAACCTGGAAGGCAACCTCATCAAGCAGGTCGGCAACAAGGTGTTCAAGGAAGTCACCGTCGCCGGCCAGAAATTCATCGTCGAATTCCTGGCCGAGCACGGGCTGACGCCGGAGGGCATTCGGCGCTTCTGGCTGCACCAAGCCAATGCGCGCATGAATGCGATGATCCTGAAATTGTCCTTCGGCCACGACGTCGACCATGACCGCGCGCCGATGGTCTTGGAGCGGCTCGGCAACACGGCTGGCGCCGGCGCGATCGTGGCGCTGTCGGAGAACCATGCCGACATGAAGGCCGGCGATTTCGGCCTGATCTGCGCTTTCGGCGCCGGCTATTCGATCGGCGGCGCGCTGTTGCGCATGCTTTGAGGATGTGTTGAAATTCAGATCAGGCCGAGTCGAAAACATCGGGTTTCGAGAACCGGAGCGGAGCGTACTTAAAGTACGTGAGCACCGGAAGCGCAGGAACCCGTTGTTTGCAGACCGGGCTCATCTGAATGTCAGCACATCCTTCAGGCCGGCGCGAACGGTACCAGCATCGGCACGCGCCTGGCGTACTCGTCATAAGCGGGGCCGAGCTCGCGCCGCAGGAAGCTCTCTTCCAGCCTCGCCTTGACGACGACGCCCACGAGGAGCAGGGCGGCGCCGGCTATGCCCCAGACCGTGCCCTTGACCGCCATGGTGGCAAGGACCGAAAGCATTAGGCCGGTGTAGATCGGGTGACGGACGAGGCCATAGGGGCCGGTATCGATCACCCGATGATCGGCCTTGGCGGTGACGTTGGCCGACCACAAGCGGCCGAGATGCAGCCGGGCCCACCAGGCGAAAGCGATGCCGATGGCGATCAGGGCGACGCAGATCCAGGCTTCGGTGAGCGTCGGCATCCAGAGCCGCGGCCGACCGACATAGCCGTGCGCCGGCACGAACAAGAGGACGGTGCCGGCCAGCCAAAGGACCCGGTAGCGTGCCTCCGACTTGATATCCGCGCGCTTTTGCGCGGGGTCGGCCCAGGAGGCGGCAAGAAGCCAGGACACCAGCCAGAACAGCCAGAGTGCGGCGACAGCTTGTCCAACCTGCATGATCGAACCTTCCCGATTGCGCGCGTGACCGTCTATGCAGCCGTCGCGGCAGCATTGCGGCCTGGGACGCCCGACGAAAGGGGATTTATGGTAAGAAGGTCGTGATCGCCATCAAGTGGCGTGATCGGATCATCAGCGCTTTCGACTGGACCGCATTCTTCGGCACCATTAGACCAATGGCATGCAGGAAACGAACCTGGAACTTTTTCCCGTAGCGGAACCGGCGGTCGACATCGCGCCGGGCCGCAAGCTGACGGCAAAGGCAGCGGCGCTCTATGCCGCTCCGCACGATCATTTCGAAACGAGGGCGGTCGAGGCGTTGCGGCTCGGCTTCGACGGCATCGCGGGCGACTTCCATGCCGGAACGACGCGGCGTTCCGGCGGACGCGAGCCCTGGTACCCGCGAGGCACCGAGATGCGCAACGAGCGGCAATTGTCGCTCGTCGCCGCGGACGAGCTTGCCATCGTCGCCCAGCGCATGGGGCTCGATGAGATCAAGCCGGAGTGGATCGGCGCCAACCTCCTGGTCGAAGGCGTGCCGCAGCTTTCGATGCTGCCGGCCGGCTCGTTGCTGTTCTTCAAGGGTGGGGTGACGATCAAGGTCGACGGGCAGAATAAGCCCTGCCGCGTTGCCGGACAGTCGATCGCCGAGCATGTCGGCGCCGCGGATCACAATGCCACCTCGCTGCTCTTTCCCAAGGAGGCGAAACGGCTGCGCGGCCTTGTCGCCTGGGTCGAGAAGCCGGGCGTCATCAGGGCCGGCGAGGAGATCTCGGTGCGGGTGCCGGAGCAGTGGATTTACCCGGCTTGAGGCATGCTGATATTCAGGTGAGGTCGGCCTGCGAACGGCAGTTTCCTGCGCTTCCGGTACTCACGTGCCCAAACGCACGCTCCGTCCGGTTCTCGGAACCCACCGTTCTCGACTCGCCCTGACCTGAATCTCAACATCCCTCGGCGGGCTTAGGTACCGCCAAAGAGTGTTAGCTCTTCCGGTTCTTGTTGGCGCCCTGGGCCATCACCGAGACATGGTCCCACTTTTCCCAGGTGGCGATGCGGCTGGCGTATTCCTGCCTGATCATCGGCAGGCCGCCATCGCCGAAGAAGACCCTGAGCGGCGGCTCGGCGGCATCGACGATCGCCAGCATCGCCGGGCCGGTCGCCTGCGGATCGCCGGCCGCGGAACGGCTGCGGCGCTCGGCCATCGCCGCGCGAACCGGCTCATAGACATCCAGCGGCTTGGAGACCTTGGCCGACGGCCCCGCCCAGTCCGTCGAGAAACCGCCAGGCTCAACCAGGGTCACATGGATGCCGAACTCCGCGACTTCGAGGCTGAGCGACTGACTGAAGGCTTCCAGCGCCCATTTCGAGGCGTGGTAAAGGCCGATCGAGGCGAAGGCGTTGACGCCGCCGATCGAGGATATCTGGATGATGTGGCCGGAACGCTGCGCCCGCATGATGGGCAGCGCGGCTTGCGTCACCCAAAGCGCGCCGAAGACGTTGGTCTCGATCTGGTCGCGCGCTTCCTGCTCGGTGACTTCCTCGATGGCGCCGAAATGGCCGTAGCCTGCATTGTTGATGACGACGTCGAGCCGACCGAAACGCTTGTGCGCTTCGGAAATCGCGGCGTCGACCGCTTGTTTGTCGGTGACGTCGAGCTCAATGGCGGCGACGTTGCCGCCATATTTCTCGACGAGACCGGCAAGCGTGCCGGCATCGCGGGCGGTGGCGGCGACGTGGTCGCCACGGGCGAGCGCGGCCTCGGCCCAGACGCGGCCGAAACCCTTCGACGATCCGGTGATGAACCAAACCTTATCAGTCATGATGCGCTGTCCTTGCCCAGAGGGCGATGAATTCGGAGGAATAAACGGAGGAATCTCCGTTTATTCCATGTACGGCGCCGCCGCCGTTTTTCCAGAGGCGGCACCCGAATTAATTGGCGGGATGCGGCGTAGAGGGCCCAGGCGCCTATTCGTCCTCGTCGTCTTCCTCGAGCAACCGTGTCGCCCGCCAGTGGGTAAGCACCTCATTGGTCCGCCCGATCACGAAGAAGCGCGCCGAATCCCGGTCATAGCCCTCGGCCAGCAACTTCTCGTAGTCGGTATGGACATGGCGGACATGGGCGATGGTCGCCAGCCACACCGCGATCGTCGGCGGCAGGGTCTTCATGTGCACGGAACCGGCGTCGGCGCGGATCTTTTCCATGTCGGCATAGGGCGCAAGCGGCAAGAGCGCGGTCAGCGCCTTGGCGATGGCGCGGCGGCGGCCGGTGGGAGCGCTCATTTCTCGTCGCGCCCGGCGATGGTCGCCTCGGGAAATGCGTCGGTCGACGCGTAGTAGGGCTTGATGTCGATGACCGGCGTGCCGTCGAGCACATCGATGGCATCGATCTCAAGCCGGCCGGCCTCGATGTCGAAAGCGACGAGCTTGGCCACATGCAGGCCGACAGGGTTCGGCCGGGCAGGGGAGCGCAGCGAGAAAACGCCTTTCGGTTCAGCGGCATGGCGGGGTTTCTGCACAATCAGATTCCGCGGCGCGTGCTGGAGCCAGGACAAGATGACGATGTGGCTGGCGCGTTCCAGGTTTTGCAGCCCCGGGCGGTAGGGCTCGTCGATCAGTATCGTCGCGGCCCGCCCGGTTTCCCGGGCGGCGCGCATGTTCTTCGGGCACTCCTCGCGGACCGCCCAGGGCGAGACAATGCGGCCGATGAAGACGACATGGCCGTCCGGCCGCAGTTGCGCCGGGTCGGCCGCAAGAAGCGTTTCACCTTGGCGCGTCTCAAACATCCTGTTTATCCCCGGAAGAACCGCTTGCTCGGCGCGGATCGCGGCTGCGCCATTTTCTTGTCCGGAAGCGACATAGCGCTTGCCAGGGTTTTAAAATCGACATAAACATATCTTTATATCTTTCAACGAGAACCCGCTCATGCATGTCTCGCTCGACACAATGGTAGATACATTGAAGGCGGCGGCCGAATCCAGCCGGCTGCGCATCCTGGTGCTGCTTTCGCGCGGCGATCTTACCGTCTCCGACCTCACGGAGATCCTTGGACAGTCGCAGCCGCGGGTCTCGCGTCATCTGAAGCTGCTGCTCGATGCCGGGCTGATCGGCCGCTACCAGGAAGGGTCCTGGGCCTTCTTCAGGCTGACCGATACGGATAATTCGCGCGATTTCGTACAGCGTCTGGTCTCGGCCATAAGAGAGGCCGATCCGCAGGTGGTGCGCGATCTCGAGCGTTTGGCGGCGGTGAAGCGCAAAAGGCAGGACCGGGCCGCCGAATATTTCTCCGAGAATGCCGCGAGCTGGGATCACATCCGCTCGCTGCATGTGCCGGACCGGGCGGTGGAAGCGGCGCTCATCAAGCTTGTCGGCAAGCGGCCGTTCCAGTCGATGCTCGATCTCGGCACCGGCACCGGCCGGCTGCTCGAAATCTTTGCGCCGCTCTACCGGCGCGGCGTCGGCATCGACATGTCGCGCGAGATGCTGACCGTGGCGCGCGCCAATCTCGACAAGGCCGGTATCGCCAATGCACAGGTGCGCCAGGGCGATATCTTCTCGCCGCCGGTCGAGCGCAACGCCTTCGACCTCGTCACCATCCATCAGGTGCTGCACTATCTCGACGATCCGGCCCGGGCGATCGCCGAAGCGGCGAGGCTGCTGCGGCCATCAGGCCGACTGATCGTCGTCGACTTCGCGCCACACGCGCTTGAATTCCTGCGCGACCAGCACGCTCACATGCGGCTCGGCTTTTCCGACCGGCAGATTTCGGAATGGTTCGGGGAGGCCGGCCTCGACCTCGAGGACAGCCAGGAATTCGAGCCGCGTGGCGGCAACGAGGCAAGGCTCACCGTCAAGCTCTGGCTCGGCCGGGACCGCCGGCTGCTGATCGCCGATCCATCCAACGATTCCTTGCCAGTAAGGGAAACAGCCTGATGAACCAGTTCCGCTTTTCCCGCCGTCCCGACATCGGCGACAAGGTCAGGGTCTCGTTCGAATTCTTCCCGCCGAAAACCGACGAGATGGAAGCGAGGCTCTGGGACACGGTCACAAGGCTGGAGCCGCTCAAGCCCAAATTCGTCTCGGTGACCTATGGCGCCGGCGGCTCGACTCGCGAGCGCACGGCGCGCACGGTCAAGCGCATCCTCAACGAGACGTCGCTGACGCCCGCGGCGCATATGACCTGCGTCGATGCCGCCCGCGATCAGGTCGACACGGTCATCCGCGAGTTCGCCGACATGGGCGTCAAACGCTTCGTGGCGCTGCGCGGCGATCCGGCGGCCGGTGTGGGGACAAGCTACCGTCCGCATTCCGACGGCTACGCCAATGGCGCCGAACTGGTCGGTGCGCTGAAGAGCGTCGGCGATTTCGACATCTCGGTGTCGGCCTATCCGGAGAAGCATCCGGAAAGCCCTGACTTCGCCACCGACATCGACATGCTGAAGCGCAAGGTCGACAATGGCGCGACGCGGGCGATCACCCAGTTCTTCTTCGACAACGATCTTTACGAGCGCTATGTCGAGCGGGCGCGCCGCGCCGGCATCTATATCCCGATCGTGCCGGGCATCCTGCCGGTGCACAATTTCACCCAGGTCGCCAATTTCTCGTCGCGTTGCGGGGCGCTGGTGCCGGCATGGCTCGCCGAGCGCTTCGAAGGGCTGGAGAACGACCCGCAGACGCACGCGCTGGTGGCTTCGGCCGTGGCGGCCGAACAGGTGCTCGACCTTGTCGAGCGCGGCGTTGGCGATTTCCATTTCTACACGATGAACCGTGCCGATCTCGTCTTTGCCGTCTGCCACATGATCGGCATCCGCTCGCATGAGGCGGAGGCGGCCGGTTCGGCCGCGGCTTGAGCCCGGCGGAAACGGAAAAGGCCGGGTAGAACCCGGCCTTTTCGAACTGTTTGGACTATTCTCGGTGCTGGTCTTCCCGGCTTTGGCGGGTCAGGGAAGAACGCCTATGATAAGGGCACCGATGAATGCGAATGCGGCACAAATCATCAAAGCGTTGATCGGCCTCGTCAGTCCCATGCCATAGCCTCCTCTTCAGAGCTATGGCAGGAGTCTAGGGTCATTTGTGCCACAGGCAAGCGGAAAACGTGCTGCAATGCGACATGATTGTGGAATTTGCGACCGGGAATTTGCCATTAGCCGTTGAAACTCTTCGGCAAAAACCGGCTCAGGGGTTGTGAATAAATTGTGGCGGCGGTGTGGCATGATACCGCTACCATTTGCCGAACAATCGCCCATCGATGGTGATGAGGCCGAGTCCGATCAGCGTCATGCCGCCGACCTCGAACAGCGCCAGCCGCTCGCCGAGGAACAGGAAGCCGAGCAGCACCGCGCTGACCGGCACGACGAGGGTGACCAGCGAGGCATTGGTGGCGCCGGCCGAGGCGACGAGGTTGAAATAGAGGATGTAGGCGAAGGCGGTGGACAGCAGCGCCAGGCCCAGCACCGCGGCCCAGACGGGTGGCGAGGCCGAGAACAACCCCGCCGGACCATAGGCAATCAGCACGATGGGGGTCATGATGATGGTCGATGCGGTCAACTGCCCGGTGGCGATGACGGGCGAAGGAATGCCCTTGAAGCGGCGCGCGATCATCAGGGCGACGGCGTAGGAGAGCGAAGCGCCGATCAATGCGAACTTGGCCCAGACCGGTCCGCCGAGCCCGGCAAGCAGGCCAGGTCCGATCATCACCGCAGTGCCGGCGACACCGAGAGCGATGCCGGCCAGCTTGTTCAAGGACAGCTTCTCGTCGGTGGTGAGCGCGTTGGCCAGGATCAGCGTCCAGAACGGCGTCGTCGCGTTGAGCACCGAGGCGACGCCGGCGCCGAGTTGCGTCTGGCCGGCGAAAATCAGCGAGAACGGTATGACATTGTTGGTGAGCGCCAGCAGAAAGAACAGGCCGGTATGCGGGAAGGCGAGCCGGAACGAAGGGCCGCGGATCGCCAGATAGAGATGAAGTGCTGCCGCGGCGATGGCGACGCGGAAGAGCACCAGCGCCAGCGGGTGGATTTCCGACACTGCAATGCGGGCAAAGAAGAACGAACCGCCCCAGATCGCGCCGAGCAGGAGAAGCTGCGCCCAATCCTTGAGCGCCATCGGTCCGCGCGTCGGCGCGGCGCCGGCCGTAGTCGACATGTCCTGTTCCTCCCGGAGCCAATCGCAATCTCAGCCCGTCAGACATCTCAACAACCGTTATCGGGTTCGGCGGCAAGAGCCACCCGAAACCTGACCGGTGGTTTAGCGTTGGCAAGAAGTGCGGCCGGCCGCGCGGTATGGCGAGACACAGAACTGTTTTCTTTGGCGGCTAGCTAGGATTAATTGTGCGCGCTCCAGACCTGAGGATTCGTCCATGCAGCGATTCGAAAATGCCCGTGAGGCGGCACTGACGCTTCGTCCGGACGACCCGGTCTACTGTTTCCGCCCGCAGGTGCTGAAGGCGGATGCCTTGCAGTTCATGGGGATGTTCCCCGGCAAGACCGCTTATGCGGTGAAGACCAATGGCGAGCAGATCGTGCTGAAGACATTGGTCGAGGCCGGCGTCAGCACTTTCGACGTCGCTTCGCCGGGCGAGTTCGCCGCCGTGCGCGCGGTCTCGGCGGATGCCGAGATGCTCTACATGCATCCGGTCAAGGCGCAGTCGGACATCAAGCTGGCGCTGGAAAAGTACGGCATCCGGGTGATCTCGCTCGACCATGAGGACGAGATCACCAAGCTGACGCGCGTTGTGCGGGCGCTCGATATCGATCCGGGCGCCATCACCGTCTTCGTGCGCATCCAGACCAAGGGCCATGCGGCCTACGAATTGTCGAAGAAATTCGGCGCCGGGCCGGCCAACGCGATCGAGCTTGCCGAGCGGCTGAACCGCACCGGCTACAAGGTGGGGCTCTGCTTCCATGTCGGCAGCCAGATCGAGGATCCCGATACCTATGAACGGGCGCTCGCCTCGGCCGACTGGGTGCGCAACCGCTTGACCTTCGACATTGCCGGGCTCGATGTGGGCGGCGGTTTTCCCGCCGAATACGGCCACGATCCCAATCGCAAGCAGGTCGAGATGCCGTCGCTCGGCCAACTGATGTCGCGGCTTGCCGGCGACCTGAAAGAGTATCAGTTCGACCAGATGCCGCTGGTGGCCGAGCCCGGCCGCGTGATCGTGGCGCGCTGCCTGTCGCTGATCGTGCGGGTGCTGTTGCGCAAGGGCAAGCGGCTCTACATCAACGATGGCATCTGGGCCTCGCTGTCGGATTCATGGACCGGCAAGATCACGCTGCCGGCCCGCTTCATCCCCGATCCGGCGATCCGCACGCGCAATGGCGACGAAAACACCATCGTGCCGTTCAAGGTCTGCGGCGCGACCTGCGATTCCGTCGACATCCTGTCCAGGCCATTCTGGCTGCCGGAAACAGTCGACACCGGCGACTGGATCGAGATCGGCCATATCGGCGCCTACTCGCTGTCGCTCAGGACGCGTTTCAACGGCTTTTACCCCGACACTTTCGTCGAGGTGACGACGCCGTTCGACGAAGGCGACGCGCCGCAGGGCTTTGCCAGTCTGGAGACGATGGCGGATTAGTGAATAGTGAATAGTGA
>NZ_VFTH01000022.1:0-93501 GCF_006439375.1 Mesorhizobium sp. B4-1-1
GGTCCTGCGGCAATTGCGTTGCTGCAGCCGATACAGGTTGGGCCGGGTTCAAGCAAGAAGCCTCGATCGGTCCACAGCGCGGCCCTTTGACGGGACAGGCAAAAATGCTAGGAGGCGCGCGAAACCGGCGAAATCGGGGCTCCCCATGGATGCAAGGCAGTTGAAGGTCGAAGCCGCGCGGGCCGCGCTCGCCCATGTCGGCGACGGCATGCGGCTCGGCATCGGCACCGGCACCACGGCGGAAGAATTCGTGCGGCTGCTGGCCGAGAAGGTTGCGACCGGCCTCAAGGTCATCGGCGTGCCGACTTCCGAGCGTACCGCGGCGCTCTGCCACGAACTCGGCGTGCCGCTGTCTACACTGGAAGAAACGCCGGAGCTCGACCTCACCATCGACGGCGCCGACGAGGTCGATCCGGACCTGACCCTGATCAAGGGCGGCGGCGGCGCACTGCTGCGCGAGAAAATCGTCGCGGCGGCATCCGACCGCATGATCGTCATCGCCGACAAGTCCAAGATGGTCGGGACGCTGGGCCGGTTCCCACTGCCGATCGAAGTCAACAAATTCGGCCTGCGCGCCACCGAGATCGCGGTTCGAACCGCCGCGGCAGAGCTCGGTCTTTCCGGCCCGGTTACATTGAGGATGACGGGGGGCCAGCCATTTGTTACAGACGGCGGCCACTTTATCCTCGATGCATCTTTTGGCCGCATTCCGGATACAAGAGCGCTGTCGAATGCTCTCTTCGCCATTCCAGGCGTTGTCGAGCACGGTCTATTCATCGGGCTGGCGTCAACGGCCATCATCGCCGGCGGCGACGGTATCGAAACCGTCCATGCAGCCTGAAACCAGGGAGTTCTATCGACCATGATGTTGCCTAAACGAGTTCGCCGTTTTTCGATGCTTCTGGCGGCCTCGGCCGCCCTTGCGCTGTCTTCGCCGGTGTTTGCGCAGGATGTCAGCGAATCGCATCTGAAGGCGGCGCGCGCGGCCGTCGCGGCGATCCATGCCACAGACACGTTCGACAACATCCTGCCACAGGCGGCCGGCGCGCTCGAGGCGCAGCTCATCCAGAAGAACCCCGACATGCAGGAGCTGATCGGCAAGACCGTGGCCGAGAAAGCGCTCAGCCTCGCCTCGCGGCGCGCCGATCTCGAAAAAGAAGCAGCACTTGCCTATGCCAAGGTGTTCTCCGAGCAGGAGCTCAACGACATCGCCGCCTTCTACAGCTCGGAAGCCGGCAAGAAGCTGCTGGACAGCGGTCCCGCGGTGACGCGCGACCTCGTGAAGGCTGCCGAGATCTGGCAGAACGGCGTCGCCCGCGACCTCGCCCAGCAGGTCGGCGAGACGATCGCCGCCGCCGCCAAGGCCGCGGCGCCGGCAGCACCGGCTCCGGACGCCACCGCGCCCGCCGATGGTTCCGCTCCGGCGGACAATTCGGCTCCCGCCGACAATTCGGCCCCGGCGGACGATTCGCAGAACTGATCCCAGTCAATCCGCCGACGGCGGCTGGACCACAAAGCCCGGGTTTGCCCGGGCTTTTCTTTTGCCGCTTTGCAGCCTACCTGTGACCTGTCTTTCTCATCCGCAGGAGCCCATGCGATGGCTGGTTATGACTATGATCTGTTCGTCATCGGCGGCGGCTCCGGCGGGGTGAGGGCAGCCCGGGTGGCGGCGGCTCTCGGCAAGCGCGTCGCCGTCGCGGAGGAATACCGCTTCGGCGGCACCTGCGTCATCCGCGGCTGCGTGCCGAAGAAGCTCTATGTCTATGCCTCGCAATTTCCCGAGCATTTCGCCGACGCCGCCGGCTATGGCTGGACGGTGCCCGAGGCAAGCTTCGACTGGCAGACGCTGGTCGCCAACAAGGACAAGGAGATCGCGCGGCTTGAGGCGATCTACAAGAGGAATGTCGAGGGCTCCGGCGGCGAGACCTTTCATTCACGTGCAGTGGTCGTCGACCAGCACAGCATCTATCTGGTTGCCGAGGACCGCACGGTCAGCGCCGACCAGATCCTGATCGCGACTGGTGGGCGGCCTGCGCCGCATCCGGCGCTGTCAGGCCACGAATACTGCATCTTCTCCAACGAGGCCTTCGATCTCAAGGAGCTGCCAAAGGCGATCATGATCGAGGGCGGCGGCTACATCGCCGTCGAATTCGCCAATATCTTCCATGGCCTTGGCGTCGACACCACGCTGGTCTATCGCGGCCAGGAAATACTCAGCCGCTTCGACATGGATTTGCGCCGCTCGCTGCACGAGACCATGGAGAAGAAGGGCATCAAGATCCTCTGCCCCGCCATTTCGGAATGGGTGCGCAGGACCTCGGAGGGTCGGCTCGACGTGCTGCTGTCTTCCGGCCAAACCCTGACGGTCGACCAGGTCATGCTGGCGATCGGGCGTATCCCCAATACCGAGAATATGGGCCTGGAGGGCGTCGGTATCGAACTCAGCAAGACGGGCGCGATCGTGGTCGACCAATATTCGCGCACCAATGTCGACAACATCTGGGCGATCGGCGACGTAACCCATCGCGTGCAACTGACGCCGGTCGCTATCCACGAGGCGATGTGTTTCGTCGAGACGGCCTTCAAGGACAACCCGACTGCGCCGGATCACGACACCATACCGACGGCGGTGTTCTCGCAGCCGGAGATCGGCACCGTCGGCCTCTCGGAAGACGACGCGATCAAGCGCTATCCGGATGTCGAGATCTACCGCGCATCGTTCCGTCCGATGCGGCATACGCTGTCCGGCCGCGACGAGAAGATGCTGATGAAGCTGGTGGTCGACGGCGCGTCCAGGAAGGTGGTCGGCGCGCATATTCTCGGGCCCGACGCCGGCGAGATGGCGCAGCTTCTCGGCATTGCGCTGAAGGCGGGCCTGACCAAGGACGATTTCGACCGCACCATGGCCGTGCATCCGACCGCGGCCGAGGAACTGGTGACGATGTACAAGCCGACCTATCGCGTGAAGAACGGCGAACGCGTCTGACATTTTAGCTGGTCCGTCATTCCGGATTTCAAGGAGCCCGTAATGTCCGCCACCGCCGCGCCGCCAGACCGCAATTTCGCCCGGCGCGTCGATCAGGTCGCGGATGGCGCGATCGAGGAGCGCCGTATCGTCGGCGCGGTCGTTGTCGTCGCCCGGCGCGGCAAGATTCTTTATGGCCGCGCAGCCGGGGTCGCCGACCGCGAGGCGAACGAACCCACGCGATCTTCCGCCCGGCCTCGGCGATATCCTGAAGCTGCTCGAAGCGCTGCGGCGCGGAGACCGCCCCGAGACGGCGGCAGCAATGATCAGGGATGCGATCGCCGGCATGATGGGCGCTTTCCCGGACGCGCTGCGCGACGCGATCTACGGCTGGCAAGCCGGATGACGGAGACAACCCGCCGCCGGCGATACCGGCGGCGGTAGAGTCTTCTACAGCAGCGTGCCGCGCAGGATCACCAGCGCCACCGAGAAGTAGATCACCAGCCCGGTGACGTCGACCAGCGTGGCGACGAAGGGTGCCGAGGCGCTCGCCGGG
The DNA here is from genome assembly GCF_006439375.1 of Mesorhizobium sp. B4-1-1. Lineage (NCBI taxonomy): Bacteria > Pseudomonadati > Pseudomonadota > Alphaproteobacteria > Hyphomicrobiales > Phyllobacteriaceae > Mesorhizobium > Mesorhizobium sp. B4-1-1. The sequence continues at coordinate 3,522 of NZ_VFTH01000022.1, forward strand.
TCGAAGCCGACGCGCTTCAGCGCGAAGGGCAGCATCGATCCCGACAGCGAGCCGAAGGTGACGATGCCGACCAGCGCCGCGCCCACCGTCGCCGCGATCAGCATCCAGTGCGGACCGTAGTCGTAGAAGCCGAAATACTGCCAGAGCGCGATGCGGCAGATGCCGACAATGCCGAGGATCGAACCGAGCACCACCCCGGTCGGCAGCTCGCGCAGCGCCACCCGCCACCAGTCGCGCAGCCCGATCTCGCGCAGCGCCAGCGCGCGGATGACGAGCGACGTCGCCTGCGAGCCGGAGTTGCCGCCGGAGCTCATGATAAGCGGGATGAACAGCGTCAGCACGATCGCCTTTTCCAGCTCGCTCTCGTAGCTCTGCATGGCGTTGGCCGTCAGCATCTCGCTGAGGAACAGCGCGCAGAGCCAGCCGGCGCGCTTCTGAATCATGGCGAGGAAGCTCATCTTCATATAGGGCTCGTCCAGCGCCTCCATGCCGCCGAAACGATGCACGTCCTCAGTCGTCTCCTCGATCATCGTGTCGATGATGTCGTCGACGGTGACGATGCCGAGGATCCTGCCGTGGTCGACCACCGGCAAGGCGAGCAGGTCGTATTTCGAGATCGTCTGCGCCAGGTTCTCGCGATCGGTGAGCGGCGTCACCGTCACGGGCACGCGATCGGGCGCTACCGACAGGATCGGATCCTCCGGGTTGCCGGTGATCAGCCGGCGCAGTCCGGTCGAACGCAGCAGGAGCTGCGTCTCCGGATCGACGATGTAGATGGCGTAGATGGTTTCGCGGGTGCGCTCGACCTTGCGGATGTAGTCGAGCGTGCGCCCAACGGTCCAGTCCGAAGGCACGCTGACGAATTCCGTCGTCATGATCGAGGCGGCACTGCCTTCCGGATAGCCAAGGATGGATAGCAGCGTCGCGCGCAGCGGCGTGGCCAAGGCGCCGAGCAGCTCCGAGCGGGCCGGCTCATCCAACTCGCGCAGAATGTCGGCCGCGCGGTCGACCGACATGGCGGTCAAAAGCTTGCTTGCCTTGGGACGGGGCAGGGCTTCGGCGAGCTCGGGCGCTGCTTCGAGCTCCGGCTGGTCGAAAATCTCGACCAGCCGCTCGAACGGCACGGCGCAAAGCAGCTCGATGGCCGTCTCGCAACGTTCGTGGTTGAGGGCTTCGACGACGTCGGCGACGTGATCGTTGGCAAGAACACGGGCGACGGCGGTTGCTTCGTCGTCCAATACGGGGGCGAATTCGTTCATGGCTCACTCCTTGCCGTCCGGCAGGACGTGAGCCATCAGGTCACGTCAGGGCGGACGGCGGTTGCGTTCGACTGTGACTGTCGCCAGGCATGGGCGGATTGACCTTTCTGCTCGCCGGGTTCGAGTTTGAATTTGGCGAGCGGGCGCAACATAGGAGCGCTTTTTGCCGAGTCAATTGTCAAAAGCTCGGAAATCGGGTGAGGGGAGGTCGGATCGCGAGACTGTGATCGGCAGCCGCAGCAGCCAAGCCATGGAATCAGTTAAAAGCTTGGCCTGACTGCTATTTCTGCTTCAGCCGGCGGAACCGCAGCCATTTGTCCTCGGCCGGCCGCGGCGGCTGGGCGAGGATGGTGGTGAGCTCGCGCGGCAGGCTGGGAGCGAGCGGCTTCTTGGTGGCGACGCCGTCCGCGATCGCGACCACGCTGTGGTAGAAATCCTCGCCCGTAAGCGAGCGCGGTGGCACTGCCTCATGCATGACGCTGATGACGGTGACGTTCGCGCAATTGTCCTTGATCGCTTGGTGGAAGGCGATCTTGCCTTCGGGATCGAGCGCGCCGGTCGCTTCGTCGAGGAACAGAAGTCCGGGCTGCTGCAGGATGATACGTGCGACCACCAGCTTCTGCTTCTGGCCGCCAGAAAGCACCTGGTCCCAGATCTTGCCCTCGCGGCTCTCGTCGGCCAGGTGCCCGATGAAGTCGCCGAGGCCGGCCTTGTGCAAGGCCGCCGCGACCTGCGTGTCGCTATGGTCGTTCTCGGAACCCGGCAGGCATACGAGCTGCTTCAGCGAGACCTGCTGCAGCTTCACCTCCTGCGCGGCGTAGAAACTCGTCACGCCCTCTGGGAAGACGATGGTGCCGCGGCCATATGGCCACAGGCCGTTGATCGCCTTGATCAGCGAAGTCTTGCCGCAGCCGGACTCGCCCTTGAGGAAGGTCCATTCGCCACGGCGGAAGCGCAGATTGGCGGCGCTGAGAAACGGCGTCGCGTCCTCGCCCTGATGCGCCAGCTCGAGCTTCTGGATGGTCAGGCCGAACACCGGGTTCTGGGTGGCGTAGCCGAAGTCGGAGCGGCCGGTCTGCTGATAGAATTCGCGCGGGTGCTGGACGTTCTCGATGGCGTTGGCGAGTTCGGTGACACGCTGGCTGTTGGCTCTGAGTGTCGCGATCGCCGGCATCACATGGATGAACCACGAGCACTGGCTGATCAACTGGGCGACCATTTCGGAGCCGGTGATGTAGCCCTTGTAGTCGAGGCGGTTGTGGATGAACGACACAAGGCCTGGCGAATAGGCAACAATACGGGCGCCGACGAAATTGTAGATCAGCTCGAACGACGTGTAGCTGGTGTTGACGACATTGAGCCGTCCCCATGTCTTGTCGATGTCTACATAGAGCCTGTCATGCATCGACTTTTGCACGCCCTCGCCATGCGAGGCGGCGACGTGGAAGCTGCGGCGCAGGAATGTCGTCAGTTCGCTGCGGTAGCTGCCCTCGGCCTGCTGCATGCGCACATTGAGCCGCTCGAGCAGCCGCCCGAGCTTGACCGCGATCCAGGTGTTCAGCGGCACGTAGATGGCGACGGCAAGGAAAGCCAGCACCGCGGTGCCGTAGCTGCCCAGGAATTCCAGACCCTTGACCTCGACCGAGGACCCAATCAGGTTTTCACCGATGAAATAGAGCGAAGTCGCGACGCCCAGCACGCCCATGGCAAGCCCGATAGCGCCGCCGGTCATGTCCTTGATCGATTCCTGGATGCGCTGGTCGATGTTGTCCGGAGCGACGATGCCGCCGGCCACCGAACCGTGCTGAGCATGGAAATGGGTGTGGTTGCCGTCGAGCAGGGCCTGGTTGAACTGGTTGTTCAGCCAGCCCCGCCATTTGCGGTGCAAGGTCGTTGAAACGAGATTGCGCACGCCGGTGAAGCAGGCATCCTTCAGCACAACCAGCAGCACCAATATGCCGGCATTGGTCAGGATGGTCTGCAACGGGTGAGTGTTGGCGGCGTCGTGGAGGAAGGCGATCGAATTGCCCAATTCGCCCAACGCCACGGCAAACCAGACGCCGGCCTTGCTGGACAACGCCGTCAGCAGCGCGATGACGATGGTGAGGGTCCAGGCTTCCTTCCAACGGTCGGAGAACCAGTAAGCCCGCATCAGCCCCCAGAATGTACGCATCGACGATACCGGCGTCAGGGACGAGGTCTTTGCCTCGCTGGATGTTTGCTCCGGTACTGTACGTTGCGGTCTACCGACCCAAGTCACGATCCCGCCCAAACCTTTCTTAGTTTTGTTACACAGGGTAACACCAATTGATCATTTTCCATTAATTTTCTGCCGAGGAATGTGAGCAGGGTTACCCGCCGTGGCGCGATGGCAACAGAGAGGCCGTACCGGGCGGTCGCCAGCCACGCCGATTTCGTCTTTTATTCCAGCGCGTTAAAGACGATTGCGCCAGCCGGCGGCAACCTTCCCTTGGGGAAGCGGAAAACACGGGTTTGTGAATGGAAAAGAGGTATCCGCGCGCCGGGATGGCTACTGGGCGGTGACCGGAATGCCCGAAAACTTACCGTCAATGAGATCTTCGGGCTTGCCCGATTCGTCTTTTCCCGACGCGCTGAAACGACCGGAAACGGTCATCGCGGCGGGATCGTATTTGTCGACGACGATCTCGCCGCTGGCGAAGCGGACATGGCCGACCATGGCGCCGGAATCGAGAACGTTGAAGCTGGCGCTGTTCGCGGATGACCCGGTCTTGAGCGGATAGGTGCCGGCAAAGTCGTTCGGATCTTTCAAAACCAGCATCGAATTGAAGGTCATGGTCGGCGAGCCCTGTTCTGTTCCCGACAGGTTCAAAACCGGCTTGCCGCCCATCTGCATCGTCTGGGCCAAGGTAAAGGACGCCGTCCAGGGTTTGCCTTCGAAGGTCGCCGACATAACGGCTTCCTCGGCCGATACGCGCTGCAACGACAATGGGAGCCCCAGGGCAAAAGGCAAGGAGAGCAGCAACAATGCGCCACGCCTGACTGCCATTTATGTCGTCCTCAAATCAGCCAAACCCCTCTCAGTCCTAACCCAGCGCCGTGTCCGAGGCGATTCACCAGATCGTGTTCGGCCAGGACGGGCATGATTTGACAACACGGCTCCTCGGGTCGAACCTTGTCGGTGTGGGCTTGCTGGGGGGTATGACATGCCTGCACGGGTATTTGCTGTCGGCAGCGCATGCCGGCAACCAGAGCATTCCGGCAAGCGCCGAGGGCCAGATCGAGTTCAACACGCCGTCCGGCAATATCGGCTGCATTTTATACGCCGAAGGGCGGCACCAGCACCTACCAGCCGCGGGATGGCGGGCCGGAGCTTTCCTGCTCGCGCGTCGAGCCGAGCTACGTGAGCGTAATCCTGGGCCGAAGGGGCCGGCGACACTGATCAAGAATCCCAGCCTTCCGTCCCGATTGTGCGGAAGGAGCCTTCAGTTCGCGGTTTCCAGCTCGCCTCGCGCCTTGGCCTGGGCCACCTGGCGGATCGCGTCGGCAAGCGTGTCGGCATCCTGCGCGCCCATCACCGCGTATTTGCCTTCGAGCAGGAAGCAGGGCACGCCGGTGATACCCATGCGCGAAGCGGTGGCGATCTCGTTGCGGACTGCCTCGACATCGGCGTCGGTCGGCAGCAGCGTTTCGACCACCGACGCATCCATGCCGGCCTCGCCGGCGGCGTTTGCCAGCACGGCGTGGTCGCCGATGTTCACGCCTTCCTCGAAATTCAGCTGGAAGAGGCGGCGCACCAGTCGGTTCTGCACATCTTCACCCGCGGCTCCCGCCCAGCGGATGACGCGATGAGCGTCAAGCGTATTGGCCGCGACCTTGATGGCGCCAAATGCAAAATGGATGCCCTCGGCCTCGCCGAGCGGCTCGATGCGCGCGTGGATCTGTTGGACGCGTTCCTCGCTGCCGAACTTGCCGAGCATATATTGACGGCGATCCATGCCCGCCGGCGGGATGGTCGGATCGAGCTGGAACGGCCGCCAGCTGACATGCACGTCGACGTCGCTTGCAGCAGCAATGGCCTTGTCCAGCCGCTTCTGGCCGATGAAGCACCAGGGGCAGACAACATCGGACACGACATCGACAGTGATGGAGTTCTCGGCACTCATGCTCGTCTCCTTTTCGGTTCCGATCGTCGCTGGGCTTGCGTCAGTTGGACTTTCGCCACCAGGTCGGCAGCTGATAGCCGAATATGGGGGTCTTTTGCGGATGTTCCAGATAACTCCAGTAAGCGAGCCATTGCTGCGTGTTGTATTGCATCGGCACCAGGTAATTGCCCGAGATCAGCAGCCGGTCGAGCACACGCACCGCGGCGACATAGTCTTCCTTGGTGCGGGCGTTCAGCATGGCGTCGATCGCGGCGTCGATCGCCGGGTCGGCGACGCCGGCGAGATTGAACGATCCTTCTGTCTTCGCGGCGATCGATCCCCAACGGCCGAGCTGCTCGCTGCCGGGCGACAGCGAATTGCTGAAGCCGCTCGTCCCGATCAGAACCTCGAAGTCGAAACGCTGCTTGCGCGACTGGATCTGGTCGCCATCGAGGCTGCGGATGCCGACGTCGATACCGATCTTCTCCAACGTGCGCTGGTAGATAGCGGCCAGCCGCTCTTCGTCCTGCGATGAGGTCAGGATCTCGAAGCCGAACGGGTTTCCCAGCGGGTCGAGCATCTTGCCGCCCTGCACGCGGAAGCCGGCGCTCTTCAACAATTCGAAGGCCGCTTTGAGCACCTTGCGATCCTGGCCCGAACCATCCGTCACGGGCGGGCGCCAGGTGCCGTCCATCACATCGGGCGGCACGCGGCCGGGGAAGGGGGCAAGCAGCGCCTTTTCGCGATCGTCGGCCGGGTGGCCAAGCGCGGACAGGTCCGAATTCTGCCAATAGCTCATGGTGCGGTTGAACTTGCCGCCGAACAGATTCTTATTCGCCCACTCGAAGTCATAGAGCGTGCCCAGCGCGCGGCGCACGACCGGGTTGGCGAACTTCGGCAGCCTGGTGTTGAACAGGAAGCCGGTCACCACCGGGGGAATGCCGGTGGTGAAATACTCTTCCTTCACATCGCCTCGCCGGAAGGCTGGAAAGTCGATGTCGCGCTCGCGCTTGACCGGATCGGCCTCGTCATCGAGGGCGCAAATGCCTTTCTTGAATGCTTCCGTCTTGGCGTTGGCGTTGAGAAAATACTCGATGGTGATCTGGTCGAAATTGTCGAAGCCGCGTTTCGACGGAATGTCCTTGCCCCAATAGTCCGGGTTGCGCTTGAAGACGATCCGCTGCCCCGGCAGCACCTTGTCGACGGTGTAGGGTCCGCTGCCGATCAATGGCTTCAGCGTGGTTCTGTCGAACGTGTCCTTGTCGAAGGCGTGCTTAGGGACGATCGGCGTCAGCGCGACGATCAGCGGGAATTCGCGGTTGGCCTTGTCGTTGAAGGTGAATTTCACACTGTGGTCGCCGGTCTTTTCCAGCTTGGCGATCATGCTCATGCGGTCGCTGTAAGGCGGGCGGCCCTTGTCGGTGAAGACGTCATAAGTGAACAGCACGTCCTCCGGAGTCACCGGCTGCCCGTCCGACCATTTTGCGTCGGGGTTGAGATGGAACTCGATGCTCTTTCGTTCAGGATCCATGTCGGCGCTGTCGGCAAGCAGCCCGTAGAGACTGAAGGGCTCGTCATAGCTGCGCTGCATCAGCGGCTCGAAGACGAGATTGCCGTAAACGATATCGATCATGCCGCGCGCCGTGGTGCGCAGGCTTTTCAGGATGAAGGGGTTGAGGTTGTCGAAGGAGCCGACGACGCAATAGGTGACGCTTCCGCCTTTCGGCGCGTCTGGATCGACGTAGTCGAAATGCTGGTAGTCGGGCGGCAGCGCCGGCTCGCCCTGCATGGCAATGCCGTGCTTCGGCTCCGACTGTGCCGGAAGGAGCGCGAGAGCCAGAAACGAGGTCGCGGCGATCAGCCGAACGAGAACGCGGTCCATGACCGTCTCCTTGCCGGGCGGCTTTGTGATTCGCTATGCACCCTAGAGCATTTCCTTACCCGATTGAATCGGCGCCCGATTGGGAATCGGGTTCAGCCGCTCCGGCACCGATCGATGCTCGCCCCCGAGAGAGGAAACCGCGAAGAAATCGCGGAAACCGGGCTGGATTCGATGCCGCTGGCAGTGTAACACGCGCTCCGAAGTCATCCTGTTGCCTCATTTGGGCAACAGGTAGCTGGACCACGGCACGAAGAAGCCGGTCCCCGGGATCATTTGAGAGGAAAGTGCACCATATGACGATCAACGCGTACCGCCTTTCGGTGCTGGCCGCAGGCGTGGTCGGCGTTCTGGGCGCCGGGCTTTTCACCGCCTCGGCCCAACAGCAGCCGCAGATCCCGCAGGGCTGGTTCAAGGCCTGCACCAAGCAGGAAGACGTCGACATCTGCAATGTGCAGAACATCGTCACCGCCGGCAACGGCCAGCTCGTCACCGGCGTCAGCCTGATCGAGCTCAAGGGCAAGGTGAACCGCAAGGTCTTCCAGGTCACGGTTCCGACCGGCCGCCTCGTTCCTCCGGGCATTGCGCTCCAGATCGATGCCGGCAAGGCGCAGAAGCTCGATTATGTGATCTGCTTCCCGGATCGCTGCGTGGCGGAAGTGCCGCTGAGCGACCAGCTCGTCGCTTCCTTCAAGAAGGGGCAGGGGATCACGCTCACGTCGATCAACTTCCAGAACCAGCCGAACCCGATCAAGATCGCGCTCACCGGCTTCAGCGGCGCCTATGACGGCCCGCCGCTGCAGCAGTCGGACATCGAGGACCGGCAGAAGAAGCTGCAGGACTTCGTCGCCAAGAACAATCAGGATTTCGCCAAGAAGCTCAAGGACGAGCAGGACAAGGCCAAGACCGCGAACTGATCCCGGAAGCGTATTTCTCGGAAAACAAAAAAGCGGGGCAAATGCCTCGCTTTTTTGTTGTCGCCGCGCCGCGCGCGATGGGCAACATTCGTTGGCCTCAGTGCCTCGACTGGCGCTTTGGCTCGTAGCGGCCATCCGGCAGTTTGTCGAACATTTCGCCGATCTGCGGATGCCGAACCGGCTCGCCCGACCGGTCCTCGAGCAGGTTCTGCTCGGACACATAGGCGATGTATTCGGTCTCCGAATTTTCCGCCAGAAGATGGTAGAAAGGCTGGTCCTTGCGCGGACGCACATCGGCGGGAATGGCCTCGTACCATTCCTCGGTGTTGGCGAATTCGGGATCGACGTCGAAGATCACGCCGCGGAACGGAAACAGCCTATGGCGAACCACTTGTCCGATCGAGAATTTGGCCGTTTTCATCACGTTCACCACTTAGGTTCCGAGGCGCCTGTCGTGGCTGCGCGCAAGGCGCCTAAGACCTTGAATTTACACGTCACCCGGCCAAAAATCGACCCCGACTTTCGGCTTGGTGCTATTTGGCGCAGACGCTGCGGCAATTCAATAGCCGAACTCCTTGACCTTAGCCGAAGCGACGGGTTAGCCCGCATGGGAGTTTCCCGCCCGAGCGAAAATGTCTGAAATCATCGGTCTCGTTCTTCCATTCTTCGGCATGATCTTTGTCGGTTTCCTGGTGGCGCGCATCACCAGGCAGCCGCTGGAGGCGCTCGGCTGGATGAACATTTTCATCGTCTATGTCGCGCTGCCGGCCTTGTTCTTCCAGCTGCTCGCCAAGACGCCGTTCGAGCAGTTGACGGAGTGGAGCTTCATCCTCGGTTCGCTAATCGCCACCTACGCGATCTTCACGCTGATGTTCGCGTGGTCGGTCTTCATTTCCCGCGGCGGTATCGCGCCTGCGACGATCACCGCCCTTGCAGCCGCTTACGGCAACATCGGCTATATGGGGCCGGGCCTTGCTTTGCTGGCGTTCGGCGAGCAGGCGGCGGTGCCGGTGGCGCTGATCTTCTGCTTCGAGAACATCGTGCATTTCACCGTCGCGCCGATGATGATGGCGTTGTCGGGCAAGGAGAAAGCGCCGCCGCTCCAACTGGCGTTCGGCGTCGTGAAGAAGATCGCGCTGCATCCCTTCATCATCGCGACGGCCCTTGGCGTCGCCGCCGCCTATGTGGAATTCCGGCCGCCGCTGCCTGTCGATCGCTTCCTCGACTATCTTGCCCGCGCGGCCGCGCCTTGCGCCTTGTTTGCGATGGGGGTGACGCTCGCGCTCAGGCCGCTCAACCGCGTGCCGCACGAACTGGCATTGATCGCCGGGCTGAAGCTGGTCGTCCACCCGCTGCTTTGCTATGTCGTGCTGAGCTGGATCGGCAATTTTTCGCCCACCTGGGTCTTTTCCGCCATGCTGCTGGCGGCGCTGCCGACGGCGACCAACGTCTTCGTGATCGCGCAGCAATACGATGTGTGGGTGCAGCGGGCTTCCGCCAGCGTGCTGATCACGACATGTTTTTCGGTGGTGACGGTGACCGCGTTGCTCTATGCGATCCGGCACGGAATCCTACCGGCCGACCTCTTTCCTTAAGCCGCCGGCAATCGCGCGAAAACCACTGCCGGGCCGCAGTCCCTCGCGCATGAAGAACGCGCGCAGCGGCGCGGAGCCGCCCAGCGCGTTAAGGCCGGCGCTGCGCGCCAGCTGCGCCGGCAGCATGTCGGACAGAAGCGACATGTTGAGCAGGTTCACCGCACCGCTGCGCGCCCATATGTCGGGTCGACGTCTTGTGTCATAGGCGGCGAGGGGCCCGCGTGCACCGGGATCTCCGCTGTTTTCACTCGCGATTCCAATCAGATCGTCGATATCCCTGATGCCGAGGTTGAGGCCCTGGGCGCCGATCGGCGGAAACACATGCGCCGCCTCACCGACCAGCGCCACGCGGTTTTGCGCGAAGCGGCCGGGCGAGGCCGCCGACAAGGGATAGACTTGGCGACCCGGCTCGACCGAGACGCGGCCGAGCATCGACTGCATCTGCTCCTCGACACGCTCCGACAGGCTTGCATCGTCGAGCGCGGCAAGCTCCTGCGCCGTTTCCGGCTTCACCACCCAGACAAGGCTGGAGCGCCTGCCGGGCAGCGGCACCTGCGTGAATGGCCCCGTTTCGGTGTGGAATTCCGTCGAGACGAAGCCATGCTCGCTGCGGTGGCCGAAATTGAGCACGAGCGCCGATTGCGGATAGGGCCGCGCGAAGGCGCGAATGCCGGCGGCTTCCCGTGCCGGGGACAGGCGACCGTCGGCGGCGACCGCCAGGGACGCAGAGACTTCGCTGCCGTCGGCCAGCCGGGCGCGGGCCTGATCGGCGCCGAGGCGCCATGACTCGACAATGGATTTCAGCCATTCGATGCCGCGATGGGCTGACACGGCCTTGGCGAGGATCGGGGTCAGAACCATGTTCGGCAAATTGAGCCCGAACTGTTCCTCGCCGATCTCGCTGGCGCGAAAGGTCACGGTCGGGCTTCGGATCAACCGGCGGGTTGCGTCGACGATGCGCATCACCTTGAGCGGCGCGGCCTGCGGCCTCAGTTCGGCAAGGATGCCCAGCCGGTCGAGAACCTTCAGCGCTGGATTCATCAGGGCGGTGGTGCGGCCGTCGGTGGTGTTGGCCTCGGGGCCGACCAGCATCACGTCAAAACCGGCCTCGGCAAAGCCGAGCGCCGCGATCAAGCCGGCCGGACCGCTGCCGGCAACCAGGATGCGGGCTTTGTCGTTGTGCTCCACGCCAAGCTTCCACAATGCGAGGCGACCCGTCGGGCCTTTGTGCGGATATAGGGCAGATCAGCCGGCTTGATCAACGCGACGATTCAGCCCATTCGAATGCCATGAGTGGTGAGCAGCACGATTTCAGCCATCTCGACCGGGCGGGCCGCGCGACGGCGGGCGTGGCGCGCAGCCCGCGCCGCGCTGTCATGCTGACGATCGGTATGGGCGTCGCTCTTGCCTGGCTCCTGCTCGGCGCGATGGCGATACGCGGCGCTGAAAGCAGCCCCGCCGGCGTCCCCGGCGACATGCTGCTGAAGAATCTGCCGAGCCTGCCGTTGCCGGGTGTTCTGGACCGGTTCTTCGCTCTTTGCCTCGCGCCCGCGCCGCTTGCCGGCCCGTCCGGTCTGCAGGCGCCGGCGCTGGTGCTGATGTGGTTTCTGATGGCCGTGGCAACGATGCTGCCTTCGGCGGCGCCGCTGATCCGCACCTATTGCGAAATCGCCGACACGGCGAGGATCAAGGGCGAACCCGCCGTTCATCCGCTGTTGCTTGTCGCCGGATACCTTACCACGTGGCTTGGCGCATCCGTGGGCTTCACGCTGTTGACGCTTGCGATCTACACCTTTGCCGGTTCCGGCCGGATGCTCGATCCCGCCATCGGCATTGCCGGCGCCGCCGCGCTGCTCGTCGCCGGCCTCTATCAGTTCAGCGGCTTGAAACAGGCATGCCTGGAAAAGTGCCGTAACCCGTTCTCAATCCTGTTCGCCAACTGGAGCGCGAAACCAGCCCGCATCTTCCGTTTGGGGCTGGAGCAGGGCGTCTGGTGCCTCGGTTGCTGCTGGGCGCTGATGCTGGTGATGTTCGCCGTCGGCGCGATCAACGTCTTCTGGATGGCGTTGATCGGCCTGTTCACCCTGATCGAAAAACAGACTACCGGCAGGGTGGTCAGCCGGGTTGCCGGTGCGATACTGCTTGTGTGGGCGGCTGCCCTGCTATTAGTTTCGGCGTGACGGGGAGATTTCGATGAGCGATCAAAGCTGGGCAATGAAAGGGGAGTTGGTACTCTCCTGCAATTGCACGGTTTTCTGCCCCTGCGTGCTGTCGCTCGGCAGCCATCCGCCGACCGAGGGCTATTGCCAGACCTGGGCCGGCTTCCGCATCGACGCGGGCCATTTCGGCGACGTCGACCTGTCGAGCCTCAATCTCGGGCTGGTGATGGAAATCCCGGGCTATATGAGCCGCGGCAATTGGAGCGCCGGGCTGTTCATCGACAAGCGCGCCTCGGTCTATGCGGTGAAGGCATTGACGAAGATATTCACCGGCAAGGCCGGCGGCACGACATCGCTGCTTTCGATCCTCGTCGGGAGATTCCTCGGCGTCGAGCAGGTACCGATCACCTACGAGACGCGCGACAAGACGCGCGTCTTCCAGATACCGAAGATCATAGACGGTGCGGTGACGCCAATTCCCGGCAAGGATCGCGAGAAGGATACGGTGATCACCAATTCGGAATATTGGATCGCGCCGGAAATCATCGTGGCGAAGTCCGACAAGAGCAAGATGCGGGCCTTCGGCCGCAACTGGAATTTCGCCGGCCGCTCGGCCGAAATCTGCAAGCTGGACTGGCGGGGACCGTGAGCAAGAACACAGCGGCCAGGAAGGCAGCCAAGAAGATCGCGGAGCGGCTTCCGCTGCCGAAGAAGAAGGTGACGTGGCCGCAGGCGCGCGCGTTCTCCGTTCATCTGCTCACGGCGTCAGGATCATTCCTTGCCTTCCTGTCGCTGGTGGCGGCGAGCGAGGAACGCTGGACGGCGATGTTCTGGTGGCTGGGGCTGGCGCTTTTCGTCGACGGTATCGACGGCCCGATCGCCAGGAAGCTCGAGGTCAAGGAGATCCTGCCGACTTGGTCGGGCGAACTTCTCGACAACATCATCGACTATGTCACTTACGTGCTCATACCGGCCTTCGCGCTCTATCAGCGCGGCTTCATGGGCGAGAACCTGTCCTTCCTATCCGCGGCCATCATCGTGGTCTCCAGCGCGATCTACTATGCGGACACCGGCATGAAGACGAAGGAGAACTTCTTCAAAGGGTTCCCCGTCGTCTGGAACATGGTGGTGTTCACGCTCTTCGTCATAGAGCCCGGGCAATGGGTGTCTTTCGCCGTGGTGGTGGTCGCCGGCATCCTGACCTTCCTGCCGATCAGCTTCATCCATCCGGTGCGCGTCGTGCGGCTGAGGCCGGTCAATCTCGGCATGACGCTTCTATGGTGCGCCTTCGGCGCGCTGGCGCTGGCGCAGGCAGCACTTGCCGCCTTCTATGACAAGATCGGCGTGCTGGGAGAGCAGGTCAGCAGCTTCACCAAGATCGGCATCACGATCACCGGCCTCTATCTCGCCTGCATCGGAGGCGTCATGCAGATGTTTCCCAATCTGGGCACCAAAAAGTCCTGATCCTGGATCAGGATAATTTTTGGTCGAATGGTCATCCTGGCGCAGCCGTCTATCGGCGCATCACGTTTCGAAAACCGGTTCTCCCTTTCGGGATCATGTTTCAGATTGTGTACGTATCCTTCAGAGAGTTGAGCGATGTCCAAGGCAATCCGCATCCACGCCAATGGCGGCCCCGAAGTCCTGGCCTATGAAGACGCCGATCCGGGCCAGCCGGGAGAAGGCCAGATCCTGATCCGGCACACGGCGATCGGCCTCAATTTCATCGACGTCTACCACCGCTCCGGGCTTTACCCGCCACCCGGCGGCTTTCCGCTGATCCCGGGCGGCGAGGCGGCAGGGGTCGTGCTGGCGCTCGGCACCGGCGTCGACTGGCTGAAGCCCGGCGACCGCATCGCCTATGCCGTCAATGTCGGCGCCTATTGCGAGAAGCGGGTAATCGCCGCCGACCGTGTGGTCAAGGTGCCGGACGGCATCAGCGACGAGCAGACTGCGGCCATGATGCTGAAGGGCATGACGGCCGAATACCTCTTGCGCCGCACCTTTCCCGTCAAGGCCGGCGACACGATCCTCTATCACGCGGCCGCCGGCGGCGTCGGCCTCATCCTCGGGCAGTGGGCAAAGCATCTCGGCGCGACCGTGATCGGCACCGCGAGCTCGGCGGACAAGATCGAACTGGCGCGGGCGCATGGCTTCGACCACGTCATCAACTACAAGGAGCAGGATTTCGTCGCCGGCGTCGCGGCGCTTACGGGCGGGAAGAAATGCGACGTCGTCTACGATTCCGTCGGCGCCGACACCTTTCCGGCATCGCTCGATTGCGTGCGGCCGCTCGGCATGTTCGTGAGTTTCGGTCAGTCGTCCGGGCCGATCCCGCCTTTCTCGATGTCGCTCCTGGCGCAGAAGGGCTCAATCTACGCAACCCGGCCGACCCTGTTCGTCTACAACGCCGGACGCGAGGAACTGGTGAAATCGGCCGAAGCGCTTTTCGACGTGGTCAAGAGCGGCGCCGTCGAGATCAAGATCAACCAGCGCTATGCGCTGAAGGATGCGGCAAAGGCGCAAGCGGATCTCGAGGCCCGCAAGACGACGGGAACGACCGTCCTCATTCCCTAGAGCGTTTCACTGCTTCGCACTTTTCGGCGCCATGCTGTAGCCGGCTGCCCTGTTTTTCGGCGACTTGCCGTCCCCGAAGGCAGGGCCTTGCCCGAAAAGCGCTGTTGATTTGCTGTCGTTCTCTATGGGTCTATCTTAGCCCTTGAGTTTCCGCTGAAATTCTTGAAGCTCTTTCAAGTTGGGTGCTGCTTTCCGATGGGAGCCGGCCGCGCATACCATGCTTTCGGGAACACAGAACATATCCAGGAAACTGGATGGGAGGCACTGTGAGTGCAAATCATGACAGGGCGAACCTGCTTGAGGTTCGTGGTCTAACCAAGATTTTCGGCACGCTGACGGCGTGCGATCACATCGATCTCAATATCGCAAAAGGCGAGATCCACGCGTTGCTCGGCGAGAACGGCGCCGGCAAGTCGACGCTGGTCAAGATGCTGTTCGGATCGCTCGAGCCGAACTCGGGCGAGATCTTCTGGGACGGAAAGCCGGTCAAGATCACCAGCCCGGGCGTGGCCAAGAAGCTCGGCATCGGTATGGTGTTCCAGCATTTCTCGCTGTTCGAAGCGCTCACTGCGGCCGAGAACATCGCGCTTTCGCTCAATGACGGTTCGCCGATCGGCAGCATCGCGGCGAAGGCAAGGGCGCTATCCTACAGCTACGGCCTGCCGCTCGATCCGGATTCGCTGGTCGGAGACCTCTCGGTCGGCGAACGCCAGCGCATCGAGATCATCCGCTGCCTCTTGCAAACACCGCAGCTCATCATCCTCGACGAGCCGACCTCGGTGCTGACGCCGCAGGAAGCCGACAAGTTGTTCGAGACGCTGGAGCGGCTGCGCTCGGAGGGCAAATCGATCCTCTACATTTCGCACCGGCTGGAAGAGGTCAAACGCATCTGCGACCGCGCCACGGTGCTGCGCCACGGCAAGGTTGTCGGCCATTGCAACCCGCGCCAGGAGACCGCCGCGTCGCTCGCTCGCATGATGGTCGGCAGCGAAGTGAAGGCGGTGGTGCGCGCGCCGGCGGAAGGCATCGAAACGGCGCCGGCGCTGCTGGAAATCCGCGGCCTCAGCCGCAAGCCGGCGACGCCCTTCGCGATCCCGCTCAAGAACATCAACCTCACCGTGCGCGCCGGCGAAGTGATCGGCATCGCCGGCGTCGCCGGCAACGGCCAGGGCGAGTTCTTCGAATCCGTTTCCGGCGAAGTGCAGCAGCAGGACGCCGGCTCAGTGCGCATTCGCGGCAAGGACGCCGGAGGCCTGTCGATCACCGGCCGCCGCCTGATGGGGGCCGCCTTCGTGCCCGAAGAGCGCCTCGGCCATGGCGCGGCGCCGCGCATGAAGCTTTCGGAGAACCTGCTGCTCTCGCGTCACGCCACCGACGGCAAGGCTTTCGTCGGCTCAGGCGGCATGGTCAAGAACGGCGCGGTGTACAGCGCCGCGCAGCGCATCATCACGGCCATGGACGTGCGCAAGAGCGCGCCTGATCCGGAGGCGGCTGCGCTGTCGGGCGGCAATCTGCAGAAATTCATCGTCGGCCGCGAGCTCGACCGCAAGCCGAGCGTGATGATCGTCAACCAGCCGACATGGGGCGTCGATGCAGGTGCAGCTGCCCACATCCGCCAGGCACTGATCGAGCTTGCCCGCAGCGGCTCGGCGGTCCTCGTCATCAGCCAGGACCTCGACGAATTGTTCGAACTGTCGGATGCGATTGCCGTCATGCACAACGGAGAACTGTCGGTGCCGCTGCCGATCGCCGAAGCGACGTTCGAGAAGATCGGCCTGTTGATGGGCGGCGCCGAGCCCGGCCACGCCGAACACAGCCTGGAGGTGGCATGATGCGCATCGAACTCGTCAAACGCCCGCAGCGCTCGGCGCTGTTCTCGATGCTGTCGCCCTTCATCGCCTTCGCGCTGACGATCATCGCCGGCGCCATCATGTTCGCCTTGCTCGGCGTCAATCCGCTCAATGCCTTCGAGATCTATTTCGTCGAGCCGATCAGCCAAGTCTGGCAGTTGCACGAGCTGGCGATCAAGGCAGCACCCCTGATCCTGATCGCGGTCGGCTTGTCGGTCTGCTACAAGGCCAACATCTGGAACATCGGCGCCGAAGGCCAGTTCATTTTCGGCGCGATCTTCGGCTCGATCATCCCGGTGCTGTTCCCGCAATTCGAAGGCCCGCTGGTGATTCCGCTGATGCTTCTGCTCGGCATGGTCGGCGGGGCGTTCTACGCCTCCATCCCGGCGTTGTTGAAGACCCGCTTCAGCACCAACGAGATCCTGACCAGCCTGATGCTGGTCTATGTCGCGCAGCTCTTCCTCGATTGGCTGGTGCGCGGTCCGTGGCGCGATCCGCAAGGTCATGGTTTCCCGCAGACGATCCAGTTCGGCGATTCCGCCGTGCTGCCCGAACTGATGCCGGATGCCGGCCGCGCCAATTGGGGCTTCGTCTTCGCCTTGGTGGCCGCCGTGCTGGTCTGGCTGATGATGAGCCGCATGCTCAAGGGTTTCGAGGTGCGCGTGATGGGCTCCAGCCCAAGGGCAGGGCGCTTTGCCGGCTTCGGCTTCAACCGGATGGTGTTCTTCACCTTCCTTCTGTCCGGCGCGCTGGCCGGCCTTGCAGGCATCTCGGAAGTCTCCGGCGCCATCGGTCAGTTGCAGCCGGTGATATCGCCCGGCTACGGCTTCACCGCCATCATCGTCGCCTTCCTCGGGCGGCTCAATCCGCTGGGTATCGTGGCCGCGGGCCTGGTGCTGGCGCTGACCTATCTGGGCGGCGAGGCGGTTCAAAGTGCCCTCGGCATTTCCGACAAGGTGGCGCGCGTGTTCCAGGGCATGCTTTTGTTCTTTGTGCTCGGCTGCGACACGCTCATCCATTACCGCATTCGCCTGATCGGCATGGCGCTGACGAAGCCGAACGGCGCGGCGCAGCTCGAAGCGGCGCCCAAGCTCGAGGAGGCCCGCTGATGGACATCGCCGTCAACATCCTTTTGACCATTGCGACCGCGGCGACGCCGCTTTTGATCGCGGCGATCGGCGAGCTGGTGGTCGAGCGCTCCGGTGTGCTCAATCTCGGCGTCGAGGGCATGATGATCATGGGCGCCGTCGGCGGCTTCGGCGCCGGCTACCTCACCGGGTCGCCGTGGCTCGGCCTACTTGCCGCTATCATCGTCGGCGCGCTGTTCTCGCTGCTGTTCGCCGTCATGACGCTGTCGCTCGCGACAAACCAGGTGGCGACCGGCCTGTCGCTGACGCTGCTCGGTCTCGGCCTTTCGGGCATGATCGGCACCAGCTTTGTCGGCCAGCCGGGCGTGAGATTGCCAAATCTCGACATCCCGGGGATCAGCTCGATCCCGGTCGTCGGCAGGCTGATCTTCGGTCAGGATCCGGTCTTCTACATCTCGATCGCGCTCACTGCGGCCGTCATGTGGTTCCTGTTCAAGACGCGCACAGGGCTTACGCTGCGCTCGATCGGCGACAGCCATACGTCGGCGCACGCGCTCGGCATCAAGGTCATCCGCTATCGCTACCTGTCGGTGATCTTCGGCGGCGCCTGCGCCGGCCTTGCCGGCGGCCACCTGTCGCTGGTCTACACGCCGCAGTGGGTGGAGAACATGAGCGCGGGCCGTGGCTGGATCGCGCTGGCGCTGGTGGTGTTCGCTTCCTGGCGCCCATGGCGGGTGCTGGCGGGCGCCTATATCTTCGGCGCGGTGTGGATCGGCCAGCTTCATGCACAGGCTTTTGGCATTCCGGTGCCTTCGCAGTTTCTTTCTTCGCTGCCCTATCTGGCAACCGTCGTGGTTCTCGTTCTAATCTCGCGCAACAAGCGGCTGACGATGATGAACACGCCGGCTTCGTTGGGGCAGCCATTTGTTCCGGATCGTTGACAACAACAAAAAGACGGGAAGCTCCAAGGCTTAACTCAGAGAGGTAACACAATGAAAAAACTGCTTATTGCGTTGATGACCACGGCCGCGGCCCTGTCGCTGGCGGCAACCGCCCAGGCCGCCGACAAGCTCAAGGCCTGCTGGGTCTACACGGGTCCGATCGGCGACTTCGGCTACTCCTACCAGCATGACCAGGGCCGGCTCGAGGTCGAGAAGGCGCTCGGCGACAAGGTCGAGACCGCGTATCTCGAAAACGTCTCGGAGGGCCCGGACGCCGACCGCGCTTTCGAGCGCCTGGCGCGCGAGAATTGCAAGATCATCTTCGGCACTTCCTTCGGCTTCATGGATGCCGAGGTGAAGGTCGCCAAGAAGTTTCCCAAGGTGATGTTCGAGCATGCCACCGGCTTCAAGACCGGCGACAATCTCGGCATCTACAATGCGCGCTTCTATGAAGGCCGCTATGTGCTCGGCCAGATCGCGGCAAAAGAATCGAAAAAGGGCCTCGCCGGCTACATCGTTTCCTTCCCGATCCCGGAAGTGGTGATGGGCATCAACTCCTTCATCCTCGGCGCCCAATCGATCAATCCCGACTTCAAGGTGAAGATCGTGTGGGTGAACTCCTGGTTCGATCCGGGCAAGGAAGCCGATGCCGCCAAGGCGCTGTTCGACCAGGGCGCCGACATCATCGTCCAGCACACAGATTCGACCGCCGCGCTGCAGGTCGCCGAGGAGCGCAAGCTGCATGGTTTCGGCCAGTCGTCCGACATGATCAAGTTCGCGCCGAACGCGCAGCTGACCTCGCTGACCGACGAATGGGGTCCATACTATATCAGCCGCGTCCAGGCGGCGCTCGACGGCAGCTGGAAGCCGGACAATGTCTGGCTCGGCATCAAGGACGGCGCCGTCAAGCTCGCGCCCTACACCAACATGCCGGACGATGTGAAGGCGATGGCCGAGGCGACCGAGAAGAAGATCGCCGGCGGCTGGAACCCCTTCACCGGACCTGTCGCCAAGCAGGACGGATCGCCCTGGCTGAAGGACGGCGAGGTCGCCGACGACGGCACGCTGCTCGGCATGAATTTCTACGTCAAGGGCATTGACGACAAGCTGCCGCAGTAAGCGGCAAGCCGCGGAACCGAAACGAAAAGGGCGCCCCGGGCGCCCTTTTTCTGTGAAACTGCGAAGGTTCGCGTGGGCTGTCAGACCGCCGAGCCATAAAGGTCATACGCGTCGGCGCGGTCGATCTTGACTGTGACGATCTCGCCGGCGCGCAGCGGCCGCCGCGACTGGATGTGCACCGAGCCGTCGATCTCCGGCGCGTCGTATTTGGTGCGGCCTTTGCCGGACGTGCCATGCGCCTCGTCGATCAACACCGGCAGGCGCTTGCCGACCTTCCTGGCGAGCTGCGCTGCCGAGATTTTCTGCTGGCGCTGCATGAAACGGTGCCAGCGCGCTTCCTTGATCTCCTGCGGCACCTGCTCCAGCCCGAGGTCGTTGGAGCGCGCACCCTTGACCGGCTCATATTTGAAACAGCCGGCGCGGTCGATCCTGGCTTCGTCCAGCCAGTCGAGCAGCATCTCGAAATCGTCTTCGGTCTCGCCGGGAAAACCGACGATGAAAGTCGAGCGGATGGCGAGGTCAGGGCAGACCTCGCGCCAGCCGCGGATGCGGTCCTGCGTCTTTTCGCCATGCGCGGGACGGCGCATGTTCTTCAGCACCTGCGGCGAGGCATGCTGGAAGGGGATGTCGAGATAGGGAAGGATCTTTCCCTCCGCCATCAGCGGAATGACGTCGGCGACATGCGGGTACGGATACACATAATGCATGCGTATCCAGATGCCGAGCTTGCCGAGCTCCTCGGCGAGGTCGAGGAATTTCGCCCGCACCTCGCGATCGCCGAACATCGACGTCTGGTATTTGATATCGATGCCGTAGGCGCTGGTGTCTTGCGAGATGACGAGGATCTCCTTGACGCCAGCCTTGGCGAGCTTTTCGGCTTCGCGCAGCACATCCGCGGCCGGGCGCGAGACGAGGTCGCCGCGCAACGCCGGGATGATGCAGAAGGTGCAGCGGTTGTTGCAGCCCTCGGAAATCTTCAGATAGGCGTAGTGGCGCGGCGTCAGCTTCACGCCCTGCGGTGGCAACAGGTCGACATAGGGATCGTGGCTGGGCGGGGCCGCCTCGTGGACCGCGGCCATCACGCTCTCATAGGCCTGCGGGCCGGTAATCGCCAACACATTGGGGTGCTTTTCGCGGATGACTTCCGGCTCGGCGCCGAGGCATCCTGTGACGATGACGCGACCGTTCTCCGACAGCGCCGAGCCGATGGCGTTGAGCGACTCGTCGCGCGCGGAATCGAGGAAGCCGCAGGTGTTGACCACGACGAGGTCGGCGCCGTCATGCTTGCGCGCGATCTCATAGCCCTCGGCACGCAGCCGCGTGATGATGCGCTCGGAATCGACGAGCGCCTTCGGGCATCCAAGACTGACGAAACTGACGCGTGGGGCGGACATGAATTTTGTTTTCCAAGAGATGAGAGCGAGATCGAGGATTGAGCCTCAGGCTCCGGAGATCGATCAACGCGCGCGGCTTTGAGCCATTTCGCGCGGCGCAATAGCACGCTTCGGCAGAGAAGCAAACCTGTCAGCCGGCCAGGAAAAAGGCGATGCGGCAAACGCTCGCCTGAAAGGGCGTCAGTGGCCGTCCGGTCCGAACCACGGCGCCAGGAAGGCAAAATGGTCGGGAAACTGCTGTACGGCGCCTCCGAGAAGCATGTTCACCGCGACGTAGAGAATGATCAGCAGGCCGATATAGGCGATCCAGCGATACCTGTGCAGCAGGCGCGCGACGAAGGATGCGGCAAAGCCCATCAGCGCGATCGAAAGCACCAGGCCGATGATCAGAACGGTGGGATGCTTCATGGCCGCGCCAGCGACAGCGAGCACGTTGTCGAGCGACATCGAGACGTCGGCGATGACGATCTGCCAGGCGGCTTGCGAGAAGGTCTTGCGCGGTGCTTTGCCAGCGATCCTGCCATCCTTGTTGTAGTCGCCGTTCGACAGCGCTTCTGTCGCGTCGCGCTCATCCTCGTGGCTGACGCGCAGTTCGCGCCACATCTTCCAGCAGACCCACAGAAGCAGGAGCCCGCCAGCGATGAGCAGCATCGGGCCGATGCTCAGCAGCCATTGCGTGATCAGGGCAAAGATTATGCGCAGGACGGTGGCTGCCGCGATGCCGACCAGGATGGCGCGCTTGCGCTGATCCGCGGGAAGGCCGGCTGCCGCGAGGCCGATCACAATCGCGTTGTCGCCCGCGAGCGCGAGATCGATTGCGACGACCTGGAGGAGAGCCGAAAGGCCTGCGGCAGTGAATATTTCCATCGACTAGAAATCCTTGCCTGAAATGAGCGTAGCCCTTACCGAGACGGCCCTAAAGGCATGGCCCATCGGCGTCAAGGCGCAGGTTTGGACATCGCCGGAAAACAACGCCGGCAACGCAAGCCGCAAGGATTTCGGGTGGTCGCCGGCAGGCGGATAGCGCCGAAAACTAGTCGTAGAGATTATATTTCGCCCAGTCGGACTCCGGGATTTCGTCGCCGATCTTGTAGCGGAACTGCAGCACTTCCATATGGTCCGGCGCGGTCTGACATTTGAACTTCAGCCGGTACCATTGACCCTTGCTGCGGAAGGCGGCGCCCGAGCTCTTGATGGCATCGGCGCTCATTTGCGGCGAGGCGAAGGCGTAGGCCACGACGCGGTCGGCCTTGTAGTTGCGGTCGTCGCGACTGATACGGTCGAGCACTTCGGCGTCACAGCGCTGCTCGAGGCGAGTCTGCGGGTCGAGTTTCATCAGGCCGGCGCGCAACGCATTGTCCATCGCCTTGGCCGGCAAGACCGGCGTCAGCGACGCCAGAACCATCAGGCAGAGCTTTTTCATGGGCGCGAGAAGCAGCATATTTTGCCCGAGAAATCAAATGAACGCTGCTTCACCAACCGTTGATCGTTCCACCAATGCGCGCCGGAAGCCGCTTCGGTCCATCAACCGCTGCACCCGGCGCACAACTCTCGGCGGCTGCGACTTGCAGAATCGCTAATGCTCGCGAAACACTCGCGTCTGCGCGGGGCGCCATGTCCGTGCGCCTCTCCTTCAATCGGGTCGCGATATGCCCAGAAAAAGTCAGCCCCGACAGGGCATATCCGGCCGCGTGCGCGGGCGCCATGCGCGTCGCATGGCGGGGCTGGCAGGGACATCGATCGGGTGAATTTACCTGCGGTAAAAAATCAGGAAATCCAAATGGTTCAATACTTTTCATCGCAACCAGTCGTAAGCCGGATTACTTGGCGCCGATAACAAATCCGTGAAATCACTCGGGTATTGATGGTTGGAGCGAAGTTGACAACACGCTTCCCTTGGGTCACGCCATGGCCGGACGGGGACGGGCTGGTTGGACGGCCCGGGGGGAACTGCGGCAATGACGAAGATCGAGACGGCCAAAGGGTCGAAGTTCGGCCTGGGACGTGTATTGCGTGCCCGTCATAACGATCCAGTTGCAATCGCCGCCGTCGCGGCCTCGCTCCTGTTGTTCAGCGCGGAGGCGGCGGTGGCCGTTCCTATCGTGGTGGGCCAGCAGATCACCAACCCGGATACCGGCGCGCTGGAGACGGTGGACAGAGATCTCGGCTCTGGCTGGGCACTCACCAAGGTTACCGTCGGATCGGTCGTCGAATACAACGCGATCCTGGTAAATGCGCCGGCCGCGCTGAACGACACGTATGTCTCAGGTGGAATCACCTATAAGGTCACTAGCGAAACGCGTGACCCCGTCACCAATTTGATTCTCGATTTCACGGTCGAAAACGAGACTGACAGTAATCATCCGACGACGGTTATCGACGCCTATAAGCCGAACATCTTCGACAACAGCGGCGCAGCGGGCTCCGCGGGTAACGGCGGCAGCAGCAGCAACACCAATGGCGAAGTCTATGTAAACCGTCAGGTTGGTACGCAGGGCGCGGGCGGAAGCAATGGCTATGGCGTCCATATCGACCTTGGCCTGCTGGGCAGCATCACCATCGGTTACGACGGGTCCAACGGCAGCCCCGGCGGCAACGGCCCGACCGTCGACATCACGCTGGTCGGCGGCGTCGATGGTCCCTATGGGAACGATGCCGACAACACGCCTGCCGTCACAGTCGCCAGCATCGGCGGCAATGGCGGCAATGGTGGGGACGCCTATGGAGCGCTCGGCCCCTACGATGGCGGCGCGGCCGGCGCCGGTGGCTCCGTCACGCTGCACAATTCGGTCGACCTGACCACCGGCGGCACCAATTCGCCCGGCATCTTTGCGCTCAGCAAGGGCGGCAAAGGCGGCAATGGCGGCGGCGGCTACATCCTCAGCCCCAGCGGTTCGGGCGGCCCGGCGACCACGGGCGGCGCGGTAACAGTGATCAATAGCGGCCACATCGTCACGACCGGCCAGAAGTCACCCGGCATCCTTGCCCAGTCCATCGGCGGCGCTGGGGGCGGCAGCGGCGACAGCTTCGGCATCGTCGGCCTGCCCGGATCGGCCACCTCAGGCGGCAATGGCGGCACGGTGACCGTCACCAATAGCGGCGTCATCGAGACATCGCAGAAGGAATCGCATGGCATCTGGGCGCAGTCGCTCGGCGGCAGCGGCGGCAACGCTGGCGATGCGGGCGGCATCGTCGCGCTCGGTGGCAAGCTCGGCGGCGGCGGTGGCACCGGTTCCACCGTCACAGTCAACAACGATCTGGGCGGCGACATCACCACCCATGGCATCGGCGCGTATGGCATCTTCGCCCAGTCGATCGGCGGCGGCGGCGGCGCGGCGGGCGATGTCGGCGGCCTCGTCGCTATCGGCGGCACCGGCGCGGCCGGTGGGGACGGCGGCACCGTCGTCGTCAACAATGCGGCAGGAACCATCATCAGAACGTTTGGCGGCACCAATCCCGACGCCCATGACGTGGGCGCTGACGCGATCGTGGCCCAGTCAATCGGCGGCGGCGGCGGCTCGGGCTCGAACGGCGGTGGCCTCGTCGCCATCGGCGGCGACGGATCCGCGGGCGGCATCGGCGGCTCGGTCACCGTCAACAATGACGGCACGCTGTTCACAACCGGACCGAAGGCGCGCGGCATCTATGCTCAGTCTGTCGGCGGCGGCGGCGGCAATGGCGGCGACAGCGGCGGCGCGGTCGCAATTGGCGGCAAGGGCAGCGCCACGAGCAACGGCGGCGAGGTTACCGTCAACAATACCGGCGTCATCATGACGGCAGGCACCGCCATCCAGGCGGAGTCGATCGGCGGCGGCGGCGGCGATGGTGGTTCCAGCGGTGGCCTTTTCTCCATCGGCGGTTCTGGGGGCGGGGGCGGCGACGGCCAGAACGTCACCGTTAACTCCTCAAACAGCTTGACGACAACCGGCGACAATTCGGTCGGCATTCTTGCCCAGTCACTGGGCGGCGGCGGCGGCAATGGCGGCGGCTCGTATACTGTCGGTGAAGCCGTGGCGATCGCCATTGGCGGCTCCGGCGCCAAGGGCGGCAATGGCGGATCGGTCGAGGTCAACCATGTGGCCACGCCGGGCAATCTCAGCGGCCTCCTCGCCTCCGACATCACCACCGGCACGCGCACCACCAACAATCTGGGCCAAACCGTCGTGACAGGCGCCAAGGCCTACGGCGTCTTCGCGCAGTCGGTCGGCGGTGGCGGCGGCAGGGGAGGCCTTGCGGTCGCGGTATCGAGCGGCACCTCCGGCGCCGGCGCCAGCTTCGCGCTCGGCGGCAAAGGCGGCCCTGGTGGCGACGGCAAGGACGTGACCGTCAACTACAAGGGCGACATCACCACTCAGGGCGACGGCGCCTATGGCATCTTCGCGCAGTCGGTCGGCGGCGGCGGCGGCGATGGCGGCGGCGCCGTCGCGGTGAGCGGCGGCGGCGCATTCAACTTCGGCCTCGCCATGGGCGGCGCTGCCGGCGTCGGAGGCAGCGGCGACATCGTCACCGTCAACACCACGGGCGGCACGATCGAGACCTACGGCCTCCAGGCCTACGGCATCTTCGCGCAGTCGGTCGGCGGGGGCGGAGGCAATGGCGGCTTTGCCGGCGGCGGCACGATCGGCGCTGTCGCGCTGACCGTCACCCTCGGCGGCAAGGGAGCCGCGGGTGGCATCGCCAAGGCCGTTACAGTCAACAACGCCTCCTCGATCATCACCCATGCGGACGGTTCGATCGGTATCAACGCGCAGAGCATTGGCGGCGGCGGCGGTAATGGCGGCTTCTCCATCGCAGGCGCGCTCGCGGTCGGCGCGATATCGGCCGCCATCGGCGGCAATGCCGGCGACGGCAGCAGCGGCGGCACCGTCACAGTCGACAACCAAGGCGATATCAGCACCACGGGCATCAAGGCTTATGGCATCTTCGCGCAGTCGGTCGGCGGGGGCGGAGGCAATGGCGGTGGGGCGATCGCCTTCTCGCTCGCGGTTTCGCCTGATCCGGAAGAGATCCCGGCGGTTGCCGTTTCGGTCGCGGTCGGCGGCAGCGGCGGCGATGGCAGCATAGGCGACACGGTGCAGGTCACCAATGGCGGCGACATCACCACCCGTGGCACGGGGGCTCACGGCATTTGGGCGCAATCGGTCGGCGGCGGCGGTGGCACCGGCGGCTATGCCGGAGCGGGCTCCGGCTCAATGGGGCCGGGCGCCAATATATCAGTCGCCGTCGGCGGTACAGGCGGGACAGGCGGGAACGGCGGCGCCGTCATCGTCAATGCGGGCAAGGACGCGCTCGGCGCGATCGTCCCTGGCTCCACCGTCACCACTTTCGGTCTCGGCGCCGACGGCGTCCGGGCACAGTCGATCGGTGGCGGTGGCGGCGATGGCGGCTTTGCGATCGGTGTCAATCTCGGCATCAACAACAGCAACCTGCCGCTCGCGTCGATCGGCGTTACAGTCGGCGGCCAGGGCGCGCTCGGCGGCGACGGTTCGACCGTCACAGTCAACAACTGGGCGGTCATCCGGACCTATGGCAGCAATTCGGCCGGTGTCTTCGCGCAGAGCGCCGGCGGCGGCGGCGGCGATGGCGGCAATGCCATCACGGCGGTCGGAAGCTGGGCCAACGCGACCAGTTCGAGTGCGCAGAACACCAATATCTCGGTGGCCATTGGCGGCAATGGCGCGCTCGCCGGCGACGGCAAGGACGTCACGGTCAACAACCACGGCAACATCGAGACCGGCCTCATCACCACCAACACTGACACCGCCGGCGATACGGTGACCACCGGCAACAGTGCGTATGGCATCTTTGCGCAGTCGATCGGCGGCGGCGGCGGCATCGGCGGCCGCGCCAATTCGATCAACGTGCTGGTCGGCAAGGGCGAGGCTCCCCCGGACGCGTTGATCAACGTCGCCATGTCGGTCGCGGTCGGCGGGCAGGGCGGCGCGGCCGGCGACGGCGGGCACGTGACGGTCACCAATGACGGCAGCATCACGACAAACGGTTCGCTTGCCGACGGCATCTATGCGCAGAGCGTCGGCGGCGGCGGCGGCGCAGGCGGCAACGGCATCCTCGGCACGGACGAGCTGATCCCGGTCCCGGCGGCGCTGATCGCCAACGTGCTCTTCGGCAAGACCAAAATCTACAGCGCGCTTGGCGCCGCCGTTGGCGGCAACGGCGGCGGGTCAGGCACTGGCGGCGATGTCGAGGTCACCAACACCGGCAACATCACCACGAAGGGCAGCAACTCCAACGGCATCTTCGCCCAGTCGGTGGGCGGCGGCGGCGGTGTCGGCGGCAAGGCCAATATCGGTGCCACCGGCACGGTCGGCGTCGGCGGCAAGGGCTCCAGCGGCGGCGATGGCGGCATCGTCAACGTCATCAACAACGGCAACGGCAAGATCGAGACCTTCGGCGCGGCCTCCAACGGCATCTTCGCGCAGTCGGTTGGCGGCGGCGGTGGCGTTGCCGGCAACGTCGATCGTGTGCTGGCGAACGGTCTGGGTCCAGTACCGGCGCTCAACCTCGGCATCGGCTTGGCCTTCGGCCAGGGCGGCGGCAATGGCGGTTCGGGCAAGGACGTCACGGTCGAGGGCAATGGCGCGATCATCACCCACGGCTCATCCTCGGCGGGCATCTTCGCGCAGTCGGTCGGCGGCGGCGGCGGCATCCTCGGTACGCTCGGCAACGAGTTGATACCGGGCGTCCACACAGTCACAAACTGGGCCGTCGGCAGCAATGGCGACGCCGGCGATTCCGGCATCGTCCTTGTCGACTATGCGGGCACGATCGATACCTATGGCGATGGCTCCATCGGCATCTTCGCCCAGAGCAATGGCGGCAAGAAGGACACGACGCAGACCTATCTCGGCACGGCCGGCAACGTCACCGTGGATTTGACCGGTTCGGTCGTCACCCATGCGGCAGGCACCGACGCCATCGTCGCGCAGAGCAAGGCCGTGGACGGCAATGGCGACATTGCCATCAACCTGACAAGCGCAGCCGGCAAGGTCGTGGGCGGCGCCACCGACGCGGGCCATATCGGTGTCGGCGTCTGGATCATCGACGGCAATAACAACACGATCAGCAACAAGGGCACGATCGCGACCGCGAGCGGCACGGCTGGCGGCTGGGCGATCCTGTCCGGCGACGGCAAGGAGGCGGTCGCCAATTACGGCACGGTCACCGGCTCCTTCGATCTCGGCGCAGGCGCCAACAGCTTCACCAATGCGGCCAGCGCCACTTTCAATGCCGGCGCCGATGCCAAACTCGGCAGTGGCAACCTGTTCGCCGACAGCGGCTATTTCTCGCCGGGCGGCGACAACAATGTGATGACGACCAACCTCGTCGGCAATTGGAACCAGGCTTCGACCGGCGCCTATAAGCTCGACGTCGACCTCGACCCGCAAGCCGACCTCATTAACGTCGCCGGCGCCGCGGATCTCGGCGGCGCGATCGACCTCAACATCATGGATGCAGCCGCGGCGAAGCCAGGCAGCCAGACGTTCCACATCCTGCATGCCGACGGTGGTGTCGCGCATACTGGACTGGAGCTGAGTTCGATCCAAAGCGCGGTCGCGCAATATCAGTTGCAGTATCCTGACGTTAACAATGTCTATCTCGGTGTCGACATAACCTTCGCCCCCACCGGCCTGACCGGGAACCAGATCCCGGTCGCCAACGCGGTCAATGCCATCCAGAGTGGCCCGACCTCGCCGGATTTCCAGAAGATCGCCGAGGCGCTGTTCTACATTCCGACGGTCGAGCAGCTTGGCGCCGTCTATGATTCGATCTCGGGCGAGGGCGTTTCCGGTGTCGAGCAACCGCAGTTCGGCGCGTATGCAAGTTTCTTCGCCTCGATGGGGCGCCAGGCCGATTTCTGGCGCACTGGCCTGGGTATCGACCCGACGGATGTCACCGCGGCACCGCAGGCTTATGACGAGCCGGCGAAACCCAAACAGAATCCATTCAAGGCCATGCAGCCCGACCAGCGGCGCTGGAGCCACTGGGCGAGCGCCGGCGGCAATGGCGGCGAGATCAGCGGCGACGCGGCAGCGGGCAGCGCCGGCAACACCTACAGGGGCGGCAATCTCGCCGCGGGCATGGAGACCACCGGCGATCCCGACATGCTGGTGGGCTTCGCGCTGGGCGGCTCGGCGGGTTCATTTGCCGTCGACGACCGGCAGACTTCCGGCAACATCGTCGGCGCCCAGGCCGGCGCCTATGTCACGCGCAAATGGGACCAGTTCTATATCGACGGCGCGCTTGCCTTCGGCCTCTACAACAACAACATCCACCGGGCCACGGCCGTGCCCGGTTCGGACTCGCCGATCGACCCGGTGGCCGGCATCACGCCGGAGAACTGGCGTAGCAACTTCCTGAGCGCCGGCTTCGGCACCAACGTCGAGGCCGGTTGGCGGCAGCAGGTAGGCGAAGGGGCGATCACGCCTTTCGCCGGGCTGCAGTTCGCATTCCTGTCGATGGACTCTTTCGACGAGACGTCGCCTGACGGCGGCGCGCTGGGGCTGAGCTTCGATCACCGCGTCGTCACCTCGCTGCCAGTCTCGCTGGGCCTGCAGCTCGACACCACGATCGGCGTCAGCGACGGCCAGTCGCTGCAGGCCTGGGGCCGCGCGGCCTGGGTGCATGAGTTCGAGCCGGACCGCTCGGTGAAGCCAAGCTTCCAGGCGGCTCCGGGCACCTCCTTCGTCATCCAGGGCGCCTCGGCCGCCGAGGACGCGGTTGCGGTCAATGCCGGACTGAAGATGAATTGGAGCTCAAACACGTCGATGTTCGCCGCCTTCGACGGCAAGTTCGGTGACGGCTTGCAGAGCTATGGCGGCGATGTCGGTCTCAAGGTGAACTGGTAGAGGGACTGGCGACCAAACTCGACCGAGGATCGCGCGGATCCTGCGAAGCTCGACCGCGAATGCCTTCCCGAGAGATGGGTGACGCTTGACGTGGCGGAGGGAGTGGGATTCGAACCCACGGTGAACTTGCGCCCACGCCGGTTTTCAAGACCGGTGCCTTAAACCGCTCGGCCATCCCTCCATCGTGATTTTCACGAGGCGCTTCGTCCTGTTGGTGCCAAAGGCCGTGCCGACAGGATCGAGAGCGCCCATGCTCTAGTGCGACGCGCAAAGACCTGTCAATCGCAGGAACGGCTCAATCCATTGTTTTGCGGAGCCGGGGACAGCCAGTTCGTTGCATTGACAGTGCCGTCAAGAGCCTGTCAATCTCAATTTGCTAATATTTCAAATAGGGGGCAATCATGAAGAAAACCTACGAGAAACCCGTGCTGACGAAGCGTGACATGCTGTCTCGTGCGACGGCCCAGCAGGTGTCGTCCGATGCGCGGGCGGACTAGCGGACAACCTTTGTTCTTATTCGGATTTGATGCCGTCGATCTTGTGGGTCGACGTTGTTGGCAGCAGGGCATTCTCGAAGAGCGCGGATTTTCCGAGCGTGGTGGTACCCGCCTCTCGCCATAATCTCGCCCTGTTGCGGCCATAATCGATTAACATCGTGATAAGCAATTCCTGTGCAAAAGGGATTGGGGATCAAGGTGTTGGCCTGGTGGGCGACTTCTGGCCCCGTCGGGTGACAACACGGTAGGGGACAATCGAAAACATGCAGATTTCGGCGCGCCCGCGTCTTCGTCGCGCTTCTGTTTTCGCCCTGTGCGCCCTTTCGGGCGTGCTGCTGGCTGCCTGCGCCTCGCAGCCCGAACCCAAAGGGATGGTCCACAAGAAGGCCCGCTCCAAGGAATATTTCGCCGAATCCGAATATGGCGTGAAAGCGAGCCCGCGTGTCCAGTTCATGCGGCGCGGCGGCGGCCGCGACCAGCTCGGCAAGCCCTACCAGGTGCGCGGCAAGTGGTACTATCCCAAGGAAGACAAGGGCTACGCCAAGGTCGGGCTTGCTTCCTGGTATGGCGATGCGTTCCACGGCCGTCTGACCGCCAATGGCGAAATCTATGACATGACGCATCTGACGGCGGCGCATCCGACGATGCCGCTGCCGAGCTATGCCCGCGTCACCAATCTGGAGACCGGCAGCTCGGTGATCGTGCGCGTCAACGATCGCGGCCCCTATCACGAAGGCCGCATCATCGACGTCTCCGAACGCGCGGCGCAGATGCTCGACTATGCCAAGGTTGGCACGGCCAGGGTCAAAGTCGAATATGTCGGCCGCGCGCCGCTCGACGGCGATGACGACCGGTATCTGGTAGCCTCGTACCATCCCGGCAACAACCGGCCGGATCCTTCGGACGGCCTGCCGACCGGCGTGATGGTGGCCATGAACGGCCCATCGCCGAGCCTGCCGGCGGGCGCGCCGCCGGCCCCCGTGCCGTTCCCTGGCCAATTGACCAATTCCGGGGAGGCCTTTGCCGCGCAGCCGGGCCTGTCGGAGCAGCCGGCCGTGCAGCCGGTGGCATTCTCGGTGCAGGGCGCCAGCGATGTCGTGCTGCCCGATTTCGGGCCGATCGTACCGGAACGGCCGGATCTTACGCTCCCGTCGAACTCGCCCTTCGCCATGGCTTCGCTGTCTTACGCGGACGAACGGGCAAAGCGCGCCGATGTCTTTGCGGCGCTCGATGCCGGCGGCATGTCGCCGGCCGATGTCCTGCAGTCGTGGCGGAAATCGAACCGTCAGGAACAGGCGCCCGCATCCGACTACGTCGCCGCCGGCTCCTTCGACGAGGCCGCGGAGGCAAAGCGCGTGGCCGCGGCGCTCGAGCCGTTCGGCCGGGCCGAGATCCAGCGCACCGAGCTCGACGGCAATGACTGGTATGCGGTCAACGTCTATCCGGACGGCCATGGCAGCATCGACGACCTGCTTCAGGCAGCCTGGTCGCATGGCGCGCCGGATGCACTGGCTGTGCGTAACTGATCAAATTCGCGCGGCCCGTTGATCCGGTCGAAAAAACCCTGATAGCTTGGCCGCGGGGTAGTTTTGCGCAATTCCGGGTGGCTCCACGCTTTCCGGCATTGCCCAGATTGGGTCGACATTTCATGCAATTGCGCCTTTTTCCACCTTTCGCCAGCCTTCTGGGATTGGTGCTGGCGCTGCTTTGCTCCGCGCCTGCATGCGCGCAGCTTTTCGAGACCAAGGCGACGCAGGCGTTCATGATCGATGCCGACACCGGCACCGTGCTCTTCGCCAAGGACCCCGACAAGCCGATCCCGCCGGCCTCGATGGCCAAGCTGATGACGATGGAAATGGTCTTCAACGCCATCAAGTCGAAGCGGATCACGCTCGACGACACTTTCGTCGTCAGCGAAAACGCCTGGCGCACCGGCGGCGCGCCGTCCGGGACCTCGACCATGTTCGCCAAGCTCAAATCCGAGGTCCGCGTCGAGGATTTGATCCAGGGCGTCACCGTGCAGGCCGCCAATGACGGCTGTATCGTGCTCGCCGAGGGCATGGCGGGCTCGGAAGCGAATTTCGCCGCCCAGATGACCGATCGCGCCCGCCAGCTCGGCCTCTCGAAATCCACCTTCGCCAATTCGACCGGCCTGCCGGCGGACGGCCAGCAGACGACGGTGCGGGAGCTGACGATGCTGGCGCTGCATCTGTGGCGCGACTATCCGGAGTTCTTCCACTATTACGGCCAGCCGGACTTCACCTGGAACAAGATCTCGCAGAGAAACCGCAATCCGCTGATCGCCATGGGCATCGAAGCCGACGGCTTCGTGGCCGGCGCCAGCGAGCAGGCGGGCTTCGGCCTGGTCGGCACCGTCAGCCACAATGGCACGCGCGTGATCGCCGCTCTCAGCGGACTGGCAAATGACCGCGAACGCTCCGAAGAGGCGCGCAAGCTGCTCGACTGGGGCTCGCGGTCATTCCAGAAGACCGAGATATTCGCCAAGGACGAGGTGGTCGGCGAAGCGCAGGTTTTCGGCGGTGCCAAGTCGGGCCTGGCCTTGAAAGCGAAAGGTCCGGTAGACATCTTTCTGCCGATCGCCAACCGCGACAAGCTGACCGCCAGGATCGTCTACCAGGGTCCGGTATCGGCGCCGGTCGAGGAAGGGCAACCGGTCGGGGAACTGCGCGTTTGGATAGGCGACATGCTGAGCCAGCAGACGCCGCTCTATGCAGCCGAGTCGGTGAAAGTGGGCACGCTGCCGGAGCGCGCGCTGGACGCGGCCAAGGAACTCGCTGTCGGCTGGCTGCGTCAGAAACATTTGTGATCGGGCAAGTTCGTGGACCTTTTGTCGGACGGGAGCTATGACAGCGGCCAGCACGGGCAAAGGCAGTCTCGATTGGCGAGCGGATTTTTCATCACCTTCGAGGGCGGCGAAGGAGCAGGCAAGTCGACACAGATCGAGCGGCTGGCGCGGCGCATGCGCGCCAAGAAATACGAGGTGCTGGTCAGCCGCGAACCGGGTGGATCGCCCGGCGCCGAGGCCGTAAGGCATGTGCTCCTGTCCGGGGCGGCCGAGCCGTTCGGCCCAAAGATGGAGGCGATCCTGTTCGCCGCCGCGCGCTCCGACCATGTCGAGCAGGTCATCCGGCCGGCGGTCGAGCGCGGCTCGATCGTGCTGTGCGACCGTTTCATCGATTCCTCGCGCGTCTACCAAGGGGTCACGGGCGGCCTCGATGCCGATTTCATGAAGGCGCTGGAGGCAGTGGCCATCAACGGCATGATGCCGGACATGACGCTGATCTTCGACATCGATCCCGCTGAAGGCCTGAAGCGGGCGGCCGCGCGGCGCGGCGCCGGTGACGCCGCCGACCGCTTCGAAAAGGAGACCTTGGCCATCCACCGGCGGCGGCGCGAGGCTTTCCTTGCCATCGCCGAGGCGGAGCCGGCGCGCTGCATCGTCATCGACGCTTCCGCCGATCCCGATACGGTGGAAAATGTCGTCACCGCCGCCGTCTTCGCGGCGCTGGAAGAACGGATGCCGGCGCAAAGGATTGAGACGGCGCCGGCATGATCTTCGAACGCATCGCCCCCGAGCAGCACGACACGCTGGACGGCGTGCCTGAGCCGGCTGAAACGCCGCGGCTGATCGGCCACGCGACGGCGGCAGGGATGCTTGCCGGCGCCTACCGCGCCGGCAAGCTGCCGCATGCGCTGATTTTCGCCGGGCCGCAAGGCATCGGCAAGGCGACGCTGGCGTTCCACATGGCGCACCATCTCCTGAGATATCCGGATTTCAAGACGGCGCCCGACGCGCTCGCCGTTCCCGATCCGGCCTCCTCGCTGTTTCGCCAGATTGCCACCGGCGCCCATCCTTCGGTGTTGCACCTCACCCGTCCGGCCAACGACAAGACCAAGAGCTTCAAGACGGTGCTGACCGTCGACGAGATACGCAAGGTCAGCCGCTTCCTGTCGATGACCTCGCATGACGGCAGCTACCGCGTCGTCATCGTCGATCCGGCCGACGACATGAACGTCAACGCCGCCAATGCCTTGCTCAAGAATCTCGAAGAGCCGCCGGCGCGCACCCTGTTCATTCTGGTGGTGCATGCGCCGGGCAGCCTGTTGCCGACGATCCGCTCGCGCTGCCAGATGGTGCGGCTGGCGCCCTTGGCCGCCGGCGAGCTGATGTCGGTGCTGGAAAATGTCGAGCCGCCGCCGCCGGACGATCCGGCCGCGCGCGCAGCACTTGCCGAGCGGGCAGGGGGCAGCGCCCGCAACGCGATCCTCCTCACCCAATATGGCGGGCTGGAGATCGCCGGCGCGCTCGACACGCTGGTGGCGGCCAGGAAGCCCGACATTGCCGGCGCCCACCGCCTTGCCGAGGCCGTGGCGGGACGCGATCAGGCTATCCAGTTCGACATCTTCAACCGCCGCGCGCTCGACCTGCTTTCGGCCGCCGCCAGCGAAGCGGCGTTGGCCGGCGACCTCGCCAGGGCCAAATCGCTGTCCGAGGCTTGGCACGAAGCGTTGAACACGATATCTGAGGCCGAGACCTACAACCTCGACAAGAAGCAGCATGCCCTGACCATGATCGACCGCCTGAATTCTGCGATGCGAATGTGAATGCGCCCTTGTCCTCGGGATGGCAATCGCCGTCTCGATGAGATATCCACCGCCACACTTCCCATTCAGACATTCATGGCGATTTCATCCATGGCACGCGAAAAATTCTATCTGACCACCCCGATCTTTTATCCGAATGGCAAGCCGCATATCGGCCATGCCTATACGGTCATTGCCAGCGACGCACTGGCCCGCTTCCAGCGGCTGGACGGCAAGGACGTGTTCTTTCTCACGGGCACCGACGAGCATGGTCTCAAGATGCAGCAGACGGCCGAGAAGGAAGGCATCACGCCCTTAGAGCTTGCCGACCGCAATTCAGCAATCTTCCGCTCGATGACCGAAACCCTCGGCGCCTCAAATGACGAATTCATCCGCACGACCGAACCACGCCACTACGCGTCCTGCCAGGCGATCTGGAAGGCGATGGCCGCGAATGGCGACATCTATCTGGACCGCTACAGCGGCTGGTATTCGGTGCGGCAGGAGGCCTATTTCGACGAGAGCGAAACCACGCTCGGCGAGGATGGTGTGCGCCGCGAACCGCTTGGGTCGCCTGTCGAATGGAACGAGGAGGAAAGCTATTTCTTCCGGCTGTCCGCCTACCAGGACAAGTTGCTGGCGCTGTATGAAAGTCAGCCGGATTTCGTCGGTCCGGCGGAGCGCCGCAACGAGGTGATGAGCTTCGTCAAGTCCGGCCTGAAGGATCTGTCGATCTCACGAACCACCTTCAAGTGGGGCGTTCCGGTGCCCGGCGACGACAAGCATGTGATGTATGTGTGGGTCGATGCATTGACCAACTACATCACCGCCGCCGGCTATCCCGATACCAAGTCCCAGAAATGGAGCTTTTGGCCGGCCACGCATATCATCGGCAAGGATATCGTGCGCTTCCATGCCGTTTACTGGCCGGCTTTCCTGATGTCAGCCGGGATCGAGCTGCCGAAACGGGTCTTTGCCCACGGCTTCCTGTTCAACCGCGGCGAGAAGATGTCGAAGTCGGTCGGCAATGTCGTCGACCCGTTCGCCATGGTCGAACATTACGGTCTCGACCGCGTGCGCTACTTTTTCCTGCGCGAGGTGCCGTTCGGCCAGGACGGCAGTTACAGCCATGAAGCGATCGTCAACCGCACCAATGCCGATCTCGCCAACGGCCTCGGCAATCTGGCGCAGCGGTCGCTGTCGATGATCGCCAAGAACTGTGGCGGCAAGGTGCCGGCGCGCGGCGACCTTGCCGAGGCCGACGCGGCGATCCTCGACCAGGCGATCGAAGCGTTGGCCGTTTCGCGCCGGGCGATGGCGGAGCAGGGCATCCACCTAGCGCTGGCGGCGATCTTCGGCGTTGTTGCCGAAGCCGACCGCTATTTCGCTTCGCAGGAGCCCTGGGCGCTCAAGAAGACCGACCCGGAGCGCATGGAAACAGTCTTGTGGACAACGGCCGAACTGGTGCGGCGTGTGGCACTGCTTTGCCAGCCCTTCGTTCCCGGGTCGGCTGCCAAGCTGCTCGACCTGTTGGCGGTGCCGGCGGACAAGCGCGCCTTCGAGCATGTCCACGCCGACCACGCGCTGGTGCCCGGCGCGGCATTGCCGGCGCCGGAGGGCGTGTTTCCGCGCTATGTCGAGCAGGACGGCAACAGCTGATGCTGGTCGACAGCCATTGCCATCTCGACTTTCCTGACTTCGCCGAGGAGCGGGCGGCTATCGTCGCCCGCGCCCTCGCCGCCGGCATCGGTCGCATGGTGACGATCTCGACGCGCGTGAGGCGCTTTCAGCAAATCCTTGAAATCGCTGAAATTTTCAATGAAGTCTATTGCTCGGTCGGCACCCATCCGCACAATGCCGCGGAAGAGCTGGACGTCACCGCCGACGAGCTG
Source organism: Mesorhizobium sp. B4-1-1 (assembly GCF_006439375.1). NCBI lineage: Bacteria > Pseudomonadati > Pseudomonadota > Alphaproteobacteria > Hyphomicrobiales > Phyllobacteriaceae > Mesorhizobium > Mesorhizobium sp. B4-1-1. The sequence continues at coordinate 40,285 of NZ_VFTH01000022.1, forward strand.
GTGCGGCTTTCCGACCATCCCAAGGTGGTGGCGATCGGCGAAGCCGGACTCGATCACTATTATGACAAGGCGCCGCGCGATGCGCAGGCGCAAGGCTTTCGCACCCATATAGCGGCCGCGCGCCGGACCGGCCTGCCGCTGGTCATCCATTCGCGCGATGCCGACGACGACATGGCGGCGATCCTCGAGGACGAAACAGGGAAGGGCGCCTTCCCCTTCATTCTGCACTGTTTTTCGTCCGGACGCAGGCTGGCCGAAGTCGGCGTGGCGCTGGGCGGCTATGTCTCCTTTTCCGGCATCCTGACCTTCAAGAATTCCACCGAATTGCGCGCCATCGCCGCCGATGTCCCGCGCGACCGGCTGCTCGTCGAAACCGACGCACCCTACCTTGCGCCGGTCCCGTATCGCGGAAAACGCAACGAACCGGCCTATGTGGCGAACACGGCAAAGGTGCTGGCCGAGACTATCGGCGTCAACGAGGCCGAGATCGCCGATATCACCACCGGAAACTTCTTCCGGTTGTTCACCAAGATGCCGCGTCCGGACGTGGCGGCAGGCTGAGGCATGGGCGACCGGCTGCGCTTTACCGTTCTTGGCTGTGGCTCATCGCCCGGCACGCCGCGCATCACCGGCGATTGGGGCAATTGCGACCCCAAGAATCCGAAGAACCGACGCATGCGCACGGCCGCGCTTGTCGAGCGTATTGCCGCCGACGGCGCGCGTACCACGGTCGTCATCGACACCGGGCCGGATTTCCGCGAGCAGATGCTGCTGGCCTCCGTCAAGCGCATCGACGCGGTCGTCTACACGCATCCGCATGCCGACCATATCCACGGCATTGATGATCTGCGCGGCTACGTGCTCGAGCAACGCCATCGCATCGATGTCCATGCCGACGAGCCGACCATGCTTCGGCTGCGCCAGGCGTTCGGCTATTGCTTCGAGACGCCACCCGGCAGCTCTTATCCGCCGATCGTTGAGGCTCACATCATCGACCACGCGAAGCCGGTGGTGATCGAAGGCGAGGGGGGCGCCCTCGCCCTTGAGCCGCTGCCGCAGATTCATGGCGACATCATCTCGCTGGGCTTCCGCGTCGGCGGGTTCGCTTATTGCCCTGACATCAGCGACTTTCCGACCGCCACGGCAGAGCGTTTGCGCGGCCTCGACACGCTGGTCATCGATGCGCTGCAGTACAACACGCATCCCAGCCATTTGTCGCTCGGCCAGGCGCTGGAATGGATCGAAAAGCTGGCACCGAGGAATGCCGTGCTGACGCATATGCATGTGCCACTCGACTACGCCGCCGTGATGGCCGAAACGCCGGATCACGTGGTGCCGGCCTATGATGGCATGGTTCTCGAAATCCCTTACGAGTCAGAACGATAGCGTCGGCTGCTCAGTTCGTGCTGCAGTTCGTCTGTCGACCGTTTGGTCGAGATCTCGAAGTCGCGAAGCGTTGCAAGGAGTAATCCGCGGAGTTCGTCGCAGCAGCGAAAGCCGCAGCAATTCCTGGGTATGCGCCCCGACCCGATAGTTCCATAATCTATCTTATGCGACTTTCTCACGATCGCGCATGGCGCTCGATCAGCATACGAATCAGCATACGAAACCGCCGCCCCGCGTATCCTCAACCTCGGCCTTGATCGCGAAGGCCATGCCCTTATGGCTCCCGGTTGAGGCCGATCCGGTAGCTCAGCACGCGCCGGGCGCCCGGCTCGATCAGCATGACACCCGGCTTGTCAGCGAACTCGCCGTCGAAATCGATGGGGCTGGCGATGCCATGCCACGGCTCGATGCACAGGAACGGCGCGCCGCCGGGCTTGGACCAGATGCCCAGCTCGTTGAACCCTTGCCACGATATCTCGATCGCCGGCCCGCGCCCGGCGGCATAGCGCACGCTGGTGCTGGCCGGCCTGTCGAGGATGACGGCGTCATCGTCGAACAGTTTTTCGGAAAGCGGCAATTTCTTTCCCTCGATTGGTGTCGGTTGCGGGTCCGGTAGCAGCAGGCCGTCCTTCAGCCGGCGGACCGGCGCCGGCTCATCGTCGGCGAAGGTCAGCCGGTAGGCCTCCTTGGGCAGTTCCGGCAGCAGCGGCCAGTTGAACGCCGGATGCGCGCCGATCGAGGCGGGCAGCGGCTCGTCGCCCTTGTTGGCGATCTCGAAGGTCACGCCGAGCTGCCGGGGTTTCAGCTCGTAGCCGATGGCCAGGCGAAAGGCGAAAGGGTAGTGCGTCCGGGTCTCGGCGTCATCGGTCAGCACCAATGTGCAGGCGGACGGCCCCTGCTCCGTCCAGGCGAAGCTTCTGTCGCGCGCGAATCCATGCTGCGTCATCGGATAGGTTTGGCCGCGATGCCGCAGCTGGTCGCCCTTGAGCCGGCCGACGATCGGGAACAGGACGGGCGAATGACGGCGCCAGACGGGGCCTGCCTGCCACAGAAGCTCGGTGCCGTCGGCATCGCGCAGCGAGACCAGCTCGGCCCCCTGCCCGACGACGGTCGCCGAAATGCCGTCAGCGTGAAGCGTCAGTTGTTCCATTGCGTCCTCGCGGCTGGCTGGTCTGGCCGGCAGGCTAGCAAAAGGCCGCGCGTGAACTCAAGCGCGGCGGACATGCCGCACCTCACCTTGGCCGTGGATGCCTCGATGCAGAGTCAAAAAATGGCCGGAGGTTTCCCTCCGGCCATGCCGAGGTCAGCAGCGTTGCCTGCTGCGGCCCGGCCTATTCGCGCTCGCCGGTGAAATTCAAGAGCAGCTGGAAGATGTTGATGAAGTTCAGATAGAGCGAGAAGGCGCCGAAGACGGCGAGCTTCTGCTGCGATTCCGCGTCGAAATTCTCTGCATACTGCTCCTTGATCGTCTGCGTGTCCCAGGCGGTCAAGCCGACGAAGACGGCAATACCGATCACCGAGATGGCGAACTGCAGCGCGCTTGAGCCGAGGAACAGGTTGACCAGGCTAGCGATGACCACGCCGATCAGGCCCATGATCAGGAAGGACGAGAACTGCGTCAGGTCGCGCCTGGTCGTGTAGCCGTAGAGGCTGGTGGCGCCGAACATCGTGGCGGCGATGAAGAAGGTGCGCGCGATGCTGGTCGAGGTGAAGACCAGGAACACCGAGGCGAGCGAAAGGCCCATGACGGCGCAGAAGGCCCAGAACATCGCCTGCGCGCCCGAGGCCGACATGGTCTGCATCCTGAACGAGAAGAGCATGACGAAGGCGAGCGGCGCCAGCATCACCACCCATTTCAGCGGGCTGGAGAAGATCGGCACATAGAGCGCGGGCGTCGAGGCCACGAAGAAGGCGACGAGGCCGGTGACGACGAGACCGAGGCCCATATAGTTGTAGACGCGCAGCATGTGCTTGCGCAGGCCCTCGTCATAGACGGCTCCGGCCTGGACGCCGGCGCCCGTTCGGTATCCCAGATTGGGGCTGTTCATTTGGTTCTCCTTGGTTCTCAGTAGAGGGTCTGTTTTCAGTAGAGCGTTCTGGCGAGTTTCTCGGCGGCATGGTCGAGATTGCCGGCGCCGCTGCGTCCGACCACGGCATAGGCGACCTCGCCGATCTGGAAATAGGCGGTTGAAATGTCATCGGAGGGCGCGACCGTCGGCTTCACGACGTCGAAAGTGCCGGGCCTGATGGCGAACAGCGAGACGAGGCCGAGGTCCTTGGTCTCGACCGCCACCTCGACGCTCGGCCCGAATTGCGAGGGGTAGACCTGGACGTCGCGAACCTTCCAGTCGTCGGGCAGCGACGGCATGACGATCGCGGTGGCGGCGCGGATCTCGTCGGCATCGTAGTCCGGCGCCTCCTGCTGCGACGGCATCGTCTCGCGCACCAAAGTCGTGCGGTGCGCCCTGACCGCATCCTCGACATAGGCCGGCGGCTGCGTCGAGGCGACCACCTTGGTCACCGCGATCGGCCCGAAAATGCCGTTGGCCAGCCAGCCCGCCGCGACCAGCACGGCCGCGGCCGCGGCCCGCTGCAGCACGGCAAGGATACGTCCCCTGGCAAGTGCCCTTTCCAGCCGCCGCGACGCTTCTGTCGTGGCCGGACGCGCCATGCCGATGGGGCCTGCAAGCGCGACTCGCAGTTCGTCGCGCGTCCTCAAATCAGACATCACGCGCGCCGCCGCTTCCGGGCGCGCGGCGAGGAACGCTTCGACCTCGATGCGGCGGGCGACATCCAATTGGTCGTCGACATAGGCGTCGAGGTCGGCATCGGTTACGGGGTCGACAATGGCGGTCATTGATCGTCTCCCACGATCCTGAGATGAGGCTTGGTTTTCGGCGCCGCGCCCTCTTCGACCTCGCGCAGCGCGGCACGCGCGCGGCCGATGCGCGACATCAGGGTCCCGAGCGGGATACCGATGACTTCGGCTGCCTGCTGATAGGACAGCCCTTCGATGGCGACGAGGTGCAGGGCGGAGCGCTGCTCCTCGGGGAGCGAGAGAAACGCCTCCCGGACCTGGGACAGGCGCACCGCATGGTCCTGCGACGCCGGCATGCTTTGGTCGGCAACAAGGCCGGCCTGTTCGATGCGCGCTGCCTCGGAGCGGCGTGAGCGCATGCGGTCGATGAAGATGTTGTGCACGATCGCCAGAAGCCAGGCGCGCAAATTGCCGCCCGAACGAAAGGTCGTGCGTCGCTCATAGGCGCGCACCAGCGCGTCATGGACAAGATCCTCGGCGTCGGCGCTGTCGCGCGTCAGCGAGCGCGCGTAGCGCCGCAGCGACCCCAGTTGCCCGACGATATCGAAGCGTGCCATCGACCCTTTCATGCTCCTGTTTACGGAGCATGTAGGGATTTTAATCCCCTGCCCGGCATTTCTTTTCGTGCCGCCATGTCTGAGGAAACCGCTGGCGCGGCGGGGTCGATTTGCGTATCACTCCGCCGCCATTGGAGTCCTTTTCGATGTTCGAGACCCTGCAGTCCGCGCCCGCCGACAAGATCCTTGCCCTGATCGGCCTCTATCGCAACGACCCGCGGCCCGGCAAAGTCGACCTCGGTGTCGGCGTCTACAAGGACATCGACGGCAGGACGCCGGTGATGCGCGCCGTGCGCGAGGCCGAGAAGCGGCTGCTGGCGAGCCAGGACACCAAGACCTATCTCGGCCTTGCCGGCGACACCGGCTTCAACGCCGCCATGATCAAGCTCGCCTTCGGCGAGACTACCGACCATTCGCGCATCCGCGCGGCACAGGCGCCGGGCGGATCCGGCGCGCTCAGGCTGGTGGCGGAGCTTCTGCTGCGCACGCGCGCCGGCGCGACCGTGTGGCTGTCCGACCCGACCTGGCCGAACCATCTGCCGGTGATGCGCGCCGCCGGCCTCGAGGTTCGCAACTATCCATATTTCGATGCCGCTTCGGGCGCTGTCCGCTTCGACGAGATGTTGGCGACGCTCAGGACGGCCAACAGCGGCGATGTCGTGCTGCTGCACGGCTGCTGCCACAACCCGACCGGCGCCAATCTCAATGCCGCGCAGTGGGCCAAGGTCGCCGACGTGCTGCTGGAGCGCGGTCTGCTGCCTTTCGTCGACATTGCCTATCAGGGCTTCGGCGAGGGCCTCGACGCCGACGCCGCCGGTCTGCGGCTCTTGGCCGGCAAGGTGCCGGAAATGGTCGTCGCCTCGAGCTGCTCGAAGAATTTCGCCGTCTATCGCGACCGCGTCGGCGCCGCGATGATCATGGCCAAGGACGGCGCCCAGGCGGACGTGGCGATGAGCCAGATGCTGGCGGCGGCGCGCGCGCTCTATTCGATGCCGCCGGACCATGGCGCGGCGGCCGTGCGTATGGTGCTGGAGGACGCCAGCCTGAGAAAGGATTGGGAGACGGAGCTCGAGGAGATGCGGCTGCGCATGCTCAGGCTGCGCGTCGCCTTCGCCGAAGCCCTCAGGCGTCAGTCCAACTCCGATCGCTTCGATTTCGTCGCCAGCCATCGCGGCATGTTTTCGCGGCTCGGCTTGACCGAGGCGCAAGTCGAACGCCTGCGCGCCGAGCACGCCGTCTATATGGTCGGCGACAGCCGCATCAACGTGGCCGGCCTGCCGGAGGACGGCATGGACGACCTCGCCAAGGCGATCGTTTCGGTGCTTGACTGAGGCTGTGGACAACTCTTTTCAGTGTCCGGCCAGGATTGGTCGGACGCTGACCGCGAGATAGGCTCAACTCATGAAGCCCTCCAAGGACATTTCCCGGCTGATCGAGATCATGGCAGCGCTGCGAGCGCCGAAGACCGGCTGCCCCTGGGATATCGAGCAGAATTTTACGACCATCGCGCCCTACACGATCGAGGAGGCCTATGAAGTGGCCGACGCGATCGCGCGCGGCGATTTCGACGATCTGCGCGAGGAATTGGGCGATCTGCTGCTACAGGTCGTCTACCACGCGCAGATGGCCGAGGAGATCGGCGAGTTCGCTTTCGGCGATGTCGTCGAGGCCATCACCACCAAGATGATCCGCCGCCATCCGCACGTCTTCGGCGACGAGAAGGCGCGCAGCGCCGGCATGGCCAAGGGCATGTGGGAGAAGATCAAGGCGGTTGAAAAAGCCGAGAAGCGCGACGCCCGGCTCGCGCGCGGGCTCGATCCGGAAGATCACGGCAAGGGATTTCTCGATAGCGTGCCGGTCGCGCTCCCTGCCCTGACGCGCGCCCTGAAGCTGCAGGAGAAGGCAGCGCGCGTCGGCTTCGACTGGAGCGAGGCAGCCCCGATCCTCGACAAAATAGAGGAAGAGATCGGCGAATTGCGCGAGGCGCTCGCCACCGGTGACGCGACTCCGATCAAGGACGAGTTCGGCGATATGCTGTTTGCCGTCGTCAACCTCGGCCGCCACCTCAAGCTCGATTCGGAAGCGGCGCTCAGCGGCACCAACGACAAGTTCCGGTCGCGCTTTCACTATGTCGAGCAAGCCTTGGAGGCTTCGGGCGGTTCACTGGAGAAGGCAACGCTCGACGAAATGGAAGCGCTCTGGCAGCAGGCCAAAAGCGCCAAGGAATCAGCCGATTAGCTGCCCTTGCGATGCAGGCGGCTCTCGATTTCCTGCCTGGCGCTATGCGTGGCCGTGAGCGAAAGGGTGACGCTGCCGTCCTCATTGTCGGTGCGCGAAACGACGTCGCCGTTGCGGTAGAGCCAGTCGACCTGGCCGAGCTGAGCCGGGCTCAACGTCACGGTCATCGTTTCCAGTTCGCCCGACACCCGCGTTTCGATGAGCGCTTTCAGCGTGTCCAGTCCTTCGCCGGTCACCGCTGAAATGGCTATCGGCGGAGACTTGCCGCTTGCCCCTTCGTCAAGCAGCCGCTCGCGATTGCCTTCGTCGAGCAGATCGATCTTGTTCCAGACCTCGATCACGCGGTTCGCGTCGGCGGCGTCGACGCCAAGATCGCCGAGGATGCGTTCGACGTCTTCGGCCTGGGCCGCCGTATCGGGATCGGAGATGTCGCGCAGATGAAGCACCAGATCCGCCTCGACGACTTCTTCCAACGTCGCCCGGAAGGCCGCCACCAGATGCGTCGGAAGGTCGGAAATGAAGCCCACCGTGTCGGACAGGATGACCGGCGTGCCGTGCGGCAGCCGCACGCGCCGCAACGTCGGATCAAGCGTCGCGAAAAGCATGTCCTCGGCCAGCACCCCTGCCCCGGTCAACCGGTTGAACAGCGTCGACTTGCCGGCATTGGTGTAGCCGACGATCGCCACCACCGGGAAAGGCACCTTCTTGCGCTTGGCGCGATGCAGGTCGCGTGTGCGCCGCACCGTTTCCAGCTCGTGCTTCAGCTTGGTGATCTTGTCCTGCAGGATGCGACGATCGGATTCGATCTGGGTTTCGCCGGGACCGCCGAGGAAGCCGGCGCCGCCGCGCTGCCGCTCGAGGTGAGTCCAGCTGCGCACCAGGCGGCCCTTCTGGTAGTTGAGATGGGCGAGCTCGACCTGCAGCGCGCCTTCCTTGGTGCGCGCCCGCTCGCCGAAGATCTCGAGGATGAGCCCGGTGCGATCGAGCACCTTGGCGTTCAGTTCCTTTTCGAGATTGCGCTGCTGCACCGGGGTCAGCGGATGGTCGACAATGACCAGCTCCGCCTTGCGTTCCTTCACGATATCCGCGAACTCGGCCACCTTACCGCTGCCGAGTAGCGTGGCCGGCCGCGGATCGGCAACCGTCACCACCGCGGTGTGAACCGGGTTGAGATCGATGGCGCTGGCAAGGCCGACCGCTTCGTCGTGGCGTGCATCCGCCGAACGGCTCAGACGCGGGCGACTCGATTCATCGTCGCCGCGCGGCTGGCGGGTAAGCACCGGCACAATGACGACGGCCCGGGTCGGATCCTTGGAATCCGGCCCGAGTTGATGTCCTTGTTTTCCGCGAACGCTGCGGTCCGCGTCCTTATCACGTGCCAATCAGGCGCCCTGGCTTTCCTCGCCATCGAACATCTGAACCGGCTGGCTCGGCATGATCGTGGAAATGGCATGCTTGTAGACGAGCTGGGAGTGCCCGTCACGCCGCAACAATACACAAAAATTGTCGAACGAAGTGACGACGCCGGTCAGCTTCACGCCGTTGATGAGGAAGATGGTAAGTGGATTTTTGCTCTTGCGAACTGAATTCAGGAACAGGTCCTGAAGATTTTGCGATCGTTCCGCCATTTTTCTTGTCTTTCGCCGATCCCCTTCGGTTTGCGGGCCAATGCGCCAAATTACGCGGCACCTGTCAAGCGCGCAAACCCCCTCTTGCCGACACAATGGCAAGCAGAATGAGATAGTTGAGGTTAATTCCAGCTGTGCGGTTATCAGGCTGGACTTTTTTCCGCAACGTCAAAAAAGGCCTGCCGCAACGAAAGTGTCATGGAACCAGGATGGCCATTTGCGATCGGCGCACCGTCAATTTCGACCACCGGCATGGCGATTGTCGTCGCCGAACTGATGAACGCTTCCCTGGCCGCCTTGGCCTCGGTGACCGAAAAACCACGTTCTTCGATCTTGAGGCCGAGCTTTGCGGCGACATCGAAAAGCGTCGTGCGGGTGATGCCGCGCAGGATGCCGTGCTCGGCCGGCCGGGTCACCAGGACGCCGTCCCGGGTGACGATCCAGGCGTTGGACGAGCCGCCTTCCTTGACGTTGCCGTCGGTGTCGACGAACCAGGCTTCCTGGGCGCCGGCTTCCTTGGCCTTCTGCTTGGCGAGCACATTGGGCAAGAGGCCCGTGCTCTTGATGTCGACGCGATCCCAGCGGTTCTCAGGCACCGTGATGACCTTGATGCCGGCTTCCACCCGCTTTGCCGCCGCGGCCGGATCGGCCTTTCTGGCGGTTATGACCAGGGAAGGCCTCGTGCCTGCCGGCGGAAACACGAACTCACGGCTGGCGACGCCGCGCGTCACCTGCACATAGACAAGGCCGTCGATAACGCCGTTGCGATTGACCACCTCGCGCAGCAGCATCGGCAGGACGCCTTCCGAGACCGGCCAGGCGATCGACAGTTCCTTCAGCGAGCGCTTGAGCCGGGCAAGATGACGCGGCATGTCGACGATATGGCCGCGCGCCACTTCGCAGACCTCATAGACGCCGTCCGCGAACTGGTAGCCACGGTCCTCGATATGGACGCTGGCTTGGGCATGGACGACATAGCGCCCGTTGACATAGGCAATGCGCGGCATGGGCATCCTCAGGGAAATATCTGGCTTTCTTAGGCGATTCCGCCCCTGCCGTAATGAACAATCGCGTGGGCCAAGCCGGGCCTGGCAAGCCGGCCCGGGGGCTTACGCGATTCCGCACGGACAGCTACGGCGAAACCGCCGAGCCTAACCGCTGCGCACCTTCTTGGAATTGCTTTTACACACCCAGCGACTTCAGCTTGCGGTGGAGCGCCGAGCGTTCCATGCCGATGAACTCGGCCGTCTTCGAGATGTTGCCGCCGAAGCGGTTGATCTGGGCGATCAGATAGTCCTTCTCGAATTGCTCGCGGGCCTCGCGCAACGGCAGCGCCATGATGTGCTGGTCCGACTGGTTGGGCGTGCGTGGCATCACGTCGCCGATCTCGGAGGGCAGAAGATCGGCGGTGATCGGCGCATCGGCCTCTTCGCCTCGCGCCAGAATCATCAATCGCTCGACATTGTTGCGCAGTTGGCGAACGTTGCCCGGCCAGTTATGCGCCTGCAGGACGGCCAGCGCATCGTCGCCGATGCGGCGCGGCTTGATGCCGGCCTGGCGCGCGATCTGCTTCATGAAATTGTCGACGAGATAGGGAATGTCCTCGCGCCGCTCGGCGAGCCCCGGCACGATGACCGGAACCACCGCCAGGCGATGGTAAAGGTCCTCGCGGAAGCGGCCGTCGGCGATCATCGCTTCGAGATTCTGCGAGGTCGAAGAGATGATGCGGACATCGACCTTGACGCGCTTGGTGCCGCCTACCCGCTCGAATTGCTGCTCGACCAGCACGCGAAGGATCTTGTTTTGCGTTTCGCGCGGCATATCGGCGACTTCGTCGATGTAGAGGATGCCGCGATGCGCCTCCTCCAGCGCGCCGACCTTGCGCTCGGTGCCGTTCGATTCTGTGCCGAACAGCTCGATCTCCATGCGTTCGGGCGTGATGGTGGCCGCGCTCAGCGTCACGAACGGACCGGTCTTGCGCGACGAAAGCGTGTGGATGGCGCGCGCCGTCAGTTCCTTGCCGGAGCCTGAGGGACCGACGATCATGACGCGGCTGTTGGTGGGCGCGACGCGTTCGATGGTCTGCCGCAGCTGACTCATCGCCGACGACATGCCGATCAGGTCGAAGGTCTCGCCGCTGCGCTGCTTGAGGTCGGAAACCTCGCGCCGCAGCTTGGACGTCTCCAGCGCGCGCTCTGCGACCAGGATGAGGCGATCGGCCTTGAACGGCTTCTCGATGAAGTCGTACGCGCCGCGCCGGATGGCCGACACCGCCGTCTCGATGTTGCCGTGGCCGGAAATCATCACCACCGGCATGTTCGGGTGCATGGTCTTGATCTCGTCGAGCAACGCCAGGCCGTCGAGGCGCGAACCCTGCAGCCAGATGTCGAGGAAAATCAGCCGCGGCGCGCGATCGGCGATCGCCGCGAGCGCGCTGTCGGCATCATGCGCCGTGCGTGTTTCATGACCCTCGTCGCTCAGGATACCGGCGACAAGTTCGCGGATGTCTTCCTCGTCATCGACTATGAGAATGTCAGACGCCATTACCGACCTTTTCAGTTTCTCTTTCGTGTTCGCTTCGACCCTCACCGCGTGGCGGCGCAGCTACGATCGTCGCCGGGGGCAGGATGATCGAGATCATCGCGCCCCGGCCGCCATGGAAATCCGCTGGCGCGTCGTGCAATTCGAGACGGCCGCCATGGTCCTCCACGATCTTCTTGACGATAGCGAGACCAAGCCCGGTGCCCTTCTCGCGTGTCGTCATATAGGGCTCGAGAAGCCTTTGGCGATTCTCGCGCGGCAGCCCCTTGCCGTTATCGATAACGTCGATTCGTATGGCGCCATCTTGGCGCCCGGCCTGAATCCGGATTGTGCCGTCCGAACGGTCTTTCGCATCAAGTCCGTCGATCGCCTCGGCCGCGTTCTTGATGACGTTGCCGAAGGCCTGCGCCATCAGGCGGCTGTCGAAAGTGCCTTTCAACGGCTCGCTGCCGAAATCACGTTTGAAGGCGATGTCGGAGCGGCTGACCTCGACCAGGAAGGACGCCTCGCGCAGCGATTCACGCAGGTCGATAGCCTTCATCTCGGGCTTCGGCATGCGGGCAAAGGCCGAGAATTCGTCGACCATGCGGCCGATGTCCTCGACCTGGCGGATGATGGTATCGGTGCACTGGTCGAAGACCTCGCGGTCCTCGGTGATGACCTTGCCGTAACGGCGCTTGATGCGCTCGGCCGAAAGCTGGATCGGCGTCAGCGGGTTCTTGATCTCATGCGCGATGCGCCGCGCGACGTCGGCCCAGGCCGACGAGCGCTGCGCCTGGACGAGATCGGTGATGTCGTCGACCGTGACCACATAGGATTTCTCTTCCTCGCCGTCGTCGCCGGCTTCGACCGTCACCTGGACATTGAAGGTGCGCTCCAGACCGCTGCGGAAGAAGGTCACCTGCTCGCGATAGACCGGCTTGCCGGACTGCCGCCCGATCTCGAAGACGCGGCCGACAAGCGGCAGGACCGCCGACAGGTTCTGGCCGAGCGTCGCATTTGCCGAAATCGCCAGCATGGTTTCGGCCGAACGATTGACGATGGTGATGACGCCGTAAGGATCGACGCCGATGACGCCGGCGGTGACACCGGCCAGCACGGCCTCGGAGAAGCGCCGCCGCTCGTCGATCAGATCCTTGGCCGAGAGCAACTCGTTGCGCTGCGATTTGAGCTCCAGGATCATGTTGTTGAAGGTCTCGCCGAGCGAGGCGACGTCGCCATCGGACTGGCGCACCGGAACTGCAGCGTCGAGATTGCCGGTCGCCACCTCGTCGGCGGCGCCGATCAGCTGGCGGATCGGCCGCACGATCCGGTCGGCGACCGCGATGCCTGTCCAGATAGCCGAGAGCGTGATGATCAGCGTGAGCGACAGATAGGGCAGCGCGAAGGCGACCTGCGAGGTCCGGCGGTTGTCCTCGAGATTGCGGTATTCGTCGGTGTTGGACCTGACGATCTGACGCGCCTTGATCACGTCGGGATCGACGAGCCGGATCGTATACAGGTAAAGCCCTTCGATCTCGCGCAGCTTGATGATGGCGCCCATGATGTTGCGGGTGCGCGGCTCGATCAGCACCGGCTTGCCGTCGGACGCGGTGTCGACAGCGCCCGAGGGCGGCTCTGGCATGGGGAAATCGGCATCGGTCTTGGCGTTCATGACGAACGAGCCATCCGGCTTGATCAGGGCCGCATGCGCCAGTCCGCGTCCGACGGCTTCCTTGTTCAACAGGTCGAGGAAACCGCCCCGGTCGAGGCCGTAGAGCGTGCGCGAGGCGTCGAGATCGTACGCCATGGACAATGTCGTGCCCTGCAGGTTGCGCGCGTTCTCCTGCACATAGGCGTCGGCAATCGACAGCGATGAATTGACGATCGTCTTGGTGCGGATTTCAAACCAACGGTCGAGGCCGATGTCGAGCGTGATCGAGGCGATGATCGCCACCATGATGGCCGGAATGGCGGCAACCAGCGCGAACATCGCGACGATGCGCACATGCAGCCGCGAGGCGGCCCTGCCGTGGCGCCGCGCCAGGATGATGCGGCGCACCTCGCGGGCGATCAAGGCGATGAGGAACAGGACAAAGACGGCATTGGCCGCGATCAAGGCCCAGGTCGCGTCGGCCGTCGGCGCGATCGGCGTCGCGCCGACCAGGATCGCGAACGAGATGGCCGCCGTGATCATCGCGCCGGCAATCGCGACGACGCCGGGCAACGCCAGCAACCGCCGCCCGTCGCGCGCGCCGGTCTGGTTGAAAGGCGATTGGTTCAGGGTCGGAGCCTCAGCTGCCATGTCGCGGTACAGAGTCGATCATCGCGTCGGATGTATGCAACGCATTGTGGCGATTATGCAACAAGTGTGGCCGGGAAGATAATCTTTCCCAGACAAAATTCACCGAAGGGACGAGGTGACGCTACGGCTGCCTGGCTGATTTGTAGACGTTGACGCCGAGTTCGCGGATCTTCTTGCGCAGCGTGTTGCGGTTGAGCCCCAAAAGTTCCGCCGCCTTGATCTGGTTGCCGCGCGTCGCCGTCATCGAAGCCAGCACCAGCGGATATTCGACCTCGGCAAGAATGCGCTGATAGAGCCCGGCCGGCGGCAATTCACCGGCGAAGGAGGCGAAATATCGCTGCAGGAAGTGCTCGACCGCCTGGCCGATCGACAGATCGTCGGGGATGAGCGCGCCGCCGTCGGGCACGACCGGCCTTTCGCCGGTCTTCAGCTCGGATTCGATGATCTCCGACGAAATCTCGTCCTGCGAATAGAGGGCGGCCAGCCGGCGCACCAGGTTTTCCAGCTCGCGCACGTTGCCCGGCCAGGGGTAGCGCTTCATGAGCTCGATGCCGCCGGACGATATGCGCTTGGTCTGCAAGCCCTCGCTGGCGCCCTGCTTGAAGAAATGCCGCACCAGATCGGGAATGTCCTCGGAACGCTCGCGCAGCGCCGGCAGCCTCAGCGGCACGACATTGAGGCGATAGAACAGGTCCTCGCGGAAGAGGCCCTGGTTGATCAGCGTGCGCAGATCCTTGTTTGTGGCCGCGACGATGCGCACGTCTGTCTTGATCGGCGTGCGGCCGCCGACCGTGGTGTATTCGCCCTGCTGCAGCACGCGCAGCAGCCGGGTCTGTGCTTCCATCGGCATGTCGCCGATCTCATCGAGAAACAGCGTGCCGCCCTCGGCCTGTTCGAAGCGGCCGCTAGAGCGGTTCTGCGCCCCGGTGAAGGCGCCCTTCTCGTGGCCGAACAGTTCCGATTCGATCAGGTCGCGCGGAATCGCCGCCATGTTGATGGCCACGAACGGGCCGCCGCGGCGGCGGCCATACTCATGCAGCGCGCGCGCCACCAGCTCCTTGCCGGTGCCGGACTCGCCGCTGATCATGACCGTGAGGTCGGTCTGCATCATGCGCGCCAGCATGCGGTAGATATCCTGCATGGCGGCGGAGCGGCCGACCAGCGGCATCGTCTCAGGCTGGTCTTCCGCGCGAGCATCGAGCTTCGGCCGCTTCGGCTCGGCCAGCGCCCGGCTGACGATGTTAAGCAGTTCAGTGAGGTCGAACGGCTTCGGCAGATATTCGTAGGCGCCGGTCTCGGAGGCGCGGATCGCGGTCATGAACGTGTTCTGCGCGCTCATGACGATGACCGGCAGCTCGGGCCGCGCCTTCTTGATGCGCGGCAGCATGTCGAAAGCATTCTCGTCGGGCATCACCACGTCGGTGATGACCAGATCGCCCTCGCCCGCCGCCACCCAACGCCACAGCGTCGAAGCATTGGAGGTGACGCGCACCTCGTGGCCGACCCGCGACAGCGCCTGGCTGAGCACGGTGCGGATGGCCGCATCGTCGTCGGCGACGAGAATATTGCCGCGAGCAGTCATGTGCGGTCTCCTTCAGCTCCCTCGCCCGCGCCGGGCGCGGTCTGCTTCCAGGCCGGAAGCAGGATGCGAAATGTCGTCCCGCGCGGCGTCGAATCGCATTCGATGATGCCGCCATGCTCGCCGACGATCTTGGCTACCAGCGCCAGCCCAAGTCCCGAGCCATTGGGTTTGGTGGTGATGAACGGATCGAACAGGATCGGCAGGATGTCCTCGGAGACGCCGGGCCCGTTGTCATGCACGCAGAATTCCAGCGGCAGCGAGACCCGATCCTGCGTGCCGGGCACGGAAACACGGATGCCAGGGCGGAAAGCCGTCGACAGCATGATCTCGCCCTGCGGGTCGGCGGCGATCGCCTCGGCGGCGTTCTTCACCAGATTGAGGAAGACCTGGATCAGTTGGTCGCGGTTGGCGAAGACCGGAGGCAATGATGGATCATATTCCTCCAAGATCTTGATCCGCCTTGCAAAACCATTCTTGGCAATCGCCTTCACATGATCGAGCACGACGTGGATGTTGACCGGATAGCGCTCGATCGGCCGCTCGTCGGAAAACACCTCCATGCGGTCGACCAGCGAGACGATGCGGTCCGTCTCGTCGGTGATCAGGCGGGTCAGCGCGCGGTCCTCGTCGGAAGCCGACAACTCGAGCAATTGGGCGGCGCCGCGGATGCCTGAAAGCGGGTTCTTGATCTCATGCGCCAGCATGGCGGCGAGACCGGTGACGGAGCGCGCGGCACCGCGATGCGTCATCTGGCGATCGATCTTGTCGGCCATCGACCGTTCCTGGAACATGACCACGATCGAGCCCGGAAACTCCGTCACCGGCGCGACATAGAGGTCGACCATCTTCTCGATGCCGAGGCGCGGCGATGAGACGTCGACGCGGTATTCGTTGACCGGCGCACGGCGTTCGCGCACCTGGTCGACCAGCGTCAGCAGCGGGCTACCGAAGGGCACCAGCTTGGACAGCGTGTTGCGGGCGAGCATGGTCGCGCTGGAGCGGAAGAAGTCCTCGGCATCGGCATTGGCAAAAGTGATAAAGCCGTCGAGGTCGACCATGATGACCGGGCGGCGGATGGTGTTGAGCACGATATTGGCGGCATCCGCCATATCGGCCGGCTGGGGAACGTTGGCCTTCATGCCGCGCTCCGCAGGCTGATCGAGGACAAGCTGTCAGTGAACGCGCGGCGCAGCTCGGCGACGACTTCCCGCGGGTCGAAGGAAGTCAGAATGCGTTTGCGCTGCTCGGCTGAAACATCGGCCGTATGGCGGTCAAGATACCAGCCGAGATGCTTGCGCGCCTGGCGCAGGCCGCTTTCGATACCGTAGAGCGAGAGCATGTCCTCGTAGTGGGACACGACGTAGTCGGCGAGCGCCCGCGGCATGCGCGGAATTGCTTGCGCGCTTGCACCGGCGGCGGTTGTGGCAATGTCACCAGCGATCCATGGTGCGCCATAGTGCGCGCGGCCGATCATCACCGCGTCTGCTCCGGACTGTTCGAGGATTGTCGCCGCCTCTTCCGGCGAGCCGACATCGCCATTGGCCACCACGGGTATCGATACAGCTTCCTTGACGCGCGCAATGGCACGCCAGTCGGCCTTGCCCTGGTAGAACTGGCAGCGCGTGCGGCCATGCACTGTTACCATCTTGACGCCAGCCTGTTCGGCGCGGCGGGCCAGCATCGGCGCGTTGAGCGCGCTTTCGTCCCAGCCGAGCCGCATCTTGACCGTCACCGGCACCGAGACTGCGCCGACCACCGCCTCGATCAGCGACAGCGCATGGTCGAGGTCGCGCATCAGCGCCGAACCGGCATAGCCGCCGGTCACCTTCTTCGCAGGGCAGCCCATGTTGATGTCGATGATATCGGCGCCCTCGCCCGCCGCTATGCGCGCGCCCTCGCCCATATCGATAACTTCGCGTCCGGCCAACTGAACCATATGCACCGGCAGGCCGGAATGGCGGATGCGCAGGTCGCAGCCGGCCCTGCCCTTGGCCAGTTCGCCGCTTGCCACCATTTCCGATACGACCAGCCCCGCGCCATGCGCGTGGGCGCGCTGCCGGAACGGCTCGTCGGTGATGCCCGACATCGGCGCCAGGAAAACGCGATTGCGGATTCTCACGCCGCCGACATCGAGTGGCGATGCCAAAGTGGTCAGTTCAACCATGCACAAAAACCAAGCATGTTCAATCGTTGCACATTCTCTAGCCAGAAGTGTGGCATTGTGCAACGCGCAATGACGTCACATTAAGGCGCATTTTGGAAAATGCTGGCCTTCGGCCATCACGCCGACTAGGACCGATCGGAATGAGCGAGGCAAGCGAAAAGCAAGCGGCGGGCCCAAGCGGTGGGATCGGGGTGGTGATCGTCGCCGCCGGACGCGGCGCGCGCGCCGGACAGGCCGACGGTCCGAAGCAATATCAGCGCATCGGCGGCCGTGCCGTCATCGCGCATACATTGGATATCTTCCTCTCGCATCCAATGATCGGCCCGGTGGTCGTGGCGATCCATGCCGACGATGCCGAACTCTTCCAACGCGCGGCCGAGGTGCATGGCGATCGTCTTGTCGCCGTGATCGGCGGCCCTTCGCGCCAGGCTTCCGTCCGGCTCGGCCTCATGGCGCTGAGGGACCAGGCACCCGCAAAAGTGCTGGTGCACGATGCCGTACGCCCGTTCGTCGACGCCGGGCTGATCGACCGCACCATCGAGGCGATCGGCGAGCGCCAGGGCGCGCTGCCGGCGCTGCCCGTCGCCGATACGCTGAAGCGGGAATCGGCTGCCGGCATGATCGATGAGACGGTGTCGAGAGCCGGCCTTCATGCGGCGCAGACGCCGCAGGGCTTTCCGTTCTGGCCGCTGCTCGCCGCGCACGAAAAGGCGCATCATTTGGGGAAAACGGAATTCACCGACGACGCGGCGATCGCCGAATGGGCGCAGATACCGGTCAAGATCGTTCCGGGATCGCCGGACAACGTCAAACTCACCTGGGCAAGGGATATTGCATTGGCCGACCAGCGGCTCTTGAGCGCGCAGCAGCGCTTCCCGGATATTCGCACCGGCAATGGCTACGACGTGCACGCCTTCGAGCCCGGCGACCATGTAACGCTCTGTGGCGTCGCCATTCCCTACGAGCGAAAACTGTCCGGCCATTCGGACGCCGATGTCGGGCTGCATGCGCTGACCGACGCGTTGCTTGCCACCTGCGGCGCCGACGACATAGGCACGCATTTCCCGCCGTCCGACCCGCAATGGAAGGGAGCGGCCTCGAAGATCTTCGTCGAGCACGCGGCAAAGCTGGTGCGCGAACGTGGCGGCCGCATCGCCAATGCCGACATCACGTTGATCTGCGAGGCGCCGCGCGTCGGGCCGCATCGCGCGGCGATGACGGAGGCGCTTTCGGCCATGCTTGGCATCGCGCGCGAGCGTATTTCGATCAAGGCGACAACCAACGAGAAGCTGGGCTTTGTTGGGCGTGGCGAAGGCATCGCAGCGATCGCCACCGCCAGCGTCGTCTACCCGGGAGAGGTGCCGGCATGAGCAACGCCGAACTCGCTATCGCTTTGCTCCAGGCCTGTCAGCAGCGCGGCATCATGCTGGCGACGGCCGAAAGCTGCACCGGCGGCCTGATCATCGCGGCGCTGACCGACATCGCCGGGTCCTCCGCGGTGGTCGATCGCGGCTTCATCACCTATTCCAACGAAGCCAAGATGGAGATGCTCGGCGTCTCCGCCGCCACGCTCGATGCGCATGGCGCGGTCTCGCGCGAGACGGTTCTGGAAATGGCGGCGGGCGCGCTGGCGCATTCGCAGGCAAGCCTGTCGCTCGCCGTCACCGGCATTGCCGGCCCCCGCGGCGGCTCGGCCGACAAGCCGGTCGGTCTTGTCTGGTTCGGGATAGCGCTTGCCGGACAGCCGGTTATCGCCGAGCGGCAGCTGTTCGGTCACAAGGGCCGCGAATTCATCCGGCACGAGACGGTGCGGCACGCGCTGCAGCTTGGGCTGCGCGCGCTCGGTGAGCGTTAGGCTTGCTTCACCCCATAGATGACGTCTGCCCGTTTCTCGAAGGCTTCCGAGAACATGCGGAAGGCGCGATCGAACATCGTGCCCATCACCGCGCCCAGGATGCGGCTCTTGAATTCGTAGTCGATGAAGAAATGCACCTCGCAGCCGCCGCCAGCGGGATCGAAGCGCCAAATATTGCTGAGATATTTGAACGGACCGTCGATGTATTTGACATCGATGGCATGCTCGGCCGGATTGAGCAGCACCTGCGTGGTAAAGGTCTCGCGGATCGCCTTGTAGCCGATGCTCATGTCGGCAACCAGGATGGTGCGGCCGTCGCGCTCCTTGCGAGAGCGCACGGTGAGCGACTCACAGAGCGGCAGGAATTGCGGATAGGCTTCGATGTCCGCAACCAGCGCGAACATCTCTTGCGGTGTATGCGCGACGCGGCGTGTCGCCTCGAATTTCGGCATTGAAGGTCAGCTGGCCTTCGCGAGCTGCGCCTCGCGCGCCGCGCGCAACCTGGCGAAATCCTCGCCGGCGTGATGCGAGGAGCGGGTAAGCGGGCTCGAAGCCATCAGAAGGAAGCCCTTGGTCTTGCCTATCGTCTCATAGGACTTGAACTCGTCCGGCGGGATGAAGCGGATCACCGGATGGTGCTTCTTCGAGGGCTGCAGGTACTGGCCGATGGTCATGAAGTCGACATTGGCCGAACGCAGATCGTCCATCAATTGCAGCACCTCGTTCCGCTCCTCGCCGAGGCCGACCATGATGCCGGATTTGGTGAAGATCGACGGGTCGAGTTCCTTGACCCGCTGCAAAAGCCGGATCGAATGGAAATAACGCGCGCCGGGACGGACCGTCAGGTAATTCGACGGCACGGTTTCGAGATTATGGTTGAAGACGTCGGGCTTGGCCGCGACGACGATCTCCAGCGCGCCGTCCTTGCGCAGGAAGTCGGGCGTCAGGATCTCGACCGTCGTCGAGGGCGTCGCCGCGCGGATGGCGCGGATGACGTCGGCGAAATGCTGCGCGCCGCCATCGGCCAGGTCATCGCGATCGACGGACGTGATGACGACGTGGCTCAGCCCCATCTGCTTGACGGCGTGCGCGACGCGCGCCGGCTCATCCGCATCGAGCTCGGTCGGGATACCGGTCGCGACATTGCAGAAAGCGCAGGCGCGAGTGCAGATCTCGCCCATGATCATGAAGGTGGCGTGCTTCTTGTCCCAGCACTCGCCGATATTCGGGCAGCCGGCCTCCTCGCACACCGTCACCAGCTTGTGCGACTTCACGATCTCGCGCGTTTCGGCATAGCCCTTGGAAACCGGCGCCTTGACGCGGATCCAGTCGGGCTTGCGGAGCACCTCCTGGTCGGGCCGGTGCGCCTTCTCGGGATGCCGCGGGCGCGGCCGGTTGGCGATCGTGTCTACGACTGTGACCATCTCAAACCCTTCGCGGCCGCGATTTCGCCAGCCACCTGTCTTTCGTCATCTAGGACTTTTCGAGGCAAAGAAAAAGGCCGTGGCAGCGCATGCCGCCACAGCCTTTTCGCATAGCGGTTCAGCGGCGAACGAGCCGTCCGACGAAGATCAGCAGGCAGGCACCTATGAAGCCGGTGATCAGATAGGCCACCCAGCCGGCACCGAAGGCCCCGATATTGAGGGCCTGCAGGATCGCGTTCAGCACCACGGCGCCGACAATGCCCATGATGATGTTCATGACGATGCCGGTGTTGCTCTTCATGACCATCTCGGCGAACCAGCCCGCCAGACCGCCGACGATGATGGCTGTGATCCAGCCGACGCCATTCATATGCATATGCCAATTCCTCCTCGATCAGGTGAAAATGCATCCGGATACGAACTGCCTTGCCGTCAGCTTTCTCCGGCTGCCGCGAGTGAGTCTCGCCCAACCAATTTAGCATGGATTGACCGTCTATCACCGATTGGTGATCTGTCACCGGTTGGTGACTTGTCATGCGTTCAAAGCGCGGCCATAGGCGTCGAGCACGCTCTCCTTCATCATTTCCGACAACGTCGGATGCGGGAAGATCGTGTGCATCAGCTCTTCCTCGGTGGTCTCCAGGTTCATCGCCACGACAAAACCCTGGATGAGCTCGGTCACCTCGGCGCCGACCATATGCGCGCCGAGAAGCTGGCCCGTCTTCTTGTCGAAGATGGTCTTGACGAAGCCCTGGTCCTCGCCGAGCGCGATGGCCTTGCCGTTGGCGCTGAAGGGGAAGCGGCCGACGCGGATATCCTTGCCTTCAGCCTTGGCCTTGGCTTCCGTCAGGCCGACGGACGCAACCTGCGGGCTGCAATAGGTGCAGCCGGGGATCTTCAGCTTGTCGATGGCATGCACGCCCGGGAAATTGGCTATTTTCTCGATGCAGACGACGCCTTCATGCTCGGCCTTGTGGGCAAGCATCGGCGGTCCGGCGACGTCGCCGATGGCGTAGACGCCGGGCACATTGGTCTTGCCGTAGCCATCGACGACGACGCAGCCGCGGTTTGTCTTCACGCCGAGCGCTTCCAGGCCAAGATTTTCGATGTTGCCCTGCACGCCGACGGCAGAGATCATCCGGTCGGCGGTGATCTTCTCGACCTTTCCGTCCTTCATCTCGACATGCGCGGTGACCGAATTGGCGCCCTTTTCGACCTTGGTCACCTTGGCCTCGAGGAGTATCTTCATCCCCTGCTTCTCGAACTGCTTCTGCGCGAATTTCGAGACCTCGGCGTCCTCGACCGGCATCACCGCCGGCAGCAGTTCGACCACCGTCACATCGGCGCCCATGGTGCGGTAGAAGGAAGCGAATTCGATGCCGATGGCGCCCGAGCCCATCACCAGCAGCGATTTCGGCATTTCCTTCGGCACCATGGCCTCGAAATAGGTCCAGATCAGCTTGCCGTCCGGCTCGATGCCGGGCAGCGCGCGCGGCCTTGCGCCGGTCGCGAGAATAATGTGCTTGGCGGTGTAGGTGCCCTCGCCCTTGACGCCCTTCGGCACCGGCGGCTGCGGCTCCATCGCCTTCTTCGCGGTCTTCGAAACGATGACCTCGCCCGGTTTGTCACCGGCTGGAGCCTTCGAAAGCTTCGCCTCGCCCCAGATGACGTCGACCTTGTTCTTCTTCATCAGGAAGCCGACGCCGGTGTTCAGCCTGAGCGACACTTTTCGCGATCGGTCGACCACGGCTGATGTGTCGGGGCTGACCTTGCCGCCTTCGAGCTTCAGGCCGTAGTCCTTGAGGTGATCCGAATAATGCATGATCTCGGCCGAGCGCAACAGGGCCTTGGTCGGGATGCAGCCCCAGTTCAGGCAGATGCCGCCAAGATGCTCACGCTCGACGATCGCCGTCTTGAAGCCGAGCTGGGCGGAACGCACCGCCGTGACATAGCCGCCTGGGCCTGAGCCGATGATGATGACGTCGTAGGATTCAGCCACGGGTTTTCTCCCTGATCTTTCTAAGGGTTAGAGTGAGAGCATAATGCGCACGAGCGGCGCCAGAGCGTGGCCGATCCGTCGCGTGTTTTCCGCATCGAGATGGACGCCGTCGAGCGGCGTGGTGGTGGCGACGGCGCCGGCGTCGAAGAAGCCGCAGCCGGCCTCGTCGGCAAGTGCCGAATATTGCGATGCCAGCCGCTTGGAGGCGTCGTCGCCGCCGGCGAACATTTCCTTGAATTCGGCATTGTCGGTGCGCGTTACCGCCGGCGGAGCGACGATCAGGATCTGCGGCGTATCCCAGTCGAACGGATAGTCGTGGCCGCGCACGATATCGATCAGGCGCTGCATGCCCTGCTTGGCGGCGACCGGATTGCCATGGATCCATGGCTTCATGTCGTTGGAGCCGAGCATGATGATGACGAGATCAAGCGGCGCGTGGCTGGTCAGGACCGTCGGCAGGACGCGGGCGCCATTGCGGTCGGCGCCGGCCAGATGGTCGTCGAAGGCCGTGGTGCGGCCGTTGAGGCCTTCGGCGATGACCTCGACGTCGTCGCCGAACTCAGCCCCAAGCACGCTCGGCCAGCGGTCTGCCAGCGGATGGCGGCCGAGGCTGGCGGCATCATAGCCCCAGGTCAGGGAGTCGCCATAGCACAGGATTGTCTTCATGCTGATGCTCCACCCCTGCCAAAACCTGGCTGCAAGCGCCTGACGCGCCGTCGTGCGAAGATTTCGCCGTCGGGATTGAAAATGATCAAGGCGAAAAGGCTGGTGAAGAATTTCCGCACCGCCTTTTCCCTTCTCACACCAGCATGCCCATCGGGTTTTCGATCAAGCGCTTGAAGGCGCCGAGCAGTTCCGCTCCAAGCGCGCCGTCGACGGCACGGTGGTCGGTCGACAGCGTCACCGACATCACTGTGGCTATTCTGATCTCGCCCTTCTTCACCACCGCCCGCTCCTCGCCGGCGCCGACCGCCAAAATCGTCGCGTGCGGCGGGTTGATGACGGCGGCAAAGTCCTTGATGCCGAACATGCCGAGATTGGAAACAGCGGTGGTCCCGCCCTGATACTCTTCCGGCTTCAGCTTGCGGCTCCTGGCGCGGCTCGCCAGGTCCTTCATCTCGTTGGAGATCACCGACAGCGTCTTTTCATCCGCATGCCGGATGATCGGCGTGATCAGGCCGCCGGGGATCGACACCGCAACGCCGACATCGGCGTGCTTGTGCTTGACCATGGCGCTCTCGGTCCACGACGCATTGGCGTCCGGCACCGCCATCAGCGCCATCGCCATCGCCTTGATGACCATGTCGTTGACGGAGAGCTTGTAGGCCGGTGCCTCGCCCTTGTCGGTCTTCCTCATCGGCGCTGCCGCATTCAACTGCGTGCGCAGCGCCAGGAGCGCGTCGAGCTCGCAGTCGAGCGTCAGGTAGAAATGCGGAATGGTGGACTTCGCCTCGACCAGGCGGCGCGCAATCGTCTTGCGCATGTTGTCATGCGGCACAAGCTCGTAGGAGCCTTCGGCGAACAGCTTCAGCACCTGGTCGTCCGACATCGGCTTGGGTGCTGGGGACGGAGCGGATGGGGCGCCGGCGGGCGCCTTCGCGGACGGTGCGGCCTTGGCGCCGCCGGAAGCGATCGCCGCCTCGACGTCGACCTTCACCACGCGGCCATGCGGGCCGGAGCCGGTCAATGCCGTTACGTCGACGCCGGCATCCTTGGCGATGCGGCGGGCCAGCGGCGATGCGAAGACGCGATCGCCGGCGGCGTGGCCGTTGGCGACGGGAGCAGGCTCGGCCTTCGCTGGAGCGGACGCCGCCGCGGCTGCTGCCGGCTTGGGTGCTTCCTTGGGCGTTTCGGCTTTCGGGGCGTCCGCCTTCGGCGCTTCGGCCTTTGGCGCGGCGCTGCCGCCGCTCTTGGCAGCGGCCGCGGCATCCTCGCCTTCACCAGCCAGAATGGCGATCAGCGCGTTGACCTTGACGCCTTCGGTGCCGGCCGGAACCACCAGCTTGGCGACGGTGCCTTCATCGACGGCTTCGACTTCCATCGTCGCCTTGTCGGTTTCGATTTCGGCGATCACGTCGCCGGGCGAAACCTTATCGCCTTCCTTGACCAGCCATTTGGAAAGATTACCCTCTTCCATGGTGGGCGAGAGCGCGGGCATGGTGATGTTGATTGGCATGATGTCCTCCCGACCGGCTCAGCGATAAGTGACGGCTTTGACCGCCTCGATGACTTCGCCGACGTTTGGCAGTGCCAGCTTCTCGAGGTTCGCCGCATAAGGCATCGGCACGTCCTTGCCGGCAATGGTGATCACCGGCGCATCGAGGAAGTCGAAGGCACGCTGCGAGACCTGGCTGGCGATGTGGTCGCCGACCGAGTTCTGCGGATAACCTTCTTCCACCACCACGAGACGGTTGGTCTTCTTCACCGAAGCGATGATCGTGTCGAAGTCGAGCGGCCGAATGGTCCTGAGATCGATGATCTCGGCATCAATGCCCATGCCGCGCAACTCGGCCTCCGCCTTGACCGCATAGGTCATGCCGATGCCGAAGGAGACGAGCGTGACGTCCTTGCCCTGCTTGTGGACACGCGCCTTGCCGATCGGCAGCACGAAGTCATCAAGCTTCGGCACATCGAAGGAATGGCCGTAGAGGATCTCGTTCTCGAGGAAGATGACAGGGTTTGGATCGCGGATCGCCGCCTTGAGCAAGCCCTTGGCGTCGGCGGCCGTGTAAGGCATCACCACTTTCAGGCCGGGGATATGGCTGTACCAAGCGGCATAGCACTGCGAGTGCTGCGCGGCGACGCGGGCCGCCGCGCCGTTGGGACCGCGAAACACGATCGGCGCGCCCATCTGGCCGCCGGACATATAGAGCGTCTTGGCGGCCGAGTTGATGATCTGGTCGATCGCCTGCATGGCGAAGTTGAAGGTCATGAATTCGACGATCGGCTTCAACCCGGCCATCGCGGCGCCGACGCCGACGCCGGCAAAGCCATGCTCGGTGATCGGCGTGTCGACGACACGGCGCGGCCCGAACTCCTGCAGCAGGCCTTGCGTGATCTTATAGGCGCCCTGGTATTCGGCGACCTCCTCGCCCATGACGAAGACATCGCCGTCGCGGCGCATTTCCTCGGCCATCGCGTCACGCAGCGCCTCGCGCACAGTGGTGGAAACCATCTCGGTGCCGGCGGGAATATCCGGATCGGCGGCGATCTCCGCCTTCGGCGCGGCGGCCACCGGCGTGGCAGCGTCGCTCTTGGTCGCGGCGGGTGCCGGCGCCGGTGCGGCTTTTTCAGCCTTGGCGGGCTCTTCTTCGCCGATGCCTTCACCGGCCTTGTCGACGTCCTCGCCGTCGACGGCAAGCACGGCGATGACCGCGTTGACCTTGACGCCTTCGCTGCCGGCGGGAACCACGATCTTGGCCAGCGTGCCTTCGTCGACGGCTTCGACTTCCATCGTCGCCTTGTCGGTCTCGATCTCGGCGATGACGTCACCGGCGACGATCTTGTCGCCTTCGTTCTTCAGCCATTTGGAAAGATTGCCCTCTTCCATCGTCGGCGAGAGCGCGGGCATGAGAATTTCGATCGGCATGTCCTTGCCCTCTCCTTAGAGTACGATGTCGGTCCAGAGCTCGGACGGATCCGGCTCGGCGTCGTTCTGGGCGAATTCGGCGGCGTCGGCGACGATGTCGCGGACTTCCTTGTCGATGGTCTTGAGCTCGTCCTCGCTTGCCCACTTCTTGTCGAGCAGCCGCACCCGGACCTGCTCGATCGGGTCATGCTCGGAGCGCATCTTCTGCACTTCCTCCTTGGAGCGGTATTTCGCCGGGTCGGACATCGAATGGCCGCGATAGCGGTAGGTCTGCATCTCAAGGATGAGCGGACCGTTGCCGGACCGGCACCATTCGGTGGCCATATCGGCCGCCGACTTCACGGCGCGGACGTCCATGCCGTCGACCTGGATGCCCGGGATCTTGAAGGAAGCGCCGCGATGCGAGAAGTCGGTCTCGGCCGACGAGCGCGACACGGACGTGCCCATGGCGTAGCGGTTGTTCTCGATGATGTAGATCACCGGCAGCTTCCACAGCGAAGCCATGTTGAAGCTTTCATAGACCTGGCCCTGGTTGGCGGCGCCGTCGCCGAAATAGGTCAGCGAAACGTTCTTGTTTTCGCGGTAGCGGTTGGCGAAGGCGAGCCCGGTGCCGAGCGACACCTGCGCGCCGACGATGCCATGGCCGCCATAGAAATGCTTCTCCTTGGAGAACATATGCATGGAGCCGCCCTTGCCCTTCGACAGGCCGCCGCGGCGCCCGGTGAGCTCGGCCATGACGCCGCGCGGCGACAGCTCCATCGCCAGCATGTGGCCATGGTCGCGATAGGCGGTGATCATCTGGTCGCCTTCGACCAGCGCCATCTTCATGCCGGTGACGACGGCCTCCTGGCCGATATAGAGGTGGCAGAAGCCGCCGATGAAGCCCATGCCGTAGAGCTGTCCGGCCTTCTCCTCGAAGCGGCGGATCAAAAGCATGTGCCGGTAGGCGGAAAGCTCTTCTTCCTTGGTGAAATCGGCCGGCTTGGGCGCTGACAGATTGGGCTGTTTTTCGGATCTGGATTTGGCGGGCGCTTTTTTGGCGGCGGTGGCCATGCGTCACTCCCTGTTGGCGTCTCTTCGCGGACATTCAGGGAGATCGATCGTCTCCCCACCGATTTGCGAGAGGCTAACACGCAAGAATGCATTGCGCCATGCTGAAAAATGCATGGCTGGCATGCATCTAAGCGATTAGAATCATTGAAAATAAAGACGATTAACCGAAATTCGGTTATTTCGTCGAGGCGGGCAGCATGATGGTGATTTCGTCAGGATGAGACAGATTGAGCGCCTTTCGGGCCTGCTCGTCAAGCATATCCTTCTCCAGCGTGCCTTCATGCATCAACTGGACACGACGCTCGAAATCGATCCGGCGCGCCTTCACGGCGTCAAGCTGGGCCTGCAATTCAACCGCCCGGGCCTGCAGCCGATATTTGGAATAGATGCCGAATTCGCCGTGATAGGCATGGAAGCCGAAATAGGCCAGGAAGAGCACGCAAAGCGAAGGGATGATCAGCCTGCCGGTGTTTCTCTGCTTGTGCTGACGTGTCCACATGACCCGAACCCTCGCGACCGCGAACGCGAGCGGCCATGAGTCGTATTTCGCCCGATTGTGCTTAATGGACGGTTACGGGCGGCCTTATCGAGGATCGCCAAAACGAAAAAGGGCGGGAATGACCCGCCCTTTTCAGACTGTTCGAACGGGCTGGATCAGCCCTTGACCACCGACTTGCCGGCATAGCGCGCCTGCTTGCCGAGCTCTTCCTCGATGCGGATGAGCTGGTTGTATTTGGCGGTGCGGTCCGAGCGCGACAGGGAGCCAGTCTTGATCTGCCCGCAATTGGTGGCGACCGCGAGGTCGGCGATGGTCGAATCCTCTGTCTCGCCCGAGCGATGCGACATGACGGCGGTGTAGCCTGCCTTGTGCGCGGTCTCGACGGCATCGAGCGTCTCTGTCAGCGAGCCGATCTGGTTGACCTTGACAAGGATCGAATTGGCGACGCCCATGCGGATGCCGTCGCGCAGCCGCGCCGTGTTGGTGACGAAGAGATCGTCACCGACGAGCTGGGTCTTTTTGCCGATCAGGTCGGTGAGGATCTTCCAGCCTTCCCAATCGTCCTCGGCAAGGCCATCCTCGATGGTGATGATCGGATAGTCGGCGGCGAGCTTGGCTAGGTACTTGGCCTGCGCCTTCGGATCGCGGGTCTTCTTCTCGCCCTCATAGACGTAGTTGCCGTCCTTGAAGAACTCGGTCGCCGCGCAATCGAGACCGAGGGCCACGTCCTCACCAGGCTTGAAGCCGGCCTTCTCGATCGATTCCATGATGAAATCGAGCGCCGAAGGCGCGCTCTTCAGGTTGGGAGCGAAGCCGCCCTCGTCGCCGACATTGGTGTTGTGGCCGGCATCCTTGAGCTTCTTGCGCAGCGTGTGGAAAATCTCCGAGCCCCAGCGCACGCCGTCGCGCAGCGTCGGCGCGCCAATCGGCAGGATCATGAATTCCTGGAAATCGATCGGATTGTCGGCATGCGCGCCGCCATTGATGATGTTCATCATCGGCACCGGCAGGATGTGCGCCTTGGTGCCGCCGACATAACGGTAGAGCGGCAGGCCCGCGGCTTCCGCCGCGGCCTTGGCGACCGCCAACGACACGCCGAGGATGGCATTGGCGCCGAGGCGGCTCTTGTTCGGCGTCCCGTCGAGCTCGATCATCGTCTGGTCGATATGGATCTGGTTCTCGGCTTCCATGCCGCCGATCGCCTCGAACAGCTCGCCGTTCACCGCTTCGACGGCGCGCTGAACGCCCTTGCCGAGATAGCGCGGCCCGCCGTCCCGCACCTCAACCGCCTCATGCGCGCCGGTCGATGCGCCCGACGGCACCGCGGCGCGGCCCATCGAGCCATCTTCCAGCACCACGTCGACCTCGACGGTCGGATTGCCACGGCTGTCCAGGATTTCACGCCCGACAATGTCGATGATGGCGGTCATTTGCGATGTCCCCGATTGATCGATTGAAGCGTCGCGCCCCTCTTAGCCAAAGCGGCGCAAAAGGCAATCGGCGGCGCCGCAATTATTGCCGCGGGCCGGATTCACGAAGCGCAAATTTTTGTCATCATAAGTCATGCGCATCGCGCGACGGTCTCGTCTATGGTCACGTTCGCGCGGGGCGAAACAGGAGGAGTTTCGCCATGTCCCAGTTGAGCGGTATCGTGAGTTTATTCCTGATCGCCGCGGCGTTCCTGACGTCATGCGACGATCAGAAACCCCAGCAGAGTTCGGTAGAGCTGTCCACCCTCCAAGCGGCGCGATAGCGCCAAGCCGAAAGGCTCCCGGCAGGCCGGGAGCCTTTCGATTTCCGTGTGCCGATCAAGCGATCAATGCCAATAGGGCTCCACGTGGTAGTACTGGAATGAGGCATCGCGAGCGGCTTCGCCGTCGGCGCCGGTCAGCTCCTTGATCGAATATGCCGGCGCGGCCTGCAACTGCTCTTTGGTGAACGGGACGACGTAGCCGCCCCGATCCTCGTCATAATCGAGCGTCGCCCACGGAACTGCGTGGTACTTCTCGCCCATGCCGAGGAAGCCGCCGAAGCCGATCACGGCGAACATGATGCCGTTCGACATCTTGTCGAGCATCACGTCCTCGATGCTGCCGATGCTCTTGCCTTCGGTATTGTAGACAGACGTGCCGATGACGCGCGAGGCGGCAATGGCTTCGGTGTGCCCGGACGGGGTGGTCATGGTGGTGCTCCTCTTTGTCGTTGCGATATGTTGACAATGAGGGGCTCGGGCGAAAGTTCCGGCTTGCGGCTCAGCTGTCGGTGAGAATGAAGGTGACCTTCATGTTGACGCGGTAGGCCGCGATCTTGCCGTCCTCGACGACGATCTTCTGGTCCTGGATCCAGGCGCCCTCGACGTTCTTCAGGGTCTTTGCGGCGCGCGCGATGCCCTTCTCGATGGCATCCTGAAAGCTCTTCTTGGACGACGATGTGATTTCGGTGACGCGGGCAACGGACATGGCTTCCTCCTGCCAAGACGCTCAGTTACGAAAACGAGCGTAGCGCCGGCTCAATGCAACCACAAGCCGGCGCAGGATCAGGTCGGCCGCTGGAATCAGTGTCCCTTGGCGATCCGGTCGAAGGCCATCAGCTTTTCCAACAGCGCCGGCATGTCCTTGAGCGGCACCATGTTAGGGCCATCCGAAGACGTGGAATTATCGGGATCTTGGTGGGTTTCGATGAAGACGCCGGCGACGCCGACGGCAACGGCCGCGCGCGCGAGCGTCGCGACGAAGCGCCGTTCACCGCCCGACGAACCACCCTGCCCACCCGGCTGCTGGACGGAATGGGTGGCGTCAAAAATCACCGGGGCGCCGATCTCGGCCATGACCGGCAACGCGCGCATGTCCGAGACCAGCGTGTTGTAGCCGAACGAGACACCGCGCTCGGTGGTCAGCACGTTCGGATTGCCGGAACCGGTGATCTTGGCGACGACGTTCTTCATGTCCCAAGGCGCCAGGAACTGGCCCTTCTTCACATTGATGACCTTGCCGGTCCTGGCGGCGGCGACCAGCATGTCGGTCTGGCGCGAAAGGAAAGCCGGGATCTGCAGGACATCGACATGCGGCGCGACGATCGCGCACTGCTCCTCGGTGTGGACGTCGGTCAGCACCGGGAGCCCAAACTCCTTGCGCAGATCGTCGAAGATCGGCATCGCCGCGTCGAGGCCGGTGCCGCGCGTCGCCGACAGCGAGGTGCGGTTGGCCTTGTCGTAGCTGGTCTTGTAGACGAGGCCGATGCCCAGACGTTCCGTCAGTTCCTTCAGCGCGCCGGCCATGTCGAAAGCATGCTGGCGCGATTCAAGCTGGCACGGGCCGGCGATCAGCGACAGCGGCGCATTATTGGCAAAGACCACCTTGCCGACGGTTACCGATGAATTGGGCGCCAGCGGCTTGCTCATGGGATCTCCCGGAAGATGAAGGCGGTGCCCTGCCCGGGCGCCGGCGGAACGACGATATCATTGCCGCTCATGTTGTGATCGATCGCGCCGGTCGCAAGCGCGCGTATAGCTGGAGCTTTGTCGCGGATCGAGAAAACAATCGCCTCAAACCGGAAATGCGACGACGGCTTGGCCGCCAGGCCGAAGCGCCGCGCGTAGGTTTCAGGCGTGACGACGCTCAGGATCGCGTTCGGCAGCCGCACCGCGTCGCCCGCCCCAAGGTCGTCGGCGCTCGCGCCGGCGGCGATAGAGATCAGCCCGATCTGCGCGGAAGGCGCGTCACTGACCGCAACCACTTCGACGATGCCGGTCACGCCATTGGCATGCGCCTGGAGCGCCGTGCGATCGATCTTCGGCGCGTTGACGCGCTCGCAGGCGAAGAGGAAGGCGTCCGACGCCTCCTTGGCGACCGCGAAGGCCAGCTTGAAAGACGCCGTATCGCTCTTTCCGTTCGCGTCGGTGAACACGCGTGAGAAACCAAGCATGTCGCCGGCCGACAGGCCGGCTTCGACAAAGCGCATATGGTCGGCATCGGCATTGCCGGTTCCAAGTACGACGGCGGAAAAACCCTCCTCGCCCAACCGCTCGCGATAAAGGCGGTCGCGCGCTATGAAGACATTGCCGGCCGCGATCGCTTCTCCTGCCGTCTGTTCATTTCCCACCGCCAGCGGCTCGACATAGGTGCCGTCGGCGAAAAAGACGCAGGCATTTTCCGTGCCGAAGGGGTGGATGCCCGTGGGCGCGACGACAAAGCCGAGCGAGGCCAGACGCGAGCGCGCGGCATCGAGGCTTCCGGTAGGCAGCACGAGGTGGTCGAGCGGATGGGCGGAGCTTTTGATCATGCCGGCGCGGTGTGCCCCATTCCGGCCGGCTGTTCAAGAGCGGCGGACCGACGGAACGTGCTCTGCCGCTTCAGGCCGCGGCCACGACATCCGCCGAATAGCGCAGTTCGCGCAGCGGCTTCACCTTGCTGGTCGTATCCGCATAGATCGGATGCGCCTTGTAAGCGGCAAGCGCCGCCTCGTCCTCGAACTCGGCATAGACGACGACATCGATCGCGTTGGAGAACAGATCGACCTTGGTGTTGAGCGTCACCTCGAAATGCTTCGAGTGGGGAATCTTGCCGAGCGCCAGCAGGCCCGAGCGCACAGCCTCGACATCTTCCCTGCGTCGCACGCTGAAGAAAACGATGTGCCGGATCAAGCCAGCCTCCCTGGTCTTCGGTTCAGCGGTGTTTCTGTGGGAGCGAGGCCTGGGCGTCAACCGGCAACGATGTCGCGCCGCGATGCGAAAGCGGCGAGACCTTACCCGGTGACGTAGCGCACGATGCGTGACACTTCCCGTACGGTCACGTCGAGGTAGCGGCCATGGTTGTAAAGACCATCCCATATCAGAAAGAATGCGATGGCGGCGATGACGATCACATAGCGCATGGCTAAAACTATCGCATGTGAAATTGCGGAACCAGAGGGGGAGCGACGGCAGTTGTTCCAGTTCACCGCTTTTTGCTTGGCGGCTTCGGCCAGCGGCGCGTACGCGTCGTGAGCGCGAAGCCACGCTCGTGACGCAACGGAATGAAACCGCGATCGGCCATCGGGCATTTCCGCTGCCGGCAGGCGACGGCCAGGGTATCAGTTGTTATTGTCGTCGTCGCCCTGCGTGATCAGCCGCGCGCTGCGCTGGCCTGTAAGATATATCCATAGCCAGCTAAGCGAGACCGCCAGGCGGTTGCGGAAGTCGATCAGGAAATAGATGTGCGCTATGCCCCAGAGCCACCAGGCGAGCCAGCCGGTGAGCTTGATCCAACCGAAATCGATGGCGGCCGCGCGCTTGCCGATCGTCGCCAGGTCGCCGGCATGTTTGTAGCGGAAAGGACGCGGTGCATTATCGCCGGCCAGCCGCGCCTTGATCGTCGCGGCCACATGCTTGCCCTCCTGCTTCGCCGAGGGCGCCACGCCCGGCACCGGCTTGCCATCCGGCCGCAATACATGCGCGGTGTCGCCGATGACGAAAATGTCGGGACTGCCTGGAACCGTGAGGTCGGGCTCGACCAGCACCCTGCCCGCCCGATCGGCCGGCACAGCCAGCCACTCAGCCGCCGGCGAAGCTGCGACGCCGGCCGCCCAGATGATCGTCCTTGCCGGCAGGCGCCTGTCGCCGAAGACGACGCCTTCGGCATCAAGCTTGGTAACCGGACGCCCGAGCTCGACGGTGACGCCGAGCCGTTCCAGCGCCTTGCGGGCATAGTCGGAAAGCTGCGGCGCGAAATTGGCCAGGATCCGGTCGCCGGCCTCGATCAGCACGACGAGCGCCTGTCGGGTGTCGATGCTGCGGAATTCGCCGCGCAGCGTGTCATGCGCGAGCTCGACAATCGTGCCGGCGAGTTCGACGCCGGTCGGCCCGCCGCCGACAATGACCAGCGTCAGCAGCGCCTGGCGCTTGTCCGGGTCAGTTTCGCGCTCCGCCTGCTCGAAAGCCAGCAGGATGCGTCGCCGGATCGTCGTGGCGTCCTCAAGCGTCTTCAGACCCGGCGCGAACGGCTCCCATTCGTCATGGCCGAAATAGGCGTGGCGTGCGCCGGTGGCGAGCACCAGCGTGTCGTAAGGAACCGGGCTGCCGTCTTCGAGCAACACGCGTTTGCCGGCGCGGTCGACGCCGGTGACATTGCCGAGAAGCGTCGTCACGTCCTTGCGCTTGCGCAGCAGATGACGGATCGGCCAGGCAACCTCCGAGGTCGCAAGCGACGTCGTCGCCACCTGGTAGAGCAGCGGCTGGAAAAGATGGTGGTTGCGTTTGTCGATCATGGT
Organism: Mesorhizobium sp. B4-1-1; assembly: GCF_006439375.1. NCBI lineage: Bacteria > Pseudomonadati > Pseudomonadota > Alphaproteobacteria > Hyphomicrobiales > Phyllobacteriaceae > Mesorhizobium > Mesorhizobium sp. B4-1-1. Next base: position 74,148 of record NZ_VFTH01000022.1, read on the forward strand.
GATGCGCACGGGTGCACCAGACAGCGCGCGGGTGAGCTCGAGGCCGCCGAACCCGGCGCCGACGACAATGACCTTGTGCTCGTCTTCGCTCATTTCATTCCGTCTCGCCAAGTGTAACCGTCACCCGTGATGTAAGTATTTTTGTGCGCTGCAACAATGTTGATCGGGCAATAACCATACCCGGGAGTCGTCGCGCGGCGTCGTGAATGCACATGCGGCCGCAGAGCCATGAGTATAGCGTGAAACAAATCGACAGGAGCCAAGCATGGCTGACAACCGTGACGACGAAGGGCCGGCGCAATACGCCTCGCCGCCCTGCTTCATGCATGAACTCGACCCGGAATACCGGGAGCCGCTCTCCGACTGGACGGATGTCAGACGCTGGCGCAAGGCCGAGCGCGAGCGGCTCATCGGCGCCCGCCTTGCCGTCTCGGCCGATGCGCGCGCGGCCATGTCTGCGCGCATCGGGGACGGCCTCGACGCGCTGATCGGAGACATAGCCGGCCGGATGGTCAGCCTCTACTGGCCGTTTCGCGGCGAGCCGGATCTGCGTGGCTGGATGGCCTCGATCAACGATCGTGGTGGCCGCACCGCGCTGCCCGTCGTCATCGAGAAGGGACAGCCGCTGGTGTTTCGCGCCTATAGACCGGGCGACCGGCTGGAAAAGGGCGTCTGGAACATTCCGATCCCTGCCGAAGGCGATCCGGTGCTGCCCGACATCGTGATTTCGCCGATCGTCGGCATCGATCCCGGCAACTATCGGCTGGGCTATGGCGGCGGCTTCTTCGACCGCACGCTGGCCGCCATGCCGTTCAGGCCGCTCGTCGTCGGCGTCGGTTACGAACTGCAGCGCATTCCGACCATCTACCCCCAGCCGCACGACATTCCGATGACGACTGTGGTTACGGAGGTTAGCGCTTAAGCCATCTCTGGCCGCAGCCCGACCGCCGTGCGATCGACGATCTCGCGCAGCGCGAAGGATGAGTTGATCTTCGTGACATGCGGCATGGCCGACAGCCATTCCTTGTGAATACGTTCATAGTCGACGAGATCCTTCGCCGCGATACGCAGGATGTAGTCGTATTCGCCTGACATCAGATGGCAGGAGAGCACGTTCGGACAGCGCTTGATCGCCGCCTCGAAATCCGACAGCGTCTTTTCGAATTGTCCTGACAGCGATATGTGCACGATCGCCGTCATCTGGTGGCCGAGCGCGGAATTGGACAGCCTGGCGTGATAGCCGCGGATGGTCCCGGTTTTTTCCAGATTGTCGAGCCGGCGCGAACAGGCCGACTGCGACAGCCCGACTTTCTCGGCAAGCGCCGCGTTGGGTATCCGCCCATCCTTCTGCAAAGTCTCCAGAATAGCGATATCGATCCTGTCGAGCGGCATTTTTCGTGGTTCCTGCGAATTTCTAGTGATTTTGCGCAACGATTATCGAAGAGCGACCGTTGCCGCAAGTGCATTCGCAAACACATACGGAACGATTCGTGGTTGACTGCGGTTACTGCGTGTCCACCTCCGAACTTGGAGCCGGTGGCATGCACCGATGACAGGGAGAGCGCCCCTTGAAGGGCGCGGACAGGAGAAAAAAGATGCGTGTCGGCTGCCCCAAGGAAATCAAGAACCATGAATATCGCGTCGGCTTGACGCCCGGCTCGGTCCGCGAATATGTCGCGCATGGCCACGAAGTGCTGGTCGAGACAGGCGCTGGCGCCGGTATCGGCGCCGACGACAACGCCTACCGCGCCGCCGGCGCGACCATCGCCAAGACGGCCGCCGACGTGTTCGCCAAGTCGGACATGATCGTCAAGGTCAAGGAGCCGCAGCCCAACGAATGGGTCCAGCTGCGCGACGGCCAGATCCTCTACACCTATCTGCATCTCGCTCCCGATCCGGAGCAGACCAAGGGTCTTCTTGGCTCGGGCGTGACCGCGGTCGCTTATGAGACCGTGACAGACGATCGCGGCGGCCTGCCGCTGCTTGCGCCGATGTCGGAAGTCGCCGGCCGCCTTTCGATCCAGGCCGGCGCGACTGCGCTGCAGAAGGCCAATGGCGGCCGCGGCGTGCTGCTCGGCGGCGTGCCCGGCGTGCTGCCCGGCAAGGTCACCGTGCTTGGCGGAGGCGTCGTCGGCCTGCATGCGGCCAAGATGGCGGCCGGCCTTGGCGCAGATGTCACCATCATCGACCGCTCGATCCCGCGCCTGCGCCAGCTCGACGACATTTTTGGCGGCCGCGTGCATACGCGTTACTCGACCGTCGAAGCGCTGGAAGAGGAGTGCTTCTCGGCCGACGTCGTCATCGGCGCCGTGCTGATCCCGGGTGCCGCCGCGCCCAAGCTCGTCACCCGCGAAATGCTCTCCGGCATGAAGAAGGGCTCGGTGCTGGTCGACGTCGCGATCGACCAGGGCGGCTGCTTCGAGACCTCGCATGCCACGACGCATGCCGATCCGACCTATGAGGTCGACGGCGTGATCCATTATTGCGTCGCCAACATGCCCGGCGCCGTGCCGGTCACTTCGGCGCACGCGCTCAACAACGCGACGCTGCATTACGGCTTGCAACTCGCCGACAAAGGCCTCAAGGCGCTGGTCGACGACCATCACCTGCGCAACGGCCTCAATGTCCATAAGGGCAAGATCACCAACCGCGCCGTCGCCGAAGCGCTCGGCTACGAAATGGTCGAACCGAAGGCGGTTCTTGCCGCCTGATAAATTCGCCGAGATTTCCTTCAGTCGCCCGCCGGGTCATTCCGGCGGGCTTTTTCTTGCGCAAACTGGTCACGCCAAGAAAACCGGGCAACAAAAAAGCGGAGCAAAAGCCCCGCTTCCTCGAATGTCGCGATCTGCCGCCGGTCCATCCGCGGTCGACAAATCATCAACAACCGCTTTTTAGCGCAGTAGTGCGACGGGAATACGACAGTCTTGAAATGCGCCTTCTCTCGCCTTCCGCCAATATGCGTCTTGTGTGAAATGCTTCACATTCGCTCGACAAGAAAGACGCCTAGAGACGGACCGTTACTGGCGGCCTGAGCCTGCCGGGTCGGACAAGTCCGGCCCGGACAGCACTGGCCGACAGCTTCTGTCAGACCCTCCAACGGCCCGCCCGACCATCGGCGGGCTTCTTTTTCGGGTCATGCCCGCTCGATGCGGCATTGATAGCAATTGTTCCGGGCCGAGCGGACATGGATGTAGGCGATGTCGTCGCGCCCAAACAGCGTCCGCGCCCGGGCGGCAATCTCGCCGGTCGCCGTGACGGCGCCGCTGCCATAGACGATGCGATCGTCCTCGCCATAGCCCCTGACGATATAGTCGCTGCTCTCGAGCATCTCCGGCGGCGCATCGCCCTCGGCGGCGCGCTCGCATTCCTCGGCGTGCAGGAAGATCGGGCCGGTTTCGGCATAGGGCTGCAGTTCCGGGAACGGCCGGTAAGCCACGATCAGGTAGCCTTTGCCCGCGGCGACATTCTTCATGCAGTGCCTGCAGGGTACGCCGTCGCCATCGGAGATCCGGTGCTCCGGGGTGCGGTCGTAGGCATCGGGCCCTCCCCGCTGCAGGGCGCGCACGGCTCCGGTCGGCAGGGCTTTGAACTGGATGCTCATGGCAAATCTCCGGTGTCGATTTCCGGAAATTATGCCTGTGCGACGGTGTCTCCCACCCGATTCCTGACTAACGCCGCGCACAAGTGAAAGAGCCCAACCGCTTCGAACAGGCCAGGCTCCGTTGTCGGCATTATCGGCTCAGCTTCACCGCACGAAGTCGTCGAAGCGACGCAGCGTCACGCGCCGGTTGCGCCAGTTCTCCTGCTGGGTCTGCACAAGCAGGAATTCCTCGCCATAGCCGACGGTGTCCAGCGTATAGGGCGGCACGCCGAACTCGCCCACCAGCGTCCGCTTCAGCGACGCGGCGCGCCGTTCGGACAGGATCTGGTTCGATTCGAAGGAGCCCACGGCATCGGTGTGGCCTTCGATCAGGATGCGGGCGCCGCGGTCTCGGCGCAGGATGCGGTGGAGCGCGTCGGCAATGATTTCGACCTTGCCGTATTGCGAGGGGGCGATAGCGGCCGAGCCGAACTCGAAATTGATCGACTGGATGTCGATCGAGCGCGCCATGCGCCGCAGATCTGGCCGGCGCTTGAACTCGCGAATGGTGACGCGCTCGTTCGGGCGAAGTTTCTTCCTGGGCGCAGCGTCGAGCTGGCGCTCGATCGTGGCAGCCGAAGGCGTGGTCGCCTGCGCGGATGCCAGGCTCGGCATGGCAATTGCCGCAATCATGGCTACGGCGAATGTACGTCGGGTCAACATGTCTTTTCTCCTAAAGCTCGGCCTCGTAATGCGGCCGGGACAATGGCAAAGACAGTGTTAAGCGGCGATGAACGAGGCGTTCAGGCGGTGAGACATTATGGCTTGCCGTTCGGAATCGCTTGAACGGCTTAGTCTCGCATAACGCTGGCCGAGCGCTCGGCGAAGCTCAGCGGATGCACGACCTCCTTCTTCTGCGCCACCGGCGTGAAGCCGAGCTTCTGGTACAGCGGGAGAGCCGCCGGATGATCGAGCGTGCAGGTCTGCACGGTGACGCGCCTTGGCCCATATGCCCAGGCCGCCGAGATCGCGGCGCCAAGGAACCAGCGGCCGATGCCCTGGCCGTGCGCATGCTCCATCATGCCGAAATAGGCGAGATCCACCTCGTCCGGCAAATGCGGCTTGAGGTCGAAGAAGCCGGCGGGAGCGCCGTCGAGATAGAGCACCCTGATGTCGCGATCCTCGCGGTGCAGGCCGGCGGCAAGCTCCTCGTCGCTCAGCCTCAGCACATTGACCCAGTGCCATTTGCGCCCGACGCGATCCATCAGATAACGATAGAAATGGAGCGGGATATCTTTCGTCCTGAGCAGCGCGATCTGGCGGTTGTAGGGGATCGGCGGCGAAACCGCCGGCGCCGCATGCATCTCCAGGAACGTGACCGTGACATCGATATCTTGCAGCGCGCCGTTTTCCATCATTCTTTCCCCGTCACCACCGGCGTGTCGCCGAGACCGCCCCATTCTGTCCAGGAACCATCGTAAAGCCGGTTGTCGGTATGACCGAGCGTCTCCAGCGCCAGCGTGATCGCCGCCGCGGTGATGCCCGAGCCGCAGGACGTGACGACCGGCTTCGAGAGGTCGATGCCAGCGCCCTCGATCACCTTGCGCAAGCGATCCTTGGGAAGCAATTCGCCATTTTCGGCAAGCGCCGTGATCGGAACATTGCGCGCGCCAGGCATATGACCCGAACGGACGCCTGGGCGCGGCTCCGGATCGGTGCCGGCAAAGCGGCCTGAAGCGCGCGCGTCGGCGATCTGGCTCTTCCGGTCGCCGACGATCCTGCGCATCTCGTCGAGCCCCACAACCCGGCCCGCGTCGAAATCGGCGTGGAAGACGCTTGGCGCGATCTTCGTCGGCTCAGCCGTCACGGGTCGCCCCTCGGCCTTCCAGCGGTCGATACCGCCGTTCAGGATGTAGACCTGGAAGACGCCCATGACGCGGAACATCCACCAGGCGCGCGGCGCCGAGAACAGACCTGGACCGTCATAGACGACGATCGTGTCGTCGGCGGAAACGCCCATGGCGCCGACATATTGAGCGAAGTGCTGCGGCGAGGCCAATGTGTGCGGCAGTTTCGAATCCGGATCGGAAACCGCATCCTGGTCGAGGAAGCGCGCGCCGGGAATGTGAGCGGCATCGTATTCGGCGCGGGCGTCGCGCTTTTGGGCCGGCAGGTACCAGGAGGCGTCGATGATGGTGAGACCTGGCTCGCCAAGCTGCTTTTCCAGCCAATCGGCGTCGACGATGAAAGGGCTGTCCTGCGCCATTTTTGTTCTCCCTGCCACGCCTTGCCTTAACGTCAATTCGCCGGTATCGGTCCGAAGCGGATACGGAAGCGCCGGTTCTCGCGGCCTTTCTTCTCGATCTTGCCGATATGGATCTCACCGACCTCGCCGGTCGACTTCACATGCGTGCCGCCGCATGGCTGGCTGTCGATCGAACCGTTGTCGCCGATGCAGACCAGGCGGATTTTCCCTGTGCCGACAGGTGGGCGGACGTTCTTCGATTTGACCAGGCCAGGATTGGCGGCGAGTTCCTCGTCGGTGATCAACTTTGTGAAGATCGGATGATCGGCGCGCACCAGCTCCATCAGCCTCGCCGTCACATCCTCCTTGCTGAAGCCGGCATCGGGAATGTCGAAGTCGACGCGGCTGTCATCCTCGGCGACCGCCGCCCCGGTGATCGGAAACGGACAGACCACTGTCAGCAGGTGGCAGGCGGAATGCATGCGCATCAGGAGGTGCCGCCGTTCCCAGTCGATCAAGAGCTTCAGCTTTTCGCCGACGGCGGGCAGCGCCTGCTCGGGTGCCGGTACATGGATGATCTCGTCCTTGGTCTCTCCGGTGATGGTGGCGGCGATCGCGATGCGGCCGCCGTCGGCACGTTCGAGCATGCCGGTATCGCCCGGCTGTCCGCCGGACGTGGCGTAAAAGATCGTCCGGTCGAGCAGGATGCCGCCACGGTCGTTGATGGCGACAACCTCGGCCTCCGCCGTCTTCTGATAGGCGTCGTCGCGAAACAGCGTCTCGGTCTTGCGCGCCATCATGCCACCTTTTCGAATGGCACGGAAATGTCGGTCTTCGCTTCCATCCAGCCCGGCACCGGAAGATTCTTGCCGCGCAGGAACTCCGGATTGAAGAGCTTGGACTGGTAGCGCGTGCCGTAGTCGGCAAGGATTGTCACGATGGTGTGGCCGGGACCGAGCTCGCGCGCCAGCCGGATGGCGCCGGCGATGTTAATGCCGGTCGAGCCGCCGACGCAGAGCCCCTCCTCCTGGATCAGGTCGAAGATGATCGGCAATGCTTCCTCGTCCGGGATTTGATAGGAGAAGTCGGGTGTGAACCCATCGAGATTGGCGGTGATGCGGCCCTGTCCGATACCTTCGGTGATCGAGCCGCCATCGGATTTCAGTTCGCCGCTGGTGTAGAAGCTGTAGAGCGCGGCGCCCAGCGGATCGGCGAGCGCGATCTTGACGTCCTTGCTCTTGCCCTTGAGCCCGAGCGCGACACCGGCGAGCGTGCCGCCGGAGCCGACGGCCGAGACGAAGCCATCGATCTTGCCGTTGGTCTGAGCCCAGATTTCCTGCGCGGTCGTGCGGATATGGCCGTCGCGGTTGGCGACATTGTCGAACTGGTTGGCCCAGATCGCGCCGTTCGGCTCCGAGCGCGCCAGTTGCCCGGCAAGGCGGCCGGACAGTTTTATGTAATTGTTGGAGTTCTTGTAGGGCACGGCCGGCACCTCGATGAGCTCCGCACCCAGGATCTTGATCGTGTCCTTCTTTTCCTGGCTCTGCGTGTCGGGGATGACGATCACGGTGCGGTAGCCGAGTGCCTTCGCGACTAGCGTCAAGCCGATGCCGGTGTTGCCGGCAGTGCCTTCCACGATAAGCCCGCCAGGCTTCAGGAGCCCACGCTGTTCGGCATCGCGGATGATGAACAGGCCCGCGCGATCCTTCACCGATTGCCCTGGATTCATGAACTCGGCCTTGCCGAGGATCTCGCAACCGGTTGCTTCCGAGGCCTTGTTGAGCCGGATCAGGGGCGTGTTGCCGATCGCTTCGATCACAGAACGGGGCATGCGGGATTCCTTCATGTGTGCGGCGAGACCCTAAAAACCGGAAGCCGCGGTTTCAAGGCAAGATTTTGCCTGGTCCAGTCGCATTCCGGATGGTGCAATGCTCGCGATCATTTCAACGCCATACGCAAAACCGCTCTTTTCAACCGATTTCTCCGCCGCTAGAGCAAACCGGAACATTCGCAGGACATCCCATGGCACTCTACCGGGCCAATCCGAAAGACGGTGTCGCCTGGATCACAGGCGGCAGCAGCGGCCTTGGCCGAGCGTTGGCCAAGGATCTCGCCAATCAAGGCTATGCCGTCGCGGTGACGTCGCTGCCGGAAGATCCAGCCGACACGCTGATCGTGGAAACGGCGCAGATGTCCGGGCATGTGAAGTCTTTTCCCTGTGACGTGACCGACGAGCACGGCATGGCGCGCGCGGCCGCCGCGATCGAAGAACAGATGGGGCCGATCGTGCTTGCCGTCTTCAACGCCGGCAACTATATCGCCACACCCGGCGAGAACCTGGTGGTGCGCGATTTCCATCGCTCCTTCGCCGTGAACTATTTCGGCATCGTCAACGGCGTGGTGCCGGTCGTCGAGCATATGCGCGTGCGCGGACGCGGCCATGTCGTGCTGGTCGGATCGGTCACCGCCTATTCCGGCTGGCCGACCACGGCGGCCTATGGCGGCACCAAGGCCGCCATCAACATCCTGGCGGAGTCGCTGAAATACGACTTCGACAAGATGAACATCCGCGTTCAGGTCATCAATCCGGGATTCGTCGACACGCCGCTGACCGAAAAGAACAAGCTGCCGATGCCGGGCCTCATGCCTGTGCATCGCGCGTCGCGCCGCATGGCCCGCGGCATCAGGAAGGGTGGCTTCGAAGTCACCTTCCCGTACCACGTAAGCTTGCCCCTGAAGCTGCTCAGCCTGCTGCCGCGGCCGATCTGCCGGTTCGTCATCGGTCTCACCACCCACTGGTGGGGGCGGCCATTGCATTTCGACCGCAGGCTGCCCGGCAAAAAAGATCCGCCCGACGACGACAGGCCAACATAAGCCGGCGAAACAGCGATTGCCTGCCGGCGGGGACGGCCATAGGTTGAGAATCATTGCTTGGAGACTGTAATGGGGCGGCGGATCGTGCTTGCGGAGCTTGGCCTTGCAGTCGTCCTGGTCGCCGGTTTCTTCCTTGGCCCGCGCGTGTCGGTCGATACGACAATCCGTTTCAATCCGTCGGCGATCGGCGACGATCCGCAGGCCTATCTGGCGCGTGAAGAGGCTGCCATGCCCGACATCCGCGACGGGCTCGACAAGGAGATCATCTGGGCAAACCCGATGGTCCATGCCAAGACGCCCTTGGCCATCGTCTATATCCACGGCTTTTCCGCCTCGAAGGGCGAGGTCCGCCCCTTGCCGGACGACATTGCGGATGAACTGGATGCCAACCTCTTCTACACGCGCCTGACCGGTCACGGCCAGGACGGCGCGGCAATGGCGCAAGGCAGCGTCAATGCCTGGATCAACGACTATGAGGAGGCGTTGGCCATCGGCCGCGCCATCGGCGACAAGGTGATCGTCATCGGAACCTCGACCGGAGGCTCGCTGGCGGCGTGGGCCGCAACGCAGCCGAGCGCTTCGGACGATGTTGCCGCGATCGCGTTCATCTCGCCCAATTTCGGCGTCAAAGCCTCCGGCGCCGAGTTGCTGACCATGCCCTGGGGCGGGCAACTCGCCGAGCTCATCGGTGGCAAGGAGCGCAGTTTCCCCCCGCGCAACGCGCTGCACGAAAAATTCTGGACCACCAGATACCCCATGAAGGCGGTGCTGCCGATGGCCGCGCTCACGGAACTCGCCTATGCCGCGCCGGTCGAGAAGGCGACGATCCCCGCGCTGTTCATCTTCTCCGACTCCGACAAGGTGGTGCGACCCGACCGCACGCGCGAGATTGCCGGACGCTGGGGTGCTCCGCACGAGCTGGTGCCGGTCGACGACACCGGCGATCCGGACAATCACGTCATCGCCGGCGATGTGCTGTCGCCGCAGACCACGGCCTTTCTCACCCAGCGCATCGTGGTGTGGGTGAAGGCGCTGATGCAGCAGCAGTCAGGCCAGTGAAAGGCAAGCCAGTTAAGTCAGGCCAGTGAAATGAAAAACGGCCGAAGCATCGCTCCGGCCGTTCCTGTTCGCGTGGTTCTGATGGGCTCAAGCGGCCCTGTTCGCCGGACGCTTGCCGCCGAAGCGGCGCTTGTTATTGCCTTTGAAGCGCTTGAAGCCGTCAGGCTTGCTCGAGCCATTCGGCTTGGCGGCAGCCGGGCGTTCGCCCTGCGGCTTCGGAGCGCGCTCGCCATGAGGCTTACCGCCGAAACGCTTGTTGTCGCCACCGTTGCCAGGGCGGCGGCCATCGCGGCGGGCGCCGTGATGCTCGCGGTCATTGGCCGGCTCGAAATGACGCTCGGTCTTTTCCCTGGGGTCGCGCTGCGGATCGGGGCTGCCGAGGTGATCGGCGACGACCGGCAGCTTCATGCGGATGATACGCTCGACCTGCCGCAGCTTGGCGTTCTCCGAAGGATCGCAAAGCGTGATCGCAATGCCGTCCCTGCCGTTGCGGCCGGTGCGGCCGATACGATGGACGTAGCTTTCCGCCTCATCCGGCAGGTCGAAATTCACGACATGGCTGATGCCGGGCACGTCGATGCCGCGCGCCGCGATGTCGGTGGCGACCAGGATGCGAACCGAGCCATCGCGGAAATCGTTGAGCGCCTTCTGGCGGGCGTTCTGCGATTTGTTACCGTGGATGACGGCAGCCTCGAAACCGTCACGGGCCAGGTCCTTGGTGACGCGGTCGGCGCCATGCTTGGTGCGCGAGAACACGATCACCGAGCGCATTGCCTCGTCGGCGAGCATCCTGGACAGCACCTGGCGCTTCTGCTTGGTGCGGGCGAGCACCACACTCTGCACGATCTCGGCTGCCGCGGTGCTTTGCGGCGAAACTTCGATGCGGACGGGGTTCTTCAGCAAGCCCTTGGCAAGCTCTGCGATCTCATCGGGCATGGTGGCCGAGAACAGTGCCGTCTGGCGGTCCGGCGCGGTCGCCTTGGCGATGCGCTTGACGTCGTTGATGAAGCCCATGTCGAGCATGCGGTCGCCCTCGTCGAGGACGAGCCATTTGGTGTCGGCGAGGATAAGGTCGCCCTCGCGCACCAGGTCGGTCAGGCGGCCGGGCGTGGCGATCAAAATGTCGACGCCGGGCGCAACCTTCTTCACCTGGCTGAAGCGCGAGACGCCGCCGAGCACCAGCGCGGTCGAGACATGCGCGCCCTTGGCGAGGATCTTGATGGTGTCCTCGATCTGCACGGCGAGTTCGCGCGTCGGCGCCAGGATGAGCGCACGCGTCGTCTTCGGTCGGCGCTTGGTGCCGAGGCCGATGATCTTGGACAGGATCGGCAACGCAAAGGCCGCGGTCTTGCCGGAGCCGGTCTGGGCGATGCCAAAAATGTCGCGGCCTTCCAACTGCGGCGGGATCGCCTGCATCTGGATCGGCTTGGGATCGGCGAAGCCGGCGGCATGAGTGGCCTTCAGCAACGCGCCCGAAATACCAAGTGCGGCGAAACCGCTCAGTTCCGCTATGTTTTCGTTGGTCAAAATATTCTTCTTTCACGCGGCCTTGTGGCCGCAAACATCAATTGCGGCAGGGCGCAACCTGCCGTCGGATAAATTATCATGGAACGACAAGGCGGCGGACGATCGTCCGCGCGGCTGCGCTGTCGTGCCCGCAAGCATCATGCCTCGGGGCTTTTTCGCCAGCTTGCCGATCGACCAGGGCCGATTTGCCGGAAAGAGGGAAAACAGACGCAACCAGTCTCATTCGTCGAGAAGGCCGGATTCGTCCCGGCCCAAGCGCCTATGCCGCTGCATATGGCCGAGTCCGGCCCGAAATGCAAGGGGCTTCATGTTGCAGTGCAACAAAAATGAGGGCGCTTGCGCTCCCCTATCCTGGCGATTACCACAAATCACTTATCCGTTTTGGGGACCAGCGATGAAAGACGTGCTGAAGGAACTCGAGCGTCGCCGCGAGATTGCCCGCATGGGCGGCGGCAAGGACCGCATCGAGGCGCAGCACAAGAAGGGCAAGCTCACCGCTCGCGAGCGTATCGAGGTCTTCCTCGACGAGGGCTCGTTCGAGGAATTCGACATGTATGTCGAGCACCGCTCGACCGATTTCGGCATGGAGAAGACCAAGATCGCCGGCGACGGCGTCGTCACCGGCTGGGGCACCGTCAACGGTCGCCCGATCTATATCTTCGCCAAGGATTTTACCGTGTTCGGCGGCTCGCTGTCGGAGGCGCATGCGGAGAAGGTCATCAAAGTCCAGGAGATGGCGCTGCGCAATCGCGCGCCGATCGTCGGCCTCTATGACGCCGGCGGCGCGCGCATCCAGGAAGGCGTGGCGGCTCTCGGCGGCTATGCCGAGATATTCCAGCGCAACGTGCTCGCCTCCGGGGTCATTCCGCAGATCTCGCTGATTATGGGTCCCTGCGCTGGCGGCGACGTCTACTCGCCCGCCATGACCGATTTCATCTTCATGGTGCGCGACACCTCCTACATGTTCGTCACCGGGCCGGACGTGGTGAAGACGGTGACCAACGAGACGGTGACCGCCGAAAGCCTCGGCGGCGCTTCCGTCCACACCACCAAGTCCTCGATCGCCGACGGCGCCTATGACAACGACGTCGAGGCGCTCTTGCAGATGCGCCGGCTGGTCGATCTGCTGCCGGCTTCCAACACCGCCGAAATTCCCGAGGTCGAGTGCTACCAGTCGGTGACGGACCACGACCTGTCGCTCGACCGGTTGATCCCGGACAATGCCAATAAACCCTATGATATCAAGGAACTGATCCTGAAGGTTGCCGACGAGGGCGATTTCTTTGAGATCCAGCAGAGCTTTGCCAAAAACATCGTCACCGGCTTCGGCCGGGTCGACGGCCGCACGGTGGGCTTCGTTGCCAACCAGCCGATGGTGCTGGCAGGCGTGCTCGATTCCGACGCCAGCCGCAAGGCGGCGCGTTTCGTGCGCTTCTGCGATTGTTTTTCTATTCCGATCGTCACCTTCGTCGACGTCCCGGGCTTCCTGCCGGGCACCGCGCAGGAATATGGCGGGCTGATCAAGCATGGCGCGAAGCTGCTCTTTGCCTATGCCGAGGCGACCGTGCCGAAGATCACCGTGATCACCCGCAAGGCCTATGGCGGCGCCTATGACGTGATGGCGTCGAAGCATCTGCGCGGCGACATGAACTATGCATGGCCGACGGCGCAGATCGCCGTGATGGGCGCCAGGGGCGCGGTCGAGATCATCTATCGCAAGGACATCGGCGATCCGGAGAAAATCGCCGCCCATACAAAAACTTACGAGGATCGCTTCCTGTCGCCTTTCGTTGCCGCCGAACGCGGCTATGTCGACGAGGTGATCATGCCGCATTCGACCCGGCGCCGCGTGGCGCGCGCGCTGCGCATGCTGCGCAACAAGGATATGGAGAACCCCTGGAAGAAGCACGACAACATCCCGCTGTGAAAATGCCTCCATCAGCCGAAAGGACGACAACCGCTAACATGAGCGCGGGGACGAAATGCGAATAACGCTTGCGGCCCAGGGCCTTATTCCGTGCAAAGGCTATGGCGGCATTCAGCGGCAGGTCGAATGGCTGACCACGGAAATGGTCAAGATGGGACATCACGTGACGTTGATTGCCGGCCCGGGGTCGTCGCATCCGATGTGCGAGGTCCGCCACGCGGTGACCAATGACGAGTGCCGCGCGGCCGTTCCCAAGGACACCGACATCGTCCATCTGCATGCCTGGAAGGTCGAAGTTCCGTTTCCGACGCTCAACACCGAGCGCGGCCACCTGCCGGATTACCCGAGGCCGCAGCCGAACTGGAGCTTCATCAGCGCCCGCCATGCCGAGTTGCATGGCCGCAAGACCTTCGTCTACAACGGCTTTCCGGTCGATGCCTATCGCCTGGCGCCGTCGAAGAACGACCATCTGTTTTTCATGGCGGCCATCGCGCGGGCCGGAAAGGGTCTCAACCGCGCGGTGGACCTCGCGAGAAAATACGATTTCAAGCTCGATATCGCCGGCGGCTCGCGCTGGAAGCTGCTTGGCCGCAGCAAGACCCGCCGCGAGGGTGTCTTCTTCAAAAGCCTGTCGCCCCGCTTCCGCTATCACGGCATGGTCGATGGCGAACCGAAGGTGCGCCTGCTGGGCGAGACCAAGGCCTTTCTGAACCCGATTTCGTGGGAAGAGCCATTCGGCAATGCGCCGGTCGAATCCATGCTGTGCGGCACGCCGGTCCTCACGACGGCACGCGGCGCGCTGCCCGAAACCGTCGATGCCGATACCGGCCGCTTCTTCGACACGGACGAGGAGTTCGCGCGCGGTTTCGGCGAAATCGGCGGTTTGCCGGCGCAAAGATGCCGTGAATCCGCGGCAGACCGGTTTCCGATCGAGAAGGCCGCAAAAGCCTATGTCGAGCTCTATCACCGCATTCTTGATGGCGAAGCGCTTCCGTGACAAATCATGCAGGCATTTCCCGTCGGCGATGGCCGTTCCGGATCGAGAAGGTATCGCGCATTGCGCCCCATCCTGGTTTTCTGTCTGCCGGCGATCGGTGACTTCATCCGCTGCCACGCGGCTATCCAGATCGTCGCCGAGAGATTCCCGGGGCAGCCGATCGACATCATCACCTCGAGGATCGCCGCACCGCTGGCGGGGCTGATGCCGCATGTTCGCAAGATTTGGATAGCGGAGAAGGACTGGAAGCCAGGGCTGGAAGAGCGGGCGCGCCTGGCGCGAACACTGCGCGAAGAGGATTATCAGGCGGCCTATATGCTCACCAGCAGCACCAAGGCCTCGCTGGTGCCGTGGCTTGCCGGAATACCGGAACGCATCGGCTATCCGCGCGAGTTCCAGTTCGGCATCGTCAACCGACTGCCTGCAGGTTGGCTGAAGGCGATGGTGGCCTTCGGCCCGCGCAAGACGCGGCTGGCGGAACAGGTCTGCGCAATCGCACGTCTCGGCAAAACGCCGGACGAAGACCGACCGTTGCCGGCTCCGCAATTGGTGGTCTCCGCCGAGGAGCTTTCCGGCTGGCGTCGGCGCAACGGAATCGATCCGGCGAAACCTGCGCTCGCGCTCTACACTTCGGATTTTGCCAACAAGCGCTCGTGGCCGGTCGAACGCTTCGTCTCGGTCGCGCGCGACCATGCTGCCCGCGGTTGGTCGGTTTGGCTCATCGGCGGGCCGCGCGAGCGGCAGGCCGCGGCGGAAATAAAGGCGCGACTGCCTGAGGCGATCGATTTCACCTCCACACCCGATATTGCGGAAGCGATGTGCCAGATCGCGGCCTCGACCGTCTTTCTTGGCGTCGACGGCGGCATTTCCCATGCCGCCGGCGCGCTGGGCGGTCCGTGCGTGCTCATCTACGGTTCGAACCGAGCCTATGTGCACGGTCCGGTCAACGAGCAGGTGATCTTCCTCGAGCCGCCGATTTCGACGCCGGGTTGGGTGGAGAACACGCGCGCAGTGACTGAAGACAGGGTTCGCGAGGCGCTTGCGGCAGCGGTCCGAAAAAACGCGCCGCAATTCGCCTGACCTATTCCTCGGCCGCCGCTCCGAAACCCGCGCCTAGGCTCGCGCGAGCCGTGGTCGCCCATGGCGTCGCATGGTTGTCGATGCGCATCTGGAAAATGAAATAGGTCGGCGAGCAGAAGCCGATACCCCTGACCTTGGCAGCACCCGGCGTGTCCGCCGGCAGCGACTGGCACATATAGTCCTCGCGGCAGAAATGATCGGCCGAGCAGGCTGGACGGTTGCCGCGATTGACGGCGCCACCGAGACACTGGTCGAAATTGTTGGTGGCAACGCAGATGTCGAACTTCTTGCCGCCGACCAGTCCGCAGATCTCGCTGGGCTTCGGCTTGCCGGGCTTGAAGGCGGCGAAGGCGCGATCCTTGTCATCGCAGGCGCGATAGGCGAAGCCGCCTGGAACGCCGATCTTCGGCGGCCGGCAGGTATAGGCGGTGCGCGAGATCGCCGGCGCGAAGGCGGCAAACTGGCCGGTGACCTTGTAGCGGTCGTTGAAAGGCTGCGCCGCATTGCTGGCGATAGTACCGGTCAGGCATGGATGGCCGGAAAATATTTTGTCGCTCTCCTTGGGCAGCAGGCATTGCGCGAGCGTGGTTCTCACGCCAGAAGCGGTCGCGATCGGCGTGCAGACCGTGCCGGCGCCGCATTGCCAGGTGCTGCCGAAGCGGCCTGCGTCTTCCGGTATCAGGCATGGCATCGCCGTTTCGGCCGGCGCATAGGCAGCCTCGCCCGTGTCCTTCCAGGCGGCGGGCGGGGCGAAGGAAAGCGGGCGAAAACGGTTGGGCTGCTTGCCCTCGGCGGTCGCCTTGAGCCACGCCTCGCGGCGCGGAATTTCGGCGTGGAGGTGCGGCGAGATGCCGACCTCGATACGGTTCAACGGCGAGGTCGTGGCGTCGTCCAGACCGATGAAATGGAAGCCGGCGGTCGAGCCCGCCTGGTGGCAACCCTGGCAGGCGCCGTTGTCGAGCCGCTCGACCAGAGCGTCCGGCGTGCGTACCAGTTTCAGCTTGGAATAGTCGAGCCCGGCAAAGTCCTTCGGGTCGAACAGCGGCGTGAACGGGTGGTTGGCCTGCCTGGCGCTGCCGAAGGTCGACCAGGAGATGACTTTTCGGGCGAGAAATTCATCCGGGATTTCGTAGACGCCGAGATCGACCGCCGCGGTATTGGCGCGAACATAGTCGGCAAGCCGTGCTTTGAGGTCAGCATCCTCGGCAAGCCGGGCCGTGTCCGGCGTATTTTCCAGCGGCTTTTCGCCGACCGTCGAACCGTCGATGCTGAAGATGCGCATCAGGTAAGCGGCCTGGCCGCCGAACTCGGTTTCCTGGCCGGAAGGAAAGCGCACAACCTGCGCGTTGAGCTCGAGCTGCTTGAAGGATAGCGAGGCCTTTTCAAGCGGTCCTCCGGTCAGCCAGCCGGCATCGACCGTTTCGTCGAGCTGCGGCGTCCAGCGGCCGGCAGCGCCCACGCAGCCGCCATCGGCGTCTTGAGCGACGCGGTATATCGCGCTGAAGTTGAACGGCAGGCGCGAGGCCAGTTGCTTGCCGTTCTTCTTGAAGCTGTAGGCCAGGCGATAGATGAACCGCACCTCGCCGCAGCCTGTCTCGTTGCCAAGTGCTGCGAAGTCGCGCCGGTCGAGCCGGTTGACGACGCCGACAAGGCGGAAGCGCGCGGCGTTCGTCTTCAGCCAGCGCATGTCGATGATGCGGCCGACATTGCCGTCGGTCACTTCGTAGAGAGTGCGGCCGCCAGTCTTCATGTCGCCGCGCAACGCGGCGACATCGCCGGCCACCGTGTCGACGATGGCGTGGTAGGCGGGCGCCTCGTCGTAGAGGGATTTCAGGTCGTCGCTGCCGTCGACGCCGAACAGGCCGGCGAAACCGTATCCCCTGGCGTCGAGCGTGGCGATGATGCGCGGGTCGTCGACGATGGTGATCGGGCGGTCGGCGGCGCGCGCCGACTGCGTCGCGAATAGAGCCAGGAGAAAGACTACGATAGAGAGCATCAGCCGTTTCATCGGACAGCGCTCTCCGCCAGTTCGCGAAGAACCGGCACCATGGCCAGAGGCAGATCCTCGGCGATCAAGCCCGGCCCAAAACGGCTGCCGGTCTCGGCGTGGATCCAGACCCCGGCGCAAGCCGCTTCGAAGGCCGGCATGCCTTGCGCGAGGAGCCCGGCAATGATGCCCGCCAGCACGTCGCCCGAGCCGGCGGTGGCGAGCCAGGGCGCGCCGTTGCTGTTGATCGCGGCGCGGCCGTCCGGCGAGGCGATCACGCTGTCGGCACCCTTATAGACGATCACGGCGTTGGCGCGGCGCGCAGCTTCGCGCGCCTTGGCCAGTTTGGACAGAGCCTTGTCACCCGCAATGTCCGCAAACAGCCTGCCGAACTCGCCCTCATGCGGTGTCATGATCAGGGCCGGCGCGCCAGCCCTGCCGGCGGCCTCGAACAGCGTCGAGGCCGCGTTGCGAAAAGACGTGATGCCGTCGGCGTCGAGCACAAGTCCCTCGACGCCGCCGTCCCGGCGGTTCCTGGCGAGCACGGCAAGAGTGAAATCGCGCGCCTTGTCGCCGATGCCGATGCCGAAGCCGGGGCCGAGGACGAAGGCGGATGGTCTGCGATCGCCGATAAGGTCGTGCACGTCCTCGATCGCGTCGACCTTGCGCAGCATGATCGAGGTAAGATGCGCCGCGTTGACCTGCATGGCGTTCGCCGGCGAAAGCACGGTGACGGCCCCTGCCCCGCTTCGAGCTGCCGCAAGCGCCGAAAGGCGCGCCGCGCCGGTCGCGGATGGTCCGCCCGAAAAGACGCTTGTATGGCCGCGCCTGTATTTGTGCGTGTCGACGGCTGGCGCGGGAAAGCTCGCGATCCAGAGCCCGGGCCGGTTCTCGAAGGCGCGCGGCGCGATCTCGTCGATGATCTCGTCGCGAATGCCGATGTCGGCCAACACGACCTCGCCGCATCGTTCTCGGCCAGGTAGCAGAAGATGGCCGGGCTTTTTTCGGGCGAAGGTCACCGTGAGGACCGCGCGGAATGCCTCGCCGAGCACCTCGCCGCTTTCGCCGGAGACGCCCGAAGGCAGATC
Organism: Mesorhizobium sp. B4-1-1; assembly: GCF_006439375.1. Taxonomy (NCBI): domain Bacteria; kingdom Pseudomonadati; phylum Pseudomonadota; class Alphaproteobacteria; order Hyphomicrobiales; family Phyllobacteriaceae; genus Mesorhizobium; species Mesorhizobium sp. B4-1-1. The sequence continues at coordinate 92,512 of NZ_VFTH01000022.1, forward strand.
GATCGCGACAACCGGCAGGTTCATCGCCGTCACGATGTCGACCGCGCCCCTGGCGTCGCCGGACAGCGGTTTCGACAAGCCTGCGCCATAGATCGCATCGACAACCAGCGAGCCAGCCTCCGCGGTGAAGGCCGAAAGCAGGTGCCGCTCCAGAGTGCAGTCAGCCGCCGCAAGCGCGGCATCGCTGCCTGCCCGCGGTTCGCCCGATGTCCACAGGGCTACATCCACGCCCGCCTCGGCAAGCAGCCGCGCCACGACATAGCCGTCGCCGCCATTGTTGCCGGGGCCGCACAGCACGTGGACCCTCTTCGCGCCAGGGTAGCGCGCCAGCACGACGGCAGCGACCGCCTCGCCGGCACGTTGCATCAAGCGATAGCCGTCGAGCGGCCCGGCCGCGATTGTCAGCCTGTCAGCCTCGGCCATTTCGGCCGGCGACAGAAGTTCACTGTGCATGGGATTGCCGATCTCCATGCGATCAAGCATTGTCCAGTTTTCGGTTCGAAGCAAACCAGCGCGATTGCGGCATTATCTTGCACATGCCATCGCGTCCGAGAGGGGTTCTGCTTGCAAGTTGCGCTGTCTGCCCATTTTTTGTGCAGAGGTGAGGAGGGGCGATGTATAGGGTTTGGGCGTCCATGACGCATGCGATGCAGCGGATGACGCGAATGTGCATCCGGACGCGGCATGGGCTCGAAAACGCCCCTCGCCGCCTGCGCTCCTCAGGATTGGCACGGTTCCTGCTTGATGGAGGCGCAAGCGGGGCACACAACCCGTCTTCTTGGCAGTGGAGGCCACTTTTTACATGAAAAAGATCGAAGCGATCATCAAGCCATTCAAGCTGGACGAAGTGAAGGAAGCGCTTCAGGAGGCCGGATTGCAAGGCATCACCGTCACCGAAGCCAAGGGCTTCGGCCGCCAGAAGGGTCACACCGAGCTTTATCGCGGCGCCGAATATGTCGTCGACTTCCTGCCCAAGGTGAAGATCGAGGT